>SXWH01000253.1 GCA_005791535.1 Verrucomicrobiaceae bacterium | reverse complement strand
CTTGGCCTGACTTATCTCGTCATCGCGCACGACCTCGCGGTGGTGCAGCACATCAGCCACAAGGTTCTGGTGATGTATCACGGCAAGATTGTGGAAAGCGCGAGCGCCGAGGAGATTTACGAAAACCCGCAGCACGAATACACGCGCAAGCTGCTGGCGGCGGTGCCGGAAATCGCGTGATTCCGCTGCAAGATTTTGCGCGGAACCGCGTTAATCAGACATGACACCGTTTCTGCGAAAATTGATTGGAATGAACTGGCTGCTCTTCGCGGCGGTCGTCGTCATTTCGCTTGCCGGTGTGTTTTTCATCCAGGGCGCGACGGAGCATTTCACGTCGGAAAAGACCTACTGGCAGGACCACGCACGTTTTGTCGGATTCGGACTGGTCATTTTTCTCGCTGTGACGCTCACGGATTACCGCTGGGTCAAGTGGCTCGCGATTCCGCTCTACGTCGTGAGCATGATCCTGCTCGGGCTTACGTTCACGAAGTTCGGCGTCGAGGTTAAGGGCGCCGTCTGCTGGCTGAAACTGCCGGGACTCCCACAGTTCCAGCCGTCTCAGATCGCGATCGTTTCCGGTATCCTCGTGCTCGCCCTCTTTTTGAGCCAGTTCCCGAATCTCCACGCATTCTGGCGTCTCTGCGGAACAGGCATCATCACGCTGCCGCCGATGGCCCTGACGCTCTTGCAGAAGGACAACGGCATGACGCTCGTGTGGGTGCCCACGGTGATGGCGATGCTGTGGCTCGGCGGCATCCCGAAACGCTGGCTGGCGGCACTCGTGCTCGTCGGACTCACGCTCCTGCCGCTGGTCATCTGCTTCAAGCTGGAGATGTATGCACGGAGCCGCATCGTCGCGTTTCTCGACCCGGAAATCGATCCGCGCGGAACGGGTTACGCAATCATCCAATCGCTCATCGCCGTCGGTTCCGCAGGCTTCAACGGCAAGCGCATGGCGGAAGTACCGCCGGGCGCCGAGCCGATGCCGACGCAACTCGAACTCGGCCTCATCCCCGCGGATGTCGCGCACACCGATTACATTTTCACAACCATCGCCGAGCAGTGGGGCTTCCTCGGTGGCGTCGCTGTGATCGCGGCATTTGGCATCCTGCTTCTTGCGATGGTCCTTACTGCTTTCCGGGCGCGAGATGCCTTCGGATTGCTGATTGTGGCAGGCATCACGGGACAGGTTTTTTTTCACACCTATCAAAACATCGGGATGACAATCGCCCTCATGCCGATCACAGGCCTTCCGCTTCCGCTCATCAGTTCGGGCGGAACTTTTGTGCTGATGCTGATGTTCACTTTCGGCCTGATCAACAGCGTCTGGGTTCATCGAAATCAGGCGGTTTCGACGAAAGAAAAGGAGTTCGCGCTGGCGTGATTCAGCGCTGGTAAAGCGGAACGTAGTGCCAAGGCATCGCAAGTATGCTGACGAAACACGCCGTCGCATAAACCGGCCCCACCTCGTTCTCCTGCCAGTAGCACAGTTCGCCGTTCCGCTGCACGGAAGGCACGAGCACCTGCTTCATGTAGTCGTACCATTTCTGCCAGGTGTCACCGCCGATCATGTATTGCGCCGGGCCTGCGTAGTTTGAACCATAGGTCCAGTGGCGCCGGTCAAAACGCTGATCGAAAAGAAATTTGCTGCCCTTCGGCACCATCGGGTCTTCGTACAATCCACAAACCTGCAGAGAGTAAATTGCGGCCGCCGTCCGCGCGTAGCCGGGACCCCAGCTCCCAGCCTGATAAGCAAAGCCGCCGCTGTTCCCAACCGCACAGCGTTTCACATAATCCACGGCGTCGTCGATCGTCTGCTGCGGCACATCGATTCCCCCGTTCTTTGCAGCGCGGAGCGCGACGACTTGCAAAACCGTGACCGAGATATCCGCATCGCCGGGGCGCGGTTGATAACGCCATCCGCCCTTGTGCCGGCCTTGATCGCTCTGGGATGTAACGATCAACTGAATCGCGCGGTTTAACTTCTCGCGCATGCCGGGATGGCGCGTCTCGCCGTAAAGCTCGGCAAGCGCGATGGTCGCGATGCCGTGGTTGTACATGTATTTGCTGCCATCCACGCCGCGGTACTGGCCATCGGTGCCCACGCTATCGAGCAGGAAGTCCATGCCTCCCTTGACCTGCTTTGCAAATTCACCCTGCTCCGGCAGGTTTCCGGCAGCCATGTAAGCCATGAGCACGTAGCCGGTCATCGCCACGGGATGCTCATCGCGCCGGCCTTCGGAGGCGCTCCACGAACCGTTCGGCTGCTGCTTTGATGCGAGCCAGCGCAGACCGCCGTTGATGATTTGCTCCGTCGCGGAATCCACCGTGACAAGATCCTTTGCAGATGCCGTCACTTTCTCCTCCTGCGCGCAAACAGCCGCCGCGAATGCAAGGAGCGCGATGAACGTGAAGCGAATCATGCGCTGAAACTGCGCGTAATCCGGCGGAGAGGCGAGGCAATTTACATTCGCCGGGACTCCGGCCGGGGCGGGTCCGGTGTCGGTATAAATACCGATGAGCAACCAGGAACTCGCCGTTGGCAGCGGCCGCCGCGCAGGGCTATAACACCCGTATGAATTGCAATGACCACGCATTCCTTTCCCTCAACGCCGACGCAAAGCGCGCCGTAACGCGCCGCACTTTCCTCACCCGTTCCGCAGGCGGAATCGGACTCGCCGCGCTTGGTTCGCTGTTTGGAAATACGGCCTCTGCGGCACCGGCAACCGGGCTTCCGGGCTTTCCAAACTACGCACCGAAGGCAAAGCGGATCATTTATCTGTTCCAGAGCGGTGCACCGTCGCAGATGGATCTCTTTGACCCGAAGCCCGCGATGAATGGCAAACGCGGAGAGGACCTTCCCGCGAGCATCCGGCAGGGCCAGCGCCTGACGACGATGACCTCGGGGCAGTCGAAATTTCCCGTCGCACCGAGCATTTTCAAGTTCTCACAGCACGGAAAAAGCGGCGCGTGGTTCAGCGAGCTGATGCCGCACATGAGCAAGCTCGCCGACGAGTGGACGATCATTCGGTCCATGCACACCGAGGCGATCAATCACGATCCTGCCATCACATTCATGCAAACCGGCTCGCAGCTCGCCGGACGGCCGAGCATCGGATCGTGGGTCGGGTACGGACTCGGCAGCGAGAACCGCGATTTGCCCGCGTATGTTGTTCTGACCTCCTTCGGCAGCGGGCGTCCCGACGACCAGCCGCTCTACGACCGGCTGTGGAGCGCGGGCTTCTTGCCCTCAAAACATCAGGGCGTGAAGTTCCGCAACAAAGGTGACCGCGTTCTTTATCTTTCCAATCCGCCCGGGATGGACACCGAGACGCGCCGCGAAACGCTGGACGAACTCGCCGCTTTGAACAAAAGCCGCTTCGACGCTGTCGGCGACCCGGAAATCCAGGCGCGAATCGCGCAGTATGAAATGGCGTTCAAGATGCAGGCGAGCGTGCCCGACCTGCTCGATATCTCGAAGGAACCGCAATCGATTCTCGATATGTACGGCCCCGACGTGAAACGCCCGGGCAGCTACGCTTCGAACTGCCTTCTCGCCCGCCGGCTCGCGGAGCGGGATGTGCGATTTGTGCAACTCTTCCACATGGGCTGGGACCACCACGGCGGCCTGCCGAACGCATTGAAAGGCCAGTGCAAGGACACCGACCAGGCAACCGCAGCCTTACTCACCGATCTCAAACAACGCGGACTGCTCGATGACACACTCATCGTCTGGGGCGGCGAATTCGGGCGCACCATCTACTCGCAAGGTGCACTCACCGAGACGAATTACGGACGCGATCACCACCCGCGCTGCTTCACGATGCTCATGGCCGGTGCCGGAGTGAAGAAGGGCACGACGTACGGCGCGACCGACGACTACTGCTACAACATCGTGGAGAACCCCGTTCACGTGCACGACCTCAATGCGACCATCATGCACCTGCTCGGCGTGGACCACGAGCGGCTGACCTTCCGGTATCAAGGCCGCGACTTCCGTCTCACGGACATCCACGGCACCATCGTAAAGCCGGTGCTCGCCTAGGAAGTCAGGGCCTTTGCAACCGGGAGAGAAATCTCGAACGTGGTTCCGATTCCTTCCTTGCTGTGCAGGGAAATCGTTCCGTTGTGCGAATCGACCACGCTCTTCACGATCGCCAGCCCGAGGCCGGTGCCGCTCGATTTGCCGTGTGTGATGAACGGCTCAAAAATCCGCGCCTGCAACGCCGCCGGGATACCGCAGCCGGTATCGCCAACTTTGAAAATCACGTGCTCGCCCTCGCGTCGCACGCCGACCCAGATGATTCCGCCATTCTTCATGGCCTCAACGGCATTTTTCACGAGGTTCAGGATCACGCGTCCAAAGCGGCCCACGTCGATGAGAATCTCATCGGTACACCCATCCTCCAGAATGAGGTGAATCGACGTCGGCAGCAGGCGGGGAAGCGTCGATTTGAGCTCGTCGAGAACCTCGTTCGCCGGCCTTCGGACAAGCTGGACGCTGCTCTGGCCACGCGTGAAATCGAGCAGCTCTTGAATCATATCCAGCATCCCGTCCACCGATTTGTTCATAAGCCGGCAGAGGTCGACCACCGTCGGCTCTTGAAACCGGTTCGCGAGTAACTCACAGCACGAACGAACTACCGTAATCGGGCTTTTCAGGTCGTGAATGATCGAATTCGCCATGGTCCCGAGCGTGTTAATGCGCTCGTTGCGCATGAGTTCGGAAACAAACTGACTGTTTACGCTCCGCAATCGCGCGACGACCGAACGGAGAAAGTTCATGTGGGCGTGCCCGGGCGCGAGAGCGAGGATGCGGTCAAATGCGGCCTGGTCCAAACGACAAATCACCGAATCTTCGCTCGCACAGGCTTGTGCGCTCCGCGGCTGTCCGTCCACGAGCGCCATTTCGCCGAAGAAATCGCCCTTCTGGATAAATCCCAGTGTCTCCTGATTGCCGCCGCGACCGGTTTTCGAAATCCGAACGCTCCCTTCACAGACCAGAAACAGGCAATCACCAGGGTCGCCATCGCGGAAAATAATCTCGTTCGAGCGATAGGAGAAAAACTGCAACCCCTGACTTACATTCGTCAGCAACTCTGAAGGAATGCCGTCAAAGAGCCGGTTCGTTCGAACACTGTCGTTATCAATAAATTGAATCGCTCGCGCAGCCATCGGCTACCTCCGTAGCTTGGACCGTTCCCAATTCGACACACAAACACCGCGGCTCCCGCACGAACGGTCAAATTCTTTGAACGTTTTCCCGATGTGCCTGTCTCATAGGGATACGATGAAGCGCCAGCCGCACCCTGAAATCCTCGATTTTCGAACTTCGGAAACATTGTGAAAATGGCTGCCGTTTTACCGAACTCGACTACACTCTTCCCCAGCTTGCATAACATTTTTCCAGCCTCAGCGCCCGCTTTCTCCGCCGGAATGGCCGCCGGAGAGATCGACCCTGTCGCTGCAGAAAAGGAGGCCAGCCGCCGCGAGGACGAGGCGCTGGTCGCCCGGGCCCAGGCGGGAGATTCCGCAGCGTTCGATTCGCTCGTCGTCAAACACAGCCCGAAGCTCTACGCGCAGATGTACCACATGACGTCGAACCACGACGACGCGAATGACATGCTGCAGGACGTGTGGATGAAGGTCTACCGCAACATCAAAGGGTTCCGGGGCAAATCGGCGTTTTCCACATGGCTCCACAGCATCGCCGCGAAC
This sequence comes from Verrucomicrobiaceae bacterium, assembly GCA_005791535.1. Taxonomy (GTDB): domain Bacteria; phylum Verrucomicrobiota; class Verrucomicrobiia; order Chthoniobacterales; family Chthoniobacteraceae; genus SXWH01. The sequence goes on along the minus strand of SXWH01000253.1, from coordinate 33,724 downwards.
ACTGCCATCAATTTTGTTCAGAAGCGCGGGCGCCGCTGGACGATGAGCCTCGACGATGTGGACAACGGAATTTCCAACGACAAGGAATTCGCCGAACTCACCACGCAAAGCACGCCGGTGCGCGATGCAGACCTCTCCGAAATGCAGCGCAAGATCAACGAGGCCATGATGAAACTCACCCCCGAGCACCGCGCGGTCGTGACGATGTTCGACATTCAGGGAATGTCCCACGGTGAAATCGCGGAGATACTGAAAATCAGCGAAGGTACCGTGCGCTCGCGTCTTTTCTACGCCCACAAACAACTCCAAGGCTGGCTGGGCGAATTCGCTCCCAACCCGACACCCTGAAGACCATGGCAGACAAGCAACTCAACGAGAAACAACTCCAAGCCTTGCTCCGGCTCAAGCGGTACGAACAGCCGCCTCCGGGTTACTTCAACGACCTCCTCGCCGGCATCCATGAACGGCAGCGCGAGGAGATGCTGCGTCGTCCAGCCTGGCGCATCGCCGTCGAGCGCGTGAAAACCTTTTTCCAATCCATGCGTGTGGACTGGCGCTACGCCGGCACCATGGCGGGCATCCTTCTGACCGGCGTCGGCATCATCCAGATTGCGATGCCCAAGCAGCGGCCTTCGGCCATCGCGACTTCAAATCCGGCGCTCAATGCCCAGCCGGTCGCCGCGCATTCGACACCGCCGCAACCCGTGCTGACCCTCAATGTGCAGGACCAGAAACTCCTGCCTCCACTCCAGCGCGTCGTTGTGCCCGCGCGGTCCGGCACGCAGCCCGCACCGCAATTCGTCGGCGGCGGACTACCCGCGAGCTATGAGGCTACTCAGATCCGCTTCTAGCATTTCGTCCGCGCTCGCGGCTTTTGCTCTGCAATGCCTTGCCGCAGAGCCTGCAAAAGCGCCGCTCGAAACGCAGTCGGTTCTCGAGTCGGTCTCGAACGAAATCCAGGGGATCTTCGCCCGTTCGCGCGACGCGATCGTGCGAATTGAAGCAGAGGACGACGGCGGCGCCATGGCGGGAACCGGATTCTTCATCGAGCCAAACGGCGTTCTGATTACCAGCTACGCAGTGCTCGGCGAATCCGAAGAAATCTTCGCTATCATAGGAGATGACCGCGTGCCGCTTAAGCGCCTCATGGCCGACCGCCGCAGCGGCATCGCCATTCTCAAAGCGGACACCGACAAACCCACATCGTTCCTACGGCTCGGAAAAGCGAACCGTCTCGGAATCGGCGCGATGGTTATCGCAATCGGCTATCCGCTTGAGTTTCCGCTCTCGCCGAGTTTCGGCGTGGTGTCCGGATTCGATATGGGACACGGCGGGCGCTTCTTCGCAGCGCGCCACATCCGCGCAACCGCACCCGTCCAGCGCGGACAGGGTGGCGCACCGCTCATGAATGCACGAGGCGAGGTCGCCGGCGTCATCATCAGCACTTTGGAAAACGGTGCCGGACTGTTCGCACTGCCCGGCGAGGCGGTGGACAAGGTTTACCACGATTTTCTCGCCCACGGCCGAATCCGCCAGGGCTGGCTTGGAGCCGACGTGCGGCTCACCGATGCGCCGGAACACGGAAGCAGTATCCGCGTGCGAAACCTCCGGCTCAATGGCCCCGGCTACGGCGGCGGTCTGCGCCCGGGCGACGTCCTTATTCAGGTCGGCGAATGGAAAATCACCGCGCCCGAAGACGTGCTGAATGCATCATTCTACGTGCAGCCCGAGGAACCGCTCGACGTCCTCGTCTCTCGCGCCGGAAAGCGGCTCACGTTAAAAATCACCCCCGGAGAAAGCCCGACCGGAACAGGCGCGACACCATCTACCGGCGAGGATCTTCTCAACACAGGCGAACAGGCCGGCCTCCAGCTCGGAAATCAAAAGTAGCTAGGCTACGGCCGCGCCTTGATCGCAGTCTCCGTCGGAAACTCCGCGGGCACCGGCGTTGTCACCTTCCCTGTCGCAGCCCATTCGGTTCCGCGGCGCAGCGTCGTGGCAAAGCCCACACATTTCACCGAGACGAGATCGTGGCCGAGGGCCGTATGGAATACACGGCCCTTCTCGTATGCGATCGTCATCAGTAGCGGCTCCTCTTCGCCACTGCCGCCCGACTCCTTTGTCGACGTGGCGCTCGCCAGGACCGTCACACCCTGTGCCGGACCGCGCAGGCGATCGTAAAGCTCATCGCTCGTGTGCAGCCATTTTGCCGGGAGACCGGCCATGATGGGGTGCTGCGCATTCTGCGAATTCATCACGTACTCGTGCTTCTTCCCATGGCTGCCGCCGCGTCCGGGCGTGGTATCGAGCGTCCACTTGTTGTCGCGGAGGCGGAGATAAGGACCGCTCTTTTCCGAGCGCCCGCCCCATCCGCCGACGCCGATCATCCGGTTGTAAGCCAGCCATTCCGGGAACGAGTTATTCGCCGCGTGAATCGGCACGAAGCCTCCGCCGTCAGCCACATATTTTTCAAAAGCATCGCGAACCTCGTCCGGCCAGAGCTTGCCGTTGTAGTTGCTCACCACGACCTGATAATCGCCAAACTTCGGCCGCCAGGCAGCCCATTTGTCATCGCCGGCTTTGTTATCAGGCGCTGTCGAGACATCCACTTTGCAAAGACCACCTTCTTCGAGAATCGCCTTAATCTCCGGCGAAGTCTGGGCCCAGTTGTGATTGTTCTGCCCGTCCACGAGCAGAACCTTGATCGGCTCGGCGTTTGCGGTGAAGGCGGCGATGGAGAGAAGTGCGATGCGTTTCATAAAATGCATCGCTTCCCTCTCAGGAAACAGTTCCCCGCGCAAGCACCGGACTAAGGGAATTGCGCTTTGATGCGGTAGAACCGCTGCGGGGCGACGTTTGCGGTGGTGTCCGTGTAGCTCGAAGTCGCGCCCGCCGCAGTCACGGTCGCGAGCGACTGCCATGTCCCGACGGCGAGGTCGTCCCGGTACTCAACCGTGTAGGCCTTTCCGCTAAGCGAGCTCCACGTGACCGTCACTGCGCCGGTGCCGGCATCGCGCGTCGAAACCGGCGGCTGCGGCGTGCTGGAGGCGCTGTTCGGATTGCTGCCAAATGCAAGCTCCACACTATCCGGCGTGCCGTCCGCATCGGAATCCGTAGCGAAGCCGAGGTACCCGGGCGAGCCACCTATTTCCTGACTCGCACGCCAGTTCGTGCCGGTACCGTAGAGCGCGAGCGTCGTGCTCAATGCCTCAATACTTGGTCCGCCGCCGTCGGCCACAACTGGCCATGGCGCGAGGTCGCTGTAATTGAAATCGTGCACAGCGTTTCCATCCGCATCGCGAAGCGTGATGTGTTCGCCGTCATTATTGAGGGAGCCACTGTATTGCCCGGCGATCAGCGCCCCGGTCCCGTACTGCGCGGTAAATCCAGCGATGTTATTCGTCACGACACAATACTGACCCGGCTGCAATGTGACCGCTCCGAACGTAAACGGGCCATCGCCGGCGGCATTCGAGAACGGATCGCCCTGATCGAAATACGCGCCGTTCAAATTGATGGCGGAGGCGCCGATGTTTCGGAGTTCTATGAACTCCACTCCACCGACACCTGACGGATTGTACATGATCTCCGTAATGCGGAGGCTGTTGAAAAGGTCGGCGGTATTTCCCGGGTCGCTGAACAACAAATAGTCGAAAGCCGTGCGAATCCCGACGCCCGGAACACTCGGCGCCGCGCCCACGGCACCGGTGGCCGTAAAAATGCCCCCGCGGGTCGTCGTGCTTCCCGCGACCATCGAAGCGGAAGCGACGCTCGCCCACTGGATTCCATTCAGCCGGTATTCGAAGAACAGACTGTTTCCGGACCGACGGATGCGAATCGTGGTATCCGGCGGAGTGAACGCGACCGTCGTTCCAATCTGCGTATAAGCACCCGCACCGACAGCTTTGAATGCCTTCCAGTTCAGCCCTCCCTCATATCCAAATGCGTAACGGGTCGTTACTCCGCTTTCCACAGTTTCCAAATACAGCCCGCTGAGGAAGCTGCCATACGCACGATTCTCCGGCGTAATGCTCGTCGCCAAAATCCAGTTGGTGGAAGCCGGCAGCGGGCGTGCGATGATCGGGAATGTCGGCGCCGTGTTGGTCAACGGACGGGAGACCGTATCCGTTAAATTTAGAGCAATACTGCCGCTTGTTTCGTTCAATGAATACCAGGAATCAGGCGAGAAATTGTCGAGCAGCTCGACGTTGTTCGTCGTGAAGCTGGGATCGAGATAATCCGTACCGAACGAGGTGAAATCGGAGGTGCTGTACGCCGTAATTTCACGGACCGTTGTTTGATTCGATGCCCCATCCGAGCCTCTGATTGTAAATGAGTAATTGCCGGGCGTGGTGAACTGCACAGTCCGGCTCGATGCCGTGGAAGCCACGGTGGTAAATCCGACGGAAGGCGAAATCGTCCACGTAAATGTCAATGGCGTGCCATCCGGATCGAAGCTGCCTGATGCATCGATGACGACCACTTCGCCGAGCGCCGCGTTTTGCGAACCGGGACTGACGGTCGCAGTCATATACGGCGGTGCGTTATTGGTCTTCGTCATCGTGTGAGTCAGATCTGCACCGAGCTGCACTCCGTCCTCGTCGAACGCCCGGAAGATCAGCGTATTCGAACCGTTCCGCAGGCGAAGCCCGCTGAACGCCCACGGCGCCGTGTCCGATGCACTCGTGCCCGTCCATGCAAATGTCGCTTCGGGATGCCCGACACATTCAATGCGGAACACGTTCGCCGGCGCGGTACCGCTGATCGTGAGCACCGTGTTCGTGGTCGTCGCCGGCGGGGCAGTCAGCGCAAATGGAGCAGTCAGGGCCGCGCCGATGAACGTTTGCATCACCGCCACCCGCGTCTGCACGGTGCCGGTTGACGCATTCGTCGTCGGCCAGCTTGCATAAATCGCCGGCACATTAAACGAAGGAGAAGCCGCTTCCTCGGCCGCGAGCCACGCCGCGAGACGCGGGCCATTCATCGCATAGTCGCCCATCAACTTCGTCATGTAATAGTACACCTGCCTGCGGACAAACGACCGGTTGTAGTAGTTCGGGACGTTGATTTCGGCACCGATGAATGCGTCGTTGATATGATTCGCCTGGAAGGAATTGTCGCTGTCCCAGTGAATCAGCAGCCATTTGTGGTCGTCGGGCCGGTTGTAGAAATAGCCGTTCTTTGCACGGCTCAGCGTGATGCTGTCCCAGTCTGCCGTGTATCCACGGACCGCAGCATACGCAGCCATCGCCCGGGTGTCGGCCATGCGCTCAAGCTGCTCGGTTGTCGCCGTGTTGGTCTCGATCTGTTTGTTCCATTCAAAGACAGGCGCGAAGTCGTATTCGACCTCCCGCGAACCGGGCACGAAGTTGTTGTGGTAACTCACAGGATTCTCGGCACCGGGACGGTTTGCCGGATTATAGTCCCACGCCGTTTCAACGCTGTTCATCCGGACGTTCCCATCGTCGCCAATCACGTGCGCATCGTCGTTCTCGAAGAAGTATCCGGAGCTTCCGCCCGGCCAGATTCGGTTCAGCATGTCCTTGTCAAAAACCTCATTCGATTCCCGCACCGCGTACGTCGCGTTGTTGCGCGTGACTTTCAGGACCTCGTTCTCATTCGCCGGGACGCCGCAAAGGTACAGGAGATAACGATTCGCCCGGTTATGCAGCATGCTTCCGCCGGCTGCGTCATTGTCCCAGTAAATCTTCCCATGCCCGCGATAAGGGCGATCGCCCGGAAGCGCCAAGCGCCCACGATCCAGACTGTTGTTGGTCGTGCGGGTAAACGGGCTTCCCGTCTTATGAACGGACGCACCGTAGAAAACCCGGCTGTCATTCATCACCACGGTGCAAGGGAAGTAGTGGCTGTTGTGTTTCGGGAACTTGTAGTTGTAAATCGCGGAGCCGCCCCCGGTCGCCGGGATTCCACTGCCCGCAGGCGTCGCTGTTACATCCGGCGTATTCAGTGCCTCAAGCCAGTAACTGGGAATGACCACGCGCAGCCTCCGCAACTCCGTGCTCGTCGTCTGGTTATCCACAACCCAGAGGCCCCGCTTAGGCTGAGCCGTGGCGTAAGGCTCGCCGTTCACGGAACCGCGCGGCAGATCCGCCGTCTGCCCGTTTGATGCAGTGGCGCGCACGTAAAACTCCACAACAGCGCCTGCTGTGTCGTATCCAAACGAAGCGAGCGGCACCTGAGCGGTATAAATCCCGTCGCCCGCAAGGGCATCACCGCCGGTGCCGTTATCCATCATAGAGGTGCCGGTAAACGTCCCCGAATAGGTCACATTGTCGAGCCGGTGAAAAAGCTGCACGCCAGCCAATGGCGAAGACGAGGAGACCCGGGCCGTCACGGTGACAGTGGATCCGGTCGGCGGAGTCGCCGGACTGTGATTCAAAAGCGTGATCGCCGGAGGCGCGGCGGCGACAAAGCGCGAGTTTTGCGCGCCCGGCGTTCCGAGATTCTGCGGTATTGGTGCAAGGACGGTGCCGCCCCACGACATGTCCCAACTTTGCGCCACAATCCGCGGCTTTCCGTAAACCCAGCGCGCTTCAAACGTGAGCGTGTAATCGGTGTTCGCCGCCATTCCGGTCGCGTCTTTTTCCAAGTGGTTCACTTTGCTGTCACCACCGCCGTCCGCCAGAATGTGAACGCCCTCGGCGTCGTGAAATGTGGCCCAGTGGTTGCCTCGTGAGCGCCAGCCGTCCGTATTGTTCGCGTTCAGCGTCGTGACTCCGGCATTCACAAAAAGGTCCGCCCCTCCGGCAGTCGGGCGAAGCTGGGCATTGCGGATGATCATGTGTCCATCGCCCACAAGCCACATCTGAATCTCGTCATCGTTCAGCGAATTATGAACGATTCGCTTGTAGTTCCCGCCATTGATCGTGAACGCAGCGAATGAGCTCTTCGCGCTCTCATCGCTGTCGCGCCACGACGAACCAATCGAGTTGTCGGCTTCGGGATTCACAAGCTCCAGCGAACTCCCATCGCCCGCCGCGAGCTCGGGCCATTCGCCGCCGAAACGGAAATCCACCTCGTCCACAAGGTTTCCAAAAGCGTCCTTGAGCTGCACGCGATCCCCGCTGTTTGCCAGCGAGCCGCTCCAATTTCCGATTGCCGAAAGACCGGAGTAGTTTGCGTTTAAAAAGGCGGCGTTTGCCGCGAGAACAAGATACCCGCCGGGCGCGATCGTCGTGTTCGCCGGGATGGTGAAATCGACGTCGTCGTCCAGCCGCCAGCCGCCCACATTCACCGCCGCCGCACCCTTGTTGTACAGCTCGATGAACTCGCCGTCGCGCTGGCCGCTCGGAGCATCGGCCATGATTTCATTGATCACGATATCCGTGTTCCGCACGGGATTGTTCTGTGCATCACGCGTGTCCGTCGTATCACTGAACCACTGCCGTGAACCTGCCGGAAAAACCTGCTGCGACGGCCGCCCGGCGACGCGCGTAATTTTCACTGCGTCCCGAACGTTGCCCGCCGCATCGGCAAGATGGATACGGACATTGCCGCCGTTGTCCGTCGCGAAATCCACATTGAAAGACACCACAGCGCCGGGCGTCACGTTGCCGGAGAGTGCAACGGGATTCGATAAATCCGTGGCAGCCGACAAAACCATCGACGTAGCCGAAACCGTCGTCGTGGCGGAGTTGTTCCGCAGTTCCACCCACTCCACACGACCTGTGGTTGTATTGAACCGCACTTCGTTGATCGCCAATCCGGCAGCCGGAGCCGCCGGGTCCGCAACGCCGGGCGATCCGAGGCGGTTTGTGCTCGCGCGCCACACACGCCAGTTGTCGATTGTTTGATCCTCATCTGCGAGGACGAGTGAATGCCCCGCCCCGTCCGGCGCGACGGCCCATTTCCCGCCGTCGCTGTAGCTCACGCTGCACACAATCACGCCGTTCTTGTCCTTCACCGTGATGCGCTCGCCGTTGTTATCCAGCGAAGTTAGCGCGCTCCAGGGACCGAAGATCCGCACACCGCCGGGAATCCCCGGGTAAGCGGCACGCGTCGCCACGTCGCTAGCCGAGGAAATCAAAATCTTCTCGTAAGGCAGCAGCAAATGCGCGGACGGCGTTCCCGCGTTGAAATTCGGGAACGTGAAATCGACACCGTCGCTGAACCGCCACAATGCCATGTCGAGAGGCGTCGCCGTGATATTCGAGAGCTCGATAAACTCCGGCAGTGCGCCCGGCGGGTTATACATGATCTCGGAGACAACAACCTGCTCGGCAAAAACAGGCACAGAGAGAAGACAGAGGGACGCTGAGGTGATGAGAGAAACGCGTGAGTTCACGGCGAAGACCGTACCGATTTCGCCTCTCCGCGCAACAAAAGTCCCACGTCGGCGGACAGGCTATTTGGCCGCCGTCGTCCGCTGAGGTGAAGGCGCGGCTTTCAGCAGTTCGCCGAGGTTGAACTTCCGGTAGTGGGTGTGGCTCGCCACATTCTCGCCATCGGCATTCGCAACCCACAGGTCGAGGGTATCCGGCGCAAAAAGAACGCTGTGGATGTTTGAGTTCATGCAAACGGGGCGCGTCATCAGCGCGCGCGCGCTTTCGGCGTCAAACTTCCCGTATCCATCCTTCGCGCGGCGGGCGAGCTCCTTGAAGCGGTCGCCGGCACTCATTAGCACACAGTCCTTAACCGCCTCCGGAAGCTGGGGATGTGTGGCCCCGGCTTCGATAATCTCGAGGGCCTGCGGCGTCGCCTTGATTCCCACAGCGCGCTTCGCCTTGGCATCGGCGAGCACGTAGTAGTACTCGCAGGTGCGCGGGCTGTTCCGAAGAATTGCGAGTCCCTCCTCCAGCGTATTGGCCTTCTCCATGACTTCGCGCATGAGTTGAGCCATTGGCTTCCCGTCCCAATTCCCCTCGCCACGACCGCCCATTTCGCCCATCGAAATTCCCTTCTCGTTCATCGCCGTCACGCTGCCGACGAAACCGCAATAGCCGACATTAATCCACGCATTGCCGACGTCCGGCTTGCACACCACGACCACCGCGTTTTGCTCAAGGCCCACGCCTTTCAGGTAATCCAGCACGCGCCCGTGATAGATGCGTCCATCGGTTGTCGCAGAGCCGAGCACCGCGAAACCCGAGCAGTGGAACAGCTCCGGAAAGTAATTCGCGAGCCGTCCCTCCTCGCGCGGCACCCCTGCCGCGTCCGACATCGCGTCAATCTCAGCAAGGTACCGCGGGTCCATGAACTTCTGCAGCCGGGACTGCGCCTCCTCGATTTCACCGAAGAACCACCGTCCCTTCGCGATCGAGCTGCCGACTCCCACTCCGTAAAGAATCCGGTCGATTAAATTGCGCACCTCTTTCTTCACCAGTAAGCCCTGCTGGCGTCCCATTTCCTCGGGCGTTCCTTCGAGAAAGAGCACTCGCACTCCATCGTGCACCTCCAGCCGGCCCCTACCCTCCGTCGCGATGAGTTCGCGCTTGCCGTCCGGCGGAGGAAGCGTCGGGAGCTTTGAGTTCAAGCCGCTCGCCGCAGCCTGCGCAGCGCGGAGAAAATGACTTACAGCCGTCTGCTCCACTCGGTCGCCTTCCTTCGCGGGCAGCTTCCACTCCGCAGCCGCGCGCGGCGCGGCAAACTTCGCATCGGCGAGCTCGACCGCCACATCGAGCTTCGCACCATCGCTCACGGCAATTCGCAGCGGCACATCGTCCGCCTCAAACGGCTGCGGAATCGCGAGCGAGATCGACAGCGCGGGAATCCTGAAAGCCTCACGCGTCGCCGGTGTCGGCGTTGCCACAACCACTCGGCAGGCCCTTCCCTGAACGGTTTCCGGCGTCTTTTCTTCAAAAGTGCACAGCGTCGGCAAAAGAGCGACTTTCGCACGCTCCGCAAATGTGAAAGGCGGCAGCGTCGTGTGATCCACGCTGCCGGGGTTTGTCGAGAAACGCTGCAACCCCGGCTTGCCCACGATGCCCCACTTTTTCCCGGCAGCGTGCATCCAGACCTCCTGGCCGTCGCGGCCCAGCGCATATTGCGAGCCATCGACCTCTGCCGAAAGGCGCAGGCGATCCGGAGCCTGATACGCCAGCGCAGCTTCCCGTCCCGCTACTTCACTTATCGGCGCGCGCAAAACTTTCAGAGTTGTGGAAAAGGTCCGCGGTTCGCGCTGCTTCGCGGGAACATACACGTCCACCAATCGCTCCACCGCCTGCGTGAATATTTCATCCGGAGCCGGGCGGACCTCCGCGAATGCAAGCGACGAAATGGAGAGGACGATGAACGGAGCGAGTCGTTTCATGCGTCGAGAAATACGTCCCCTTTCGGGCGTGGCGAGCACTATTCCGCGTCACGAGACCCGTGGGGTACGGTTACCATGCCGTAAACATTTCACGAACCGGTGCCGGTTGCACCAATGCACCTCACGCGTTACATAGTGCGCCAGACATGGCCGCCACACTCGAAAACAGCGCGCAAAAGCCGAAAGCCGCATCCAGCTTTGAAACCACGCACTGGAGCATGGTCCTGCGGGCCGGAGGTTCCGGCGCGGACTCCAGCGACGCCCTCGAGAAACTCTGCCGTGCGTACTGGCCGCCCATCTACTCATGGGTCCGCTCACAGGGGCACGCTGTCGAAGAAGCGCAGGACCTCACCCAGGAATTCTTTGCGCGGATGCTGCGCTACGGTTCGGTCGGCCGGGCAAATCCCGCCCAGGGCCGGTTTCGTTCATTCCTGCTCGGTTCTCTAAAGCACTTCCTTGCCAATGAATGGCACCGCGCCCGCGCCCAAAAACGCGGCGGCGGGCAGCCTGTGTTCTCGCTAGATTCCGTGGAGGGAATCGAACGCGACGCCATGGAACCCCGCTCCGACGAGACTCCCGACAAGCTTTTCGAGCGCCGATGGGCCGAGACGCTTCTCGCCCGGGTGAATACCCGTCTTCGCCGGGAATACGAGGCTGTCAGCCAGACCGCACGGTTCGAAGCGCTCAAATCCTATCTGCTAGGCGGCGGCGACGCCGTCCCATACATCGACACCGCGCGCGCCCTCGGTCTGACCGAGTCCGCGGTGAAATCCGCAATTCACAAACTCCGCCAGCGCTACGGCGAAATGGTGCGCCACGAGATCGCTCAGACGGTCGGGACGCCCGAGGAGGTGGAGGACGAAATCCGCTGCCTGCTCGCAGCACTCCGCTCTTAACTATACTTCGGAGCAACGATCGGCAGACGGCAGACGAGTCCGACGTTCCTACGTCGCGATCCAATCGAGTCCGATTCGCAGCCACAGCGGGATCGTGACCAGACCGAGCGCGGTAGTGGAAAACACAATCCGCAGCGAGAGGCTCGCATCGCCGCCGTATATTCGGGAGAGAATCACCGGCACCATCGCAGTCGGCATTGCGGCCTGAACGATCATCACACGCTTCAGCTCGACCGAACACGGCAGCCAGCGTGCGGCCAGAACAAAAATCGGCGGAAGAACCAATAGCTTCACGACCACGCCGGCGACCGTCGCAGACCACCGTGATGGCGCATCCCTTTGCTGAAGCTGGTCGGCGAATGTCGCCCCGGTCAGCAACAGCGAAAGCGGAAGCGCGGCCTGCCCGAGCAGGTGAAGCGACTCCAGAACAAACGCGGGCAGCCATTCACTGGCACGTACCGCGCTCAACACAAGCGAACCGAGGATTGCGAAAAACGGGATATTGAAGGCACGCCTCCAAGATTTCTCGCCCGCAAGCAACCACACACCGACCGACCACAGCGTTAGTTCCAGCCCGATGTTGTGGATGAAGAGCACGCCAAGCGTGTCGTTTTTCTGGGTGGGAAAAAGATTCTGCACGACGGGGATCGCGAGGTAGCCCCAGTTCGGTATCGCCGACGCAAATGCGAACGTGCGCGCCGGCTGCGGGCGATTCAGACGCATCAGGATCGCGACGCCGAATGCCACAGCAAATCCGATCAATAGCGTTGCACAGCCAACGGCGGGCGCGAAGACAACATTGCCCGGGTTGCGAAGCGCATTGCTGTTGATCACCACGTCCGCGATGAAGCACGGATACAGAAAATTCACCGCGACCGAGAGCAGGCTGGAATCCGCCGACTGCTTGAGTTTTCCAAGAATCCGCAAACTCGCACCGCACGCAACGACTATGAAGACGGGCGCAACAGCGGCGAGCAGTGTGAAGAAATCGGTATTCAAGACGCTGCAGGCTGCAATGGAGGGGCGGCGATGAACACAGAAAAGTTTTGCCCGACCGCGAAGGCCGCGTAGCGTCACTTCCCAATGAATCAAGTAAAGGACACGGTCCGGTCCCTTGTGCGCATCGGATACGACGGCAGGGTTTACAAAATCTTCCGCGGTCCCGAGGCGCAGGAGCGTTTTGACAACGAAGTTCGCGTACTTCGTCACCTCGAGGAAAAAGGATGCCCTTTCGTGCCGCGGGTGCTTGAGGCTCATCCGGAGGAACTCAAAATCGTGACCACGAATTGCGGGGCTCGCGTGGATCACCTCGACGAGGCACGCGTTGCGGAGCTTTTTGCAGACCTGATTCCCTATGGAGTACGCCACGATGATCCCTTCATGCGCAACGTCACCTACCGCATTTCCGACGGGCGTTTCTGCCTGATCGACTTTGAGTTCGCAACTATCCTGCCCGAAGTTGAGAAGAAAACCGATGGAGCCGCGCACTAGAGCATCCGCAGTCGCGGGACTTCGCTGGTATGGCTTGAGCCACACGGGGAGATTTCGCAAAAACAACGAGGATTCCTTTGTCGGTCTGCGCTTCGACGCGCACGAACTGCATCGTCTGGGAAAGCTAGGCGAAGCCTCACTCGACGATATGGATTTCGCTTTTGCGGTGAGCGACGGTATGGGCGGCGCGAAGTCCGGGGAGTTTGCCAGCCAGATTACGGTCGACAAAATCACGCGACTGCTCCCGAAATCTTTCAAACTCGCAGCCGCGGGCCTTGAGGCTGGCGTGGACGACGTGCTCACGGAACTGGTGCATCAAATCCACGGCGCGCTGATCGCCCTCGGCCGCAGCTACGAGGAATGCGCAGGAATGGGGGCCACGTTGAGTCTTGGCTGGTTTTCGCCCGGCTGGCTTTTCTTCGCCCACATCGGCGACAGTCGCATCTACTACCTCCCGGCCGCGGGCGGCATGAAGCAGGTCACGGAGGACGACACTTATGTGGGCTGGCTGTTTCGCAACGGCAAGCTCAACGAACGCCAGGCACGCACCCACCCGGCGAGGACCTCGCTGGAGAAGGCGCTCGGCGCGGGCAATCAATTCGTCGATCCGCAACTCGGCGCGGTCGCGTTTGAACCGGGCGACCGTTTTCTCCTATGCTCTGACGGACTGATTGACGGTCTTTTCAACCATCAGATTGAGGAACTCATTCGAAACCCCTCCCCAGCCGAGGCGGAACGCAATCCCGCAGAGCGATTGGTGCTGGCCGCCGTGGAAAATTCCGGTCGCGACAACACGACGGCACTGCTTATCGAGGCATTCTAAGGCTCTCGGCGGTAATATTTAAACTGCGATTCGGGGCCTTCGAAAAAATATGCAAAAAAGTTCTTGCAGAATCTACGCCTACGTATAATCTCACCATCGTTCTGGGGGGAACAGCGGCCTTCTGATGGCAATCGTCATCGGGGGGCCGCACTTTTTTGCCCCGAAGTGTCCATGCGGAAGTTTGCCAAAAGCCGCAGTCTGTTGCCGGGTGAGGAACGGCAGAGGCCGAGCACCGCGGGGAGCCGTTTACGCAAAACGGTGCACAGTCCACGAACGACGATCCGCGCCTTCTGTGACGCCACAAGCCTGCCGCGGGAGCCAATTTCTCTGAAAAGTCCCCACCGAAAAAATATACAAAAAGTTCTTGCGGAATCTACGCCTACGTATATTCTGACCATCGTTCTGGGGGGAACAGCGGCCTTCTGATGGCAATCGTCATCGGGGGGCCGCACTTTTTTGCCCTGATTCTGTCGGTGGTCAGAAACTGAACTCTCCATCGAGGTCCCGACGGTCCTTCTTCGTCGGACGGCCCGCCCCGCGTTCACGAAGCATTACGGGGAGCATATCAGGCGCGAGCCGCTTTTGGAATTCCTCCGGCGGCGTGAGGTCCTCGGCGAACTGAGGCACCAGCTGCGCACCGACCCGAGATGGCGGACTGGCGATCACTTTGACCGTGCGCGTGATGATGCCGACGCGGGCCACGATGAGGTCGCCGGCTTTCACCGCCCGCGCCGGCTTGCAGGGCTGGCCATTGATCTGAACGTGGCCGCCTTTGATTGCGTCAGCCGAATTACTCCGCGTCTTGTAAATGCGGACGGCCCAGAGCCATTGATCCAGCCTCATTCCATGCCGAGCTGCTCGCGGCCCGCGGGCGAAATCATCGAAGGATTCCACACTGGGTCCCACACGACCTCCACCCGCGCGGACGCCACACCCGGAAGCAGAAGAATGCGCTGCTCGGCGTCCGCTGCGATCGTCGGCCCCATCCCGCATCCCGGCGCGGTCAGGGTCATTTTCACCGCGATATTTTTGCCCTTCCCCGATTCATCCTCCTCGACGGCGACATCGTAAATGAGCCCGAGATCCACAATATTCACTGGAATCTCCGGGTCGTAGCACTGCCGCAGTTTCGCCCAAACATGGTCGACTTCAAAAGGACCCGTGGCCTCGGTTTGTGCAGGCGCAGTGCGTCCAAGTGCATCCGCATCCTTGCCCTGAATGCGAAACAATCCGCCATGGCTCGGCGCGACGACAGTAAAAGTCCCACCGAGTTCCTGATGGATGTGAACTTGCGTGCCTTCGGGTAAAACGCATGGCGTTCCCGCCGGGATCTGCACGGCATCGACGTCACGCGTCAGGGTTAGATAACTGTCTTCGCTCATGCCGAAACCGTAGCCGCGTTCGTTAGCACTGCCAGCGTTTTCCGGCTGGCCATAGAGTTTCCCGCCCGCTAAAGCTCGCCGCGAAATGAAATCCGCTCTGTTCGTATCATTGTCCGCAGCCGCTCTTCTCACCGGATGCGCCAGTTCAAATCACCTCGCCAATCGAATCCAAACAATCACGATCGCCGACGGATCTCTGAAGCGCACGAAAGTTCTCGCCCATGCGAAAGCGACGGAATTTTCCGCCTTCGCCGCTCGTGAGTCGGCACAAATCGAGCGCGAACTGCGGGGCAGCACCCTCGATGCAATCAAGCATTTCGGTCGCTTTCAGCGCGGTGCACCAAACGGCTCGGATGCCACGATCACGTTCGACGCAATCCGGTACGGCGTCACTTCCGCAGGCGGCGACCTCTACGCACCCATCGTAGAAGCGGACATCCGTGCGACCGGGATGAAGGGCGAGCAACTGCTGCGCAGAAGCCACTCCGCGACATCGGGCGAAATTCACACACTCGATCAGTTTGTAAAAGACCCCGCGCTTTACCGGCACGCGATCTCGGTCGCCGCGCAGAAACTCGCGCTGGAGCTGGCTGGCGACTTGTAGCTGTTTGCGGGCACCTCACCTGTAGCGGGAGTGAAACGTAAGCGGCTTCGGCTGTCGCCGGGTGATTTCGCACGGAATTGCTGCCACACCGCCCCTCTGAAATCCGTTACGATCATCGGTCGCGGAATCTAACACCGGCGTTCGCCGCTGCTCATGTCCATTGCAGGGCATCACCTGCAAAAATGACCCGAATGAATTCATCAATCCCGATTCAGCTCCTCAGACTCGTTGTGATATCCCTCCTGCATGATCCCGCGACGCTCCTCGCCGATACCGCAGCTCTGGCCGCCGAGGTGAAATCCAAAGGCTGGATCGTGTTTCCAGCGCGGACAGAGAAAAGCGATTGGGACCTTTTTGTCATGCGGCCCGACGGCTCGGAGCGGCGCAATATCACGAACACGCCTGATGCGAATGAATCGTACCCGCTCTTCTCACGCGACGGCAAACGGCTGCTCTTCCGACGGCTCGCGCGCGGAGAGAATATCGACGGAAATGACTATGGCAGACAGGGCGTGCCGATGGTCTCGAAGAGCGATGGCACCGACGCCAAAGCGCTGGGCGGCGAAGGCGACCTGCCGTGGGCAAGTTGGGGTCCGGACGGAAAAGAGTTCGCCTGCCTGTCACTCAAGGGTGTGACTTTCGTCGATGCTTCGACGGGAAAAGTGACGCGCACTTTGAAACGAAACGGCTTCTTCCAGCAGCTCACTTGGTCGCCGGACGGCGTTTGGCTGAGCGGCGTGTCGAACTCGTTTGGAGCCGCGTGGAGTGTCGCACGCATGAATGCGCTCACCGGCGAAACGAATGCGGTGAGCACGACGGACAACTGCACGCCGGATTGGTTTCCGGACAGCAAGCGGATGATTTTTGCGAACCGCCACGCATCGGATGTAGCGCTCGGGAAAACCGGCTGGACGCAGATGTGGATGGCCGACGCCGACGGCAAGAATCCGCAGCTCGTTTATGCTGAAGACGGCAGGCACATTTATGGCGGGCATGTTTCGCCGGACGGGAAATACGTGCTCTTCACCGGCAATCCGCAGGAAGACGGCGACCCCGCAAACGGCGGCGCGCCGATGGCGCTCATGCGCATCGCCGATGCGCCGATTATCGGCGGCGACAGCGCAGTCCTGCGCAGGCTGCATCCGAATGCCAAATCAGGACCGGTGCTCACGCTGCCCAAAGGCTGGGAGCCGTGCTGGACATTCCACGAAATCACTTTTGCCAAATGAGAATCCGCCATTTCATCGCCCTGCTGTTCGCCAGTTTGATGTTCGTCGCATGCGACAAAAAGCCCGCCGCACCCGACCCGCAACTCTCCACCCGCGGCACCGTCGAAGTCACAGCGCGGCTCGTTGAGATTCCCGAGGGCGCCATCTTCAAACGCGACCTCTACGACTACGCGGGGATTCTGAAATATGAAGTCACCGCCGTGCATCGCGGCAGCCTTGCGAAGGGCGCGACGATTTACATCGGACACTACAATCCGTGGAAACCGCGCGCTGAAGCTGCCGACAAGAAGATGAAGGACATCGGCGGCTCGCTGCGCGAGTTCCGCGCGGGCGAGTTGCATCGGATGGCGCTGGAGACTCCGATGGATGAACACTACCTCGGGGGCATCGTGGACAAGTATTTCGGCAAGCGCGAAGGCCAGGCATTCTGGGCCGTGTGGACGAATCCGGCCGAATGAGCGGATGGTTTTCACGAGCTACATTTTCATCTTCTATTTCCTGCCGCTCGTGCTCGCCGGATACTACGCGATGCCCGCGCGTTCCGGGTGGCGGAATGCGTGGCTGCTGCTGGCGAGCCTGATTTTCTACGGGTGGGCGGAGCCGAAGTTTCTGCTCCTCATGCTCGCCGTCACCGCGGTGACATACTTTGCCGGAGCGGCCATCGCACGGGCACCGGCGGAGTCCACGCGGCGGCAAACTTTGCTGACAGGCGCAGTAGTCGCGTGTCTGGGCGCGCTCGGCTTTTTTAAATACTTCGATTTCGCACTGTCGAATCTCGGCGCGCTCTCGCATCTTCTCGGCGGCCCGCAGTGGAGCGTGTGGGGCATCGTGCTGCCGGTCGGCGTTTCATTCTACACGTTTCAGGCGCTCAGCTACTGCGTGGATGTTTATCGCGGCGATGCGCGGCCTGCGCGTTCATTGACCGACTACGCATGCTACGTGGCGCTCTTTCCGCAACTCGTTGCCGGTCCCATCGTGCGCTATTCACAAGTCGCAGAACAACTCGTCGAGCGGCGGGAAAACACGGCGCAGTTTGCATCCGGCGTCGCGCTTTTCATGCTCGGCTTTGCCAAGAAAGTGCTGCTCGCCAATCCGCTCGGCACGGTCGCCGACTCGGCGTTCGGCGCGCAGTCGCTGGACGCCGCGGGCGCGTGGCTTGGCGTGACGGCATACGCACTGCAAATCTACTTCGACTTCTGCGGCTACTCGGACATGGCAGTGGGGCTCGGGCGCATGTTCGGGTTTGAGTTCATGAAGAATTTCGACGCTCCGTATCGCGCGGAGAGCATCACTGATTTCTGGCGACGCTGGCACATTTCGCTGAGCACGTTTCTGCGCGACTATCTTTACATTCCACTCGGCGGAAATCGCGGCACGGCAGCGCGAACGTATGCAAACCTCGGCATCGTGATGTTGCTCGGCGGGCTCTGGCATGGCGCAAACTGGACGTTCATCGCATGGGGTGCGTGGCATGGCGCCCTGCTCATCGCCGAGCGGTGGGCGGGGAGAAAATCCGCGTATCAGCGACTGCCAAAGCCGGCCCGAATCGTCACGACGTTCATTCTCGTGCTGGGCTCGTGGGTGTGGTTCCGCGCGGCGACGCTGTCCGATGCGCTCGCTTACTTCCGCGCCATGCTCGGCGGCGGAGAATCGTCGGAAGTCACCGCGCTTCTCGCCGGACAACTTTTCGCTCCCGGCAAGCTCGCCGTTATGGCCTTCGCAGTGGGCTTCCTCTTTGCCCGTCAGCAAGCGCATGAATGGAGCGCCACGCTCACATGGCGAAAAGTCGCCATCGCATTTCCGCTGTTCCTGCTGTCGCTGCTCGCGCTGTTTTCGCAGGCATCAAATCCGTTTCTCTACTTTCAGTTTTGATGAACTCCACCGCAGCCAGCCGCACACTTATCATCGCCTTCGTGGCGCTGATTGCCGCCGTTCCATTGCTTCAATGCATCGTGGAACTGCGGCGTGGAGAGACTCCCGGTGTGCTCCGCGTTTTCCGCGAACGGCCCACGCGCGCATCGCTCGCCGCATTCGAGCGCTCGCTGGAAGATGCGAGCGTGATCGCGAAGACGCTGCGTCCGTGGATGCAAGCCGGGCAGTTCTTCGCGCTCGGCGACGGCGGCGCAAAGGTCCACGTCGGACGAAACGGCTGGCTGTTTTACACGCCCAGCGTGAACGCTATTACACAGCGGCCGCAGCCTCGCGACAGCACGCCACGCGATGCAATCTCCGCAGTCGTCGCATTCCGCGACGCGCTCAAAGCGCGCGGCGTCCGTCTTATCGTCGTGCCAGTTCCCAACAAGGAGAGCGTGTATCCGCAATGGCTGTCGTACCACAGCAAGCCGCCCATGCGCATCATCAATCCTGAGACGCGCGCATTTTTCGACGGCTGCACGGCGGCGGACGTGGAAGTCGTGGATCTGTTCGCACGTTATCGGGAAATCAGCCGCATTCCATACTATCTCCGGCAGGATACGCACTGGTCGCCGCACGGAATCGACGTCGCCGCTCGCGCCGTCGCCGAGCGCATCGGCCTCCGCGGCAATGCACAGTCTGCAACACGAGCCGCGTCCGTCACCACACACGGCGACCTCGTACGGATGCTGCAATCGCCCGTCCTTGAATCGCATCTTGCCCCCGAGCAAATCGAGACAACGCAAGTCCCCGGCACTTCGTCCGACACCGCTTCGGTGCTCGTTCTCGGCGACAGTTTCTCGCGCATCTTCCAAACAGAGGAACCCCACGATTCTGGATTCATCGCGCATCTCGCGAGGCATCTCGGCCAGCCAGTGGCAAGTCTCGTGAGCGACGGCGGAGCATCCACGCTGGTACGTCAGGAACTCTTTCGCCGTGCGCAATTGCTCAAGAACGCAAAGGTCGTCGTGTGGGAATTCACCGAGCGCGACCTCCGCCTGGGAACCGATGGCTGGCAAATTGTGCCGCTCCCGCCTGTCGTTCCGCAATCGTCGCGATAAATGGCACCGCTCTTCGGCTGTGAGGCGTTTCAATCTTCACCGGCACACCGGAATCCTCACAAAAGACGGTCTCTTCGATCGCAAGCCTTCAACTTTTCACCACATCATCGCCGTCCGATGACTGCGCTTCCGCGAGATACTCACGCTCGGCAGCCTCCTGCTCCGCAGCGAGTCGGTTGAGTGTCTCTTCGGTGAAAAGCACGTCGAGATTGCGCGAGCCAGCGGCTATCAATTCCCGCTGACGTTCGCGCGCGAGGTTGTAATCACTGCACAATCCGTAGAGCGCCTCGCCAGCCTCTTTGAAACGCCCGAGCTGCCGAAGCGCTTCCGCACGAAAGAGCACCAGCTCGTGATCGCCGGACTCGGTCAACTCGATCAACCGCTCGGCATTCGCGATGGCCTCCGGGTTCGTGGGATACCGTACGTCGTCCTTGCAGTCGCGGAACCGGTCGTTGCCACGCCACCACGCAAACACGCGCAGTTCCAACTCCTGCTCGGGAAATGCAGCGAGCCCCTCGCGGAGCGCTTGAAAATATCCCGCCTCGTCGGTGGGCGTCACCGCCGGAAGATCGTTCCATGCAGCGCGATCGCCCTCGCCAACTTCCCCGGGATTCAGAAACCCAAGCTGCGGCGCAACCGCCAGCCAGTAAACCTTCGAACACGCGTGGCAGCGCACCACATTCGGCTGTCGCGGGACGCCCGGCAGTTCCTGATAGCCGTCCGTCCACGACAGCGCGCCGGTTGGATCGACGTAATCAAACGTCGGCAGCTTCGCGAGCGCCTCGCAGTGCGGGCACGCCAGAATGATATCGGGTCCGGGAATCATGCTCCGACTCTGGCACCACTCGCGACCAAACGCACGCTACTTCTGGACCGCACGGCCAAGCACTTCGCCGATACCGAGCCCAAGCGCTTCCTCGGCGACCCTGAGGAAAGCCGCGCCGGGATCCGTCAGCGCGACCTGCAGCTTTGCCGGGTGCTTGGAGCGCGGAGCGGTGAGCTTCTGCTGCTTCAGTAACTTCTGCACCGCGATCGCCGTGTTCTGCGCGGAATCCACAAGCTTCACGCCCGGCCCGACGAATTTCTGAATCGCGCCTCTCAACAAAGGATAATGCGTGCAGCCGAGCACGATCGTATCTACTCCGGCGCGCAGCAGTTTCTCCAGATACCGCGCAATCACCCGGTCCGTCACTTCATCATCCAGCCAGCCTTCCTCGATGAGCGGGACAAACAATGGACATGGTTCCGCGATCACTTCGATCCCGTCATCGAGCGCCTCAATCGCACGTTCGTACGCCTTTGAATAAACCGTGGCTCTCGTTCCTATCACGCCCACTTTCCCGTTCCGCGTGGCCTTTACCGCAGCCTCCGCGCCGGGCCGGATCACACCAGTCACCGGCACGCGCAGTGTCTCCTCCAGTGATTGCACCGCAAGTGCGCTGGCTGTGTTGCAAGCGACGACGATCAGCTTTGCACGCTCCGCGAGCAACAGACCCGCGAGCTCCTGACTGTAGCGCACGATGGTGGACTGGCTCTTGCCGCCGTAAGGAACCCGCGCCGTGTCGCCAATGTAGAAAATGCTTTCGCCCGGCAGCAGCCGGCGCAATTCAGCAACGACGGTGAGCCCGCCAATTCCGGAATCGAACACGCCAATAGGGCGCGGTGCTTCCTCAGTTTTTGCAGCGGGTGTTTTCCTAGGCATCGAATCGCGCCGAATGAGCCGCAGTTCCGCCTTCTGAAAAAGGAAAAACTGCGCATCGTCCGCGATCCACCGCGGTGCCGAGCCTACGACAGACGCGAAATTCTGATGAAAACGCCAAGCGCGTAAACCGCTGCGATGCCAAAGCCGAGTAGTGCCCAAAGTTCAGGATCATTCATAGTGCGGACAGTTCCCCGATCTCACGAACGGGGCGCTCCACCGCGATTGGCTTTCGATTCGCATTTTTTGAACTCGCGGCGCAGTATCACCGCGCACCCGAAATGCCTTCACACAACGCTGCTGCCGACGGATTCCTACCAACCCGATGGAGTCTTGTCATCAAAACCCGCGGGGACGGTGATGACGCGAGGAGTGCGCTCGAGACGCTGTGCAGCGCATATTGGTTTCCGCTCTATTCGTGGAGCCGCAGATATGGCGCTTCGCCGGAAGACGCTGAGGATTTTGTGCAGGGCTTTTTTGTTCAAATTCTCTCCCGCAAGCTCTTCGCAAGCGCCGACCCCAATCTGGGCAGGCTGCGGACATTTCTGATCACCGCGTTTCGAAGACATGTGCGCGACGAGAAGGCGAAGCTTTCCCGCGGGAAGCGCGGCGGCGGAAACGTGATATCGTTCAACGCTGCCGACGCGGAATCGTGGTACATCGCAGAGCAGCGCGACGGTGAATCACCGGACAGCATGTTCGACCGGCAGTGGGCGCTCACCGTACTCGAGCGCGCAATCGCGCGGCTCGAAGCCCACGCCGGCGCGCGTTCAAAGCAGGATGAATTTGAGGTGATGAAACCCTTTCTGAGTCGCGAGGGCACCGCGAATGATTACGCATCGGCGGGCGCGCAGTTGGGTATGAGCGCCAGCACGTTCAAAGTGGCCGTGCATCGCCTGCGCAGCCGGTTCCGCGAAGCTCTTCGCGCCGAGGTCGCGGATACGCAGCCGGACGAGTCGTCCGTGGATGAAGAGATGAGGCATTTGATGGATGCCTTGCGCGGCCCATAAACGCTGCTTTCATTAACCGCCGCATGTCCGCTCCTCTGCAATCCTCGACACCTCACCGCAGGCTTTGCGGTCTGGACCCGGGCGCATTAATGGCGCAGGCGGTGGGCGGCGAACCGGCAGACGCCACGCCGGCGAAGATTGGCGGAGTAAGGCTGGAGAAACCGATCGGCCGCGGCGGCATGGGCGAGGTCTTTCTGGGACGTCAGTTGAGTCTCGATCGCGAAGTTGCCATCAAAGTGCTCGCATCCGACTTGGCGACAGATCCGCTCTTTATTGAACGTCTCGAAAGGGAGGCTCGATTGATGGCACGCCTTCGACATCCGAACATTGTCGGCGTCCACGATTTTCACAAACTCCCAGATGGCGGAGCGGCGATCGTCATGGAGTTCGTGGAAGGCGGAAGTCTGCGGGAACGATTGCGCACCCATCCAGGCGGTCTGCCGGTCGCCGAGGCGCTGGCGATCGTGGACCAGATCGCCGAAGGGCTACGAACCGCCCACGCCGCCGGTGTGGTCCACCGGGACATGAAGCCTGAGAATGTGCTGCTTGCTCACGACGGAACTGCCCGCGTGACGGACTTCGGGCTCGCACTTCCGATCCACGACCGCACTGCGCGCCTGACTCTGACCGGCACCGTCGCCGGAACCGTGGACTACATGGCACCGGAGCGCCGCGACGGAACCGACGGAGACGCCCGGCAGGATATCTTTGCGCTCGGAGTCATCGCCTATGAATTGCTCACAGGACATACGCCCTGCGGCAGTTTCGACGCACCACATCGTGTTCGTCCCGCGGTTCCGCGCCACGTTGGAGATGCCGTTATGCGTGCTCTTCGTCCACGCGCAGAGGAACGCTTCTCGAGCGTAGAATCCTTTCAAGTCGCGCTCAGAAAACGAGCGCGGCGCAGATGGCCCGCGGTGTTTTCCTTCGCGGCGGCCAGCTTCGCAGCATTGGGCGCGCTGGCGTTATACAACCCATCCAGACCGCCTTCTCCTCCCGACATGCCCAACGCGGAACGCCAGCCAGGTCCATGGCGTGACGCGCTCGCCGGGACCGTCGTACACAAGGACGTTCTCGCCGGCGACTGGACGTACGAGAACGGACTTCTGACCTCGGGCGACCAGATTTGTGTGATTCGCCTCGAGACCGCCATGCCCGATGCTTACGACGTAAACATCCGCTTTACTCGAGTGACGGGCAGAGACTCGATAGCACTTTTTTTCCTCGCAAACGGCGGCCTCGGAAGCGTGGACCTGGATGGATGGCGCGAGGGCCTATCTGGCGTCCAGAGCATCGACGGCGAAGATCTGCGCAGGGGCTACGGCTTCCGACACACTCTGCGGAACGGCCAGACTTCCGAAATGCGTGTCGAAGTGCGCCCTGCGGAGGTGCGTGTCAGCGTGGACGGCGTTTTCCGAAAATCCTTCGCCATCGGTGGCCGCAAACTGGGAATCGTCGATCCATGGAAACTCAACAAGGGCGACCGCACAACTGCTCTCGCCATCGGGAGCTACCAAAGCAGCACACGCTTCGAGAAAGTCGAGTGGCGGGCACGATGACGCGCACCCGCAGGCCGGCGCAGTCGCGCTTGGTTCCAAAACGTAAGGTAAAAATCCTGAATCTCCGTGTAACCAAGCCTGCCGGATACCCAATAAGCATTCGATGAACTCTCGATTTTTCGCCCTTATCCTCGCATGCGCCACGTCTGCCGAGGCCGCACTCGTGCACCGCTGGTCGTTCAATGCACCGGCGTCGGCAGCTCCCGCGGGCATGGTGTTTAACGACACGGTCGGCGGCGCGCAGATGCAGGTAAAAGGAGCGGGGGCGGCGCTCGACGGGACGCGTGTCGTGCTTCCCGGAACAACGACGAGCGCAAACGCCGACGCGACCATATCGGCATACCTCGACCTCCCGAACGGCATCGTATCGTCGAAGACCGCGATCACCATCGAGATTTGGGCCGCGCCAGTTTCATCGCGGAACTGGCAGCCACTTTTTGAATTCGGCCGCATGAACACTGCGGGCGACGGACTTGGCGCTCCGGGCGAGTGGACGGGCAATTCCATCGCCGGCCCGGTGAATTCGCAGGGCAGCGACTTGCTGGGATGCTCGATTCAGCAGGGCGGAAATCTCAATTCCCAATACCAGGTCGTGATGATCGACGGCGGGTTTCAGTCCGCGATTTCGTCGTCCCTGACGACTGCCGCAGGTTCCACTTACCACTACGTCATCACGGCACAGTCGAACGGCGCCACCGCGTGGTATCGAAACGGTGTGCTCGTCGGCACAGGCTCAATCCCTTTCCCGCTCAGCGCCATCGAGGACGTGAACAACTGGCTCGGGCGCTCGCAATGGTCGGCGAACTCCACCAGCAACGTCGCTTACGACGAGGTTCGCATTTACGATCACGCGATGAATGCCGGCGAAGTCAGCGCCAGCTTTGCCGCAGGACAGAATGCATCCTTTGCTCCGCCGGCGTTGCTGCCGGATTCCGCAACACTGCATCACTTCCAGAAAGTGCGCATTCCGGTGCTGGCGAATGACGGCGCGGGGGCAAATCCGGCGACTGTCGAGGTGGTGACGCCGCCCGCAAACGGCACGGCGGTTCCGGATTCGAACGGACGGATTCTGTACACACACACGACCGGCACCCCGGCTACGGACAGCTTCACTTACCGCGTGAACAGCGCATTCGGCTTCGCAACGCCGGTGTCCGTCACACTCACATTCTCGAACTCGCTACGGATTCCGAATTCAAACCTGAACGTGCCCGCGACGCCTCCCACGACGACTTACACGACCATTCCGGCCTTTGGTGCGCTGACGTTCAGCCAGCCCATCAATATGGCGACCGTGCCGGGCGATGCACAGCGGCTCTTTGTCGTCGAACGGACTGGGAGCATTCGCGTGATCCCAAATGTCACGGCCGCCTCGCCGGCGTCATCGCTTTTTCTAAATCTCGCGGCGCTCTGCACATCACGCGGCGAGACGCTCCTGAACAACGTGGATCGCGGCCTCATGAGCATGGCATTTCACCCGCAACACACGAATGCGACGCACACCGGCTACCGGCGTTTCTTCGTCTGGTATTCCGTCGCGGCGGGCGGCCAGAACTACTACCGCATCTCCCGCTTCAGCGTTCAACCGGGAAACCCAAACGCCGCGGACACCGCCAGCGAAACAGTGCTCATTCAGCAACTGGAACCAAATGGCTATCACCTCGGGACGGACATGCACTTCGGCAATGATGGCTACCTTTACGTGTCATCCGGCGATGGCGGCGGTCAGAACGACTCGCGCCGGTACGGCCAGCGCATCGATCTCGATTTTCACTGCGCGCTGCTACGAATCGATGTGGACAAACTGCCCGGAAACCCGGAGCCAAACGTCCACGCCAGCGTGCCGCGCGATGCCGGTCTCGCGCGCTATTCGGTGCCCGCAGACAATCCGTTCGTCACCGCCAGCCCGACCGTGTCGTTCAACGGCCAGAACATTCCGGCGACGAACGTGCGAACGGAGTTTTTCAGCGTCGGATTGCGGAATCCCTTCCGGTTCTCCGTTGATTCGCCGACGGGCGAGATCCTCATCGGCGACGTCGGCCAGAATGCACGCGAGGAAATCAACATCGCCGCAAACGGCGCGAACTTTGGCTGGTCGTGGCGCGAAGGCACGCTGAACGGCCCGAACGTGGCCGAGCAACTCCCGGGCTTCACGCCAACTCCGCCACTCTACGAATACGTCATCGGGAATGGCACGTTCGAAGGGCACAGCGTCACGGGCGGCATCGTGTACCGCGGCGCGAACCTTCCCGCACTCAACGGTGCCTACATTTTTGCCGATTACGTCGACGGCCACGTCTGGGCACTGCGTCGCACGCCTTCCGTCACCGTCGAGCGCCTCACGGGAAACGCGGGCTTCGCAGCATTCCGGTCCGATCCATCGAATGGTGACGTGCTCGCCGCGGATATCGTCGAGGGTCGCATCTACCGTCTCGCCGCGGGAACGGATACCGGGAACTTCCCGGCAACGCTCAGCGCAACAGGCCTCTTCGCCGATCTCACGGATCTCGCACCTGCGCCGGGCTTGCTGCCTTATGGCGTGAACGTTCCATTTTGGAGCGACTTTGCGCAGAAGCGCCGGTGGTTCATCGTTCCCGGTGCATCCGATTCGATGACGTGGAATCGCGACAGCGCGTTCACTTTTCCGAATGGCACGATTTGGGTGAAACACTTCGATCTGGAGACCACACGCGGCAATGCCGCCACATCGCAGCGCATCGAGACACGGCTGCTCGTGCGAAATGCAACCGGCAGCTATGGCGTGAGCTATCGGTGGAACGCCCAGCAAACCGATGCGACACTCGTCGCCGACGCGGGAGAGACTTTTCCAATCAACGTAGTCGAGAACGGGAATCCACGGGTGCAAACGTACCGCATCCCAAGCCGCGGCGAATGCATCACCTGCCACAATCCGGCCGCCGGCCACGCTCTGTCCTTCAACACCCGCCAGTTGAACCGCGCGGAGAACATCCATGGCTTCAACGGAAACCAACTCTCGCTCCTGCAGGCGGCGGGTTATTTTTCCAACGCCATCGAATCGCCGAATCTTCTGCCGCGCCATGTGGCCGCTCATGAGACCCAATATTCGATCGAGACGCGTGCCCGCAGCTACCTCGATGTGAACTGCGCAAACTGCCACCGGCCGAGCGGCGGAGCTCCACAGTCGTTCGACGCACGCGCGCATCTCACACTGACGCAAACGGGGCTGCTCAACGGAGTCGCCACCCAGAACGGCAGCGACCCGCTGAACCGCCTGATCGTCCCGGGCGATCTATCCCACAGCATCGTGCGAAACCGCGTCGCGGTGCAGAACGGTTTCACGCGGATGCCACCGCTCGGCAGCACCGAGCTTGACGCCGGAGCAATCGCGCTGCTGTCCGAATGGATCAACGCGCTCCCGGCACGGCAGACTTACGATCAATGGCGGACTTCAATCTTCGGAAACAATACGAGTCCGGAAGGTGAGGCCTGGGCTGATGCGGATGGAGACGGACGCGTGAACGCCGACGAATACGTCGCGATGACGAATCCCCTCCAACCTGCCAGCGTGTTCAGGATTGAGCCGCAGCAGTCCGGAAATCTGCTTCAACTTGGCTTCACGATTCCGGACAACCGTGCATTTCTGATCGAGGAATCCGCGGACCTCCAGATCTGGAACCCTCTCGATTTGCCGGGCAACGACGGCATTCCGCGCGCCGCGGGTCCCATCGGGATCAACGTGATGACGCAGGGTCTGCAACGTTTCTACAGAGCAAGACTGCTCGCGGAGTAAGCGCGACTCGGGCCCGACTTTACACGGTAGCGCTTTCGCTGCTTCGCTCCATCCGGCGACGATCTTAACCGTAGCTCCGCCAGAGGATTCTCACAGAGCCGGTAGCACCCGAAATTCATCGTTCCACAGAACGCTTGCCGAGATTGGCCTATGCCGCTTGTATCTCCGCTTCGCCGGAGGGATGGCAGAGCGGTCTAATGCACCGGTCTTGAAAACCGGCGGGCCGCAAGGCCCCGTGGGTTCGAATCCCACTCCCTCCGCCACTTCTTTCGATGCCCGAGAATCCACCACCGATGACTGAGCGACTTTCCATCTCGCGGAAAGTGATCATCGGAGCCGGAATCACCCTCCTGATGCTGGGCATGATAGCCGTTACCAGCTTCATGACGACGCGGCGTTTGCTCGAGGCCTCGCAAAAAATCGCGGAACGCAGGCAGATCCAGCTGAGGAGCGAACTCATGCAGCGGCACATCGTGGAAATGGAGAACGGCGTTCGCGGATTCATGCTCTCGGGAAAGGACGACATGCTGGTGCCTTACACGCACGGGCTTTCATTCATCATCGATGACATCGCCAGTCTGAGAGAGGCGGTGGGAAATGGGGAGCAATCGGCCCGGCTCGCGCAATTGCAGGAGCTGGTGGGCGACATCGCGGCTCTGTTTGGCTCGTATATCTCGGAGCGGCGCGATGGCGGGATTCAGGGGGCCGTCGCCATTTTCAATGACCCGGAAACGGCCGAGCGCGCAGCCGGTATTTTTTCCCAAATGTCGGACGAACTCGTCGAGTTCGACCAATTCGAGAAGCGCAAAGAGACGGAGCTTCAGGAGAGCCGCGAGGAGATTGCACGCGTGAACACCTCGCTCGTTCTCGGCGGGACATCGCTCACGTACATCACGCTGCTCATCGCGTGCCTGCTGATTCTCCGCGACATCCGCGAGCGCCGCTTGATCGACGACCAACTGGAGATGGAGCGAAACCTCCTTCGCCGGATGATGGATACGATCCCCAATCAAATCTACGTAAAGGATCTGAGCGGCCGCTACGTCCGCTCGAACACCGCGCACGCACAGTTCGTCGGGCGCGAAAGTGCCGCGCATGTGGAAGGCAGGACGGATGCGGATTTCTACCCGGCGGAGCTCGTCGAACGTTACCGTGCGGACGACCTCGCGGTCATCCAGTCGCGCAAGGCGCAGCTCGACAAGGAGGAGCCGAGCCGCGATTTCAGCGGGCATCCGGTGTGGCTGGAGACATCAAAAGTTCCGCTCTTCTCCGCCACGGAAGGTCTCATCGGGCTCGTGGGAATCAGCTCCGACATCACGCGCCGCCGCGAGTATGAGGAGAAGCTGATGCACTACGCGGATGCGCTGAAAAAATCGAACGAGGAGCTTCAAAACTTCGCCAGCGTCGCCTCGCACGACCTGCAGGAACCGCTCCGGAAGATCCAGGCGTTTGGCGACCGCCTTCGCTCGCGTTCGGCCGACAAGCTCGACGAGAGCGGGCGCGACTACCTCGCCCGCATGCTCAACGCCGCCGAGCGCATGCAGCGGCTCATTCAGGATTTGCTGCAGCTCTCGCGCATCGTCACACGCGCCCAGCCTTTCGAGCACTGCGATCTCGCGGAGGTCGCAAAGGGCGTGCTCGCGGACCTCGAAGTGCAGATCGCCTCGATGAACGCCACCGTCACCGTGGAAGGCCTCCCGTTTCTCGATGCGGACCCCACGCAGATGCGCCAGCTCCTGCAAAATCTGATTTCCAACGCCCTCAAGTTCCAGCGCCCCGGCGTAAAGCCCGAGGTCCACGTCTCCGGTGCGGTGATTTTGAATCTCCACGGCGAACTCCCCACCAGCGCCCACGCTGCGCCGCTCGTGGAGTTCCGCGTGCGCGACAACGGCATCGGCTTTGAGCAGAAATTCAGCGAGCAAATCTTCGGCGCCTTCAAACGCCTCCACACCCGCGAGGAATTCGAAGGCTCGGGCATCGGCCTCAGCGTCTGCCGCAAAATTACGGATCGCCACCACGGGAAAATCGTGGCAGAGAGCGAGCCGGGGAAAGGCACAACGTTCATCGTCACGCTCCCGATCCATCAACCGCAAGCCACCACATGAAAGCAGCAGAGACAAAGCCCATCACCATTCTCATGGCCGACGACGATCCGGACGATCGCCTGCTCACGGCGGATGCGCTCAAGGAAGCACGGCTCATCAACGACATCCGCTTCGTCGAAAACGGCGAGGAGCTGCTCGACTACCTCCGCAAGCAGGGCAAGTACGCCACCGCAGACGCGCCGAGCCCCGGCCTCATCCTGCTCGATTTAAACATGCCGCGCAAAGACGGCCGCACGGTGCTGAAGGAGATCAAAGAAGACCCCGCGCTCCGCTCCATCCCCGTCGTCGTGCTCACCACATCGAAGGACGACGAAGACGTTTACCGCAGCTACGACCTCGGCGTGAACAGCTACATCGTCAAACCCGTCACCTTCGAGGCGCTCGTCGACATTCTCCAGACGCTGGAGAAATACTGGTTTGAAATCGTGGAGCTCCCGCCCAAGCGCGACTAAATCCGGACCCGCGAGATTCTTTGATCCGCAGCATTGTCGTCGCCGGAGTTTCCGGTCATTCATGTCGTTCGTGGGAGCGGACTGCTGACACGAAATCCAATTCTCATCATGTTTGTTGACCACATCAAAATCCACGCGGCAGCCGGCAAGGGCGGTCGCGGCTGCGTCGCCTTCCGGCGCGAAAAATTCGTACCCCGCGGCGGCCCGAGCGGCGGCGACGGCGGGCGCGGCGGCGACATCATCCTCGTCGCGGACCCGAACGTGGACAACCTCGTGGACTTCTACTACCAGCCGAACCTCCGCGCAAAAGCCGGCGAACCCGGCGCCGGCAAGAACTGCTACGGCCGCGCCGCGGAGAACCAGATCTACAAAGTCCCCGTCGGCACCATCATCTACCGCCTCCCGTTTGAAAGCGCCGACGCAGAGCCCGCGCCACGCGACACCAGCGCCTACGTGGACCTCTCCACGCTCACCGACGACGAAGCCGCCAAACTCGAAGGCAAAAAACACAAGCCCAAGGTGGACCTCAACGAGCTCGAACTCGTTGCCGACCTCACCGAGCCCGGCCAGGAGTTCATCCTCTGCAAAGGCGGCGACGGCGGAAAAGGCAACGTCCACTTCAAGAGCAGCCGCAACCGCGTCCCCACCCAATACACCGACGGCGAAGAAGGCGAAGAAGGCGAATTCTACGTCGAGCTTCGCAAAATCGCCGACGCCGGACTCGTCGGCTACCCGAACGCCGGAAAAAGCACCCTCCTCTCCCGCATCTCCAACGCCCACCCGCGCATCGCGCCCTACCCGTTCACCACACTCACCCCGCACATCGGCGTCGTCGAGCTGGGCGAATTCGAACGCGTCACCGTTGCCGACATCCCCGGCCTCATCGAAGGCGCGCACAGCAACGTCGGCCTCGGCCACGACTTCCTCCGCCACATCGTCCGCTGCAAACTCCTCATCTTCGTCCTCGATATGGCCGGCAGCGAAGGCCGCGAGCCCCTCGAAGACCTGCAAAAACTCCGCAAAGAACTCGACCTTTACGACCCCCTCCTCAGCGAGCGCCCATGGATCGTCGTCGCCAACAAAATGGACCTTCCCGAAGCCGAGGAAAAGCTGAAGCACTTCCGCACGCGGTATAAAAAGCTCGAAATCTTCCCCATCGGCAGCGACTCCGACAAAGGCATCAAACCGCTCATCAAACGCCTCGGCGAACTCGTCCTCAATCCCGCCTAAGCGCCCCCCGGCTCCCGCCGCTCCGGCCACGTCCGCGGCAACCAATTCAGCAACGGCGACCCGGTGCCCACCCGCCCGCGTACCGAGTGCCCGTAAGCCATCACCAGCTTCACCATCTCCGCGTGGAAAACCTCCACCCGGCCGCGGGCGATGCGCATCTCCAGCCGCGCCTCTCGCACCTCATCCGCAAGCCCGCGCAACGCCGCCAAATCCACCGCAAAATCCGCCCCCGAATACCCGTCATTCAGCGCCACCATCCGGCCCGGCGGCACCGGGTCCACCTCTCCCAGCCAGCGCCACACAATCGCCATCCGCTCCGCCGCATCGAAGAACACATCATCCCCCGCACCCGCACCCGGCAACAACGGAGTCGCCGGATAAAACTCCGAGCTCGCCCAAAACGCCCGCATCAGACCGCGGAACACCCGCATCCGCGCAAAAAGCTTCCGCTTCGCGAGCTTGAAACGCCCCACCGCCAACTTCACACCCTGCACCTCCGCCGCCAACCCCGCATCCACCTCCGACCGCGACGCCCACTTCGCCAAAAACCCCGCCCGGTCATAAAAAGAAAGCACCACCAGCGGAAACTGCGCAGGCAAAACCTCATCCACCACCGCCCAATGCTTCGAAATCTTCCGCACCCTATCCGAAAGCAACGCAATAAGACGCCGGTCCGTTTTCATCGCTAAAAAGGATACTCCACCGCTGAAAAAAGATACTTCATTACTAAAAAAGGATACCAAAACATGCTGAAAAAATGCAATGTGGGAATTCCCACAATCGATTTTTTGTCAATGATGCGGCTTCTTTGGTAGATGGGGTGTTATCTTTAGTCAAAGATGCGTCATCTTTTGCAAACAATGTGCAATCTTTTGCAAACATGACGTAGTCTTTTGAAAAAAAATGCGACATCCTACAGAGAAAAGCCGCGTTCTTTAAGGGACATTGCGCTCTGCGAAAAGGAGGAGGAACGGGACGACATCAAACAGCTAACCCCTCGCGAAAAGATGGAGGCAGCACTCCACAGAGAGACGCCGCCTGCGAGCTTCGATGGGCACTCTGCTTGCCGCGCCGCGCTGACTAAAGTCGTGAACTACGTTCGCAAGCGTGCCTCGCACCGCTCTCGCGAGAGGCGAACGCATCGCGCTTGCGAACGTAGTCTGCGACTTTAGTCGGCAAAACCGCCGTAATGAGAACACGCTTACGCTCCGGATCGGCGGAATACTGAATAAGGAGAGTGGGGTGTCTTTACGTCCATCGACATTTAGCAAAGAGAGCCATTTCAACATCAGCAACGCGCCACAGCGACTCTTGGCTACCCCATTCTGTTTCTTTGTACTTTTTCGCCACCAAGGTCAGACCACGGCAAAAAGCGCCATAAGACTCCGGTTTATGTAGCGTTCCAATTTCACCGCCCACGTTCCAGAGGATCGAATCAAGAACCCCATAAACTTCGGGCCGAAGCATTCTTAAGTGCTTTGATGCAAACGAAACTCCGAATCCTTTGATTTGCTTCAATGAACGCATTGCCTTTTCAGCATCGCTCGCAGCCCATGCGCAGCGAAATGCTTTTTGGATTTTGTCAATCGGGTTGCTCTGTAAAACTCTCCCAGCGATTCCTTGGTAGCACCCCCAACCGCAAACGTGTTCAATAAACTGTCGAAGGTGATGTTCCGGAAAGTCAGTTTGACCAAGAAGGCTTCCGATTATTTCGAGTTGAGCCGTCGTTGTGACATAAGTCTGGTGTAGCGATTTGAGTCTCGCCATCTCCTGCCACTTAATTTTGACAGTTCCGAACTGCCACTCATCAGGTAAGAATTTAAAAGATTTCATGGAACCGCATTTGATTCTCAGTTCGCCATGAGGATTCCCTCATTTTATGCCCACCAAACTCCTCCCCGTCATCTCCTTCGGCTGCTCCACGCCCAGCAGCGCGAGCAGCGTCGGCGCGACGTCTGCGAGGATGCCGTTTTCCAGTTTCACGCTGGCGGCATCGTTGGCGACGTAGAGGAGGTGGACGAGGTTTGTCGTGTGGGCGGTGTGGGGGCTGCCGTCGGGGTTGCGCATTTGTTCGCAGTTGCCGTGGTCGGCGGTGATGAGGAGTTTTCCTCCGAGGGCTAGCGTCCGCTCCACGAGCAGGCGCACGCCGAGGTCGATGGTCTCGCAGGCGTGGATGCCGGCTTCGACGACGCCGGTGTGGCCGACCATGTCGGGGTTCGCGAAGTTG
>SXWH01000252.1 GCA_005791535.1 Verrucomicrobiaceae bacterium | reverse complement strand
TGGACTTCAAAATCACCGACGGTTTTGGCAATGCGAGCGCGGCGGACATCAAGGCGGTGCTCCGCTCGGCTGGTGAGGAAATCTGGAAACATTGCCCGAACACGCGCTGGGAGGTTCCCGGGTTTTACATCTACCACTCGGAGGGCAGCCCGATCACGTTGTTCGACCACAAAAGCGACGGACGCATCGCAATCGGGCTCACGACGCAGGGACCGTTCTGGTCGCAGTTCGCGTTTCAATTCGCGCACGAGTTCTGCCACGCGCTCGCGGGCCACGCGAACGACTGGAAGACCACGTGGACCAAGGCGAAGAAGGCGAACCACTGGCTCGAGGAATCCATCTGCGAGACGGCTTCGCTGTTTGCGATGCGCGCGATGGGTAAAACGTGGCAGACCACGCCGCCGTATTCGAATTGGAAGAGCTACGCGGAGTCCCTCACGAAATACGCGGCCGATCGAATCGATGCCGTGCAGAAGGAGAAGGGCGCGGCGTTTTCGTTCGCGAAGTGGTTCCTCGAGAACGAGGCGCCAATGCGCACAAACTCCACCGACCGCGCGAAGAACAATATCGTCGCCGTGGAACTGCTGCCGCTCTTTGAGGCGAATCCCGCAAGCTGGGAGGCGATGGTGTTTTTCAACCGCTGCGAAAACCGCGATCCCGAGAAGACGCTCGCGCGCCATTTCGCAGACTGGTCGGCAGCGGCACTGGCGGAGCAACGCGCATTCATCGGGAAACTCGCCGCGGTGTTCGGTATTCGCGCCGCCTAATCACGTTGCGCGCGCGGGGTTGACCCGGCGTTGTCAAACGCCCGTCTTACAGCTTTGGGATTTCTTGCAGCCGTCGTCGCTCCGGCGACTGCGGAGCCGTCGTTTGAAAAGGACGTCCAGCCGCTGCTGAAGCGGCATTGCTGGCACTGCCATGGCGAGGAGCCAAAGCTGCGCGGCGGCGTGGATTTGCGCCTGCGACGCTTCATGGACAAGGAGCTGGATGGCGGCGGTCACGTGATCGTAGCCGGTGAGCCCGCGAAGAGCGAACTGCTCACGCTCGTGAAAAGTGGCGAGATGCCGGAGAAAGGCAGCAAGCTCAGTCCGGAAGAAATCGCGATTCTCGAGCGCTGGATCGCCGCCGGAGCGAAAACGGAACGCGCGGAACCGGAGAGTCTGACGCCCGGACCATTTATCACGGAGGAAGACCGCTCGTTCTGGGCGTTCCAGCCGATCGCTCGTCCGCAGACTCCGCCCGCGGAATCCGGCGCGCGCATCCGCACGCCGGTGGACGCATTCATTTTTGCAAAGCTGAAACCTGCGGGCCTCGATTTTGCGCCCGACACGGACCGCGTGACGCGAATCCGTCGCGTGTGGCTGGACCTTCTCGGCATCCCGCCAACGCCGGAGGAAGTGGATGCATTTGTAGCGGACACGGATCCCGCTGCGTACGAAATGATGATCGACCGCGCGCTCGCCTCCCCGCTTTACGGCGAACGCTGGGGCCGCCACTGGCTCGACGCCGCGGGCTACGCCGACACCAACGGCGGGACGGATACCGATTCGAAGCGCCCGCACGCGTGGCACTATCGCGACTACGTGGTGAAGGCGTTCAACGACGACAAGCCGTGGACGAATTTCATCACCGAGCAACTCGCAGGCGACGAACTCGCCAAACTCACGCACGAGTCGACGCGCGGTGTTCTGCCGGATCGCGCTGCGATTCCCCTGCTCGCCGCAACGGGCTTTCTGCGCATGGCTCCCGACCCGACGGGCGATGGCGCGGACAATCCGCTCACGCGAAATCAGGTCATCGCCGACACGGTGCAGATTGTGACTTCGTCGCTCCTCGGTATGACGGTCGCATGCGCGCAATGCCACGACCATCGCTACGATCCGATCACGCACACCGACTATCACCGGCTGCGCGCGATTTTTGAGCCGGCGCTCGATTGGAAAGCATGGCGGAATCCTGCGATGCGGCTCGTCTCGCTCTATACTGCGGAAGAGCGTGCGACAGCCGATGCCATCGAAGCGGAGGCAAAAAAGATTGAGGAGGAGGCCCGGGCACTCAGCGCGAAACACAAGGACCGCATCTTCGAGGCACGACTCGCGAAGCTTCCCGAGGGCGAGCGGCAACAGTATCGCGACGCCCGCGCCGCGAAGGACAAGCGAACGCCGGAGCAGAACCAGCTTTTCAAGGACAAACCCGAATTGAACGTGGACGCCGGGTCGCTCGATCTTTTCGACCCGGCCGCGGACAAGGAGGTAAAAGCAGTCAAGGCGAAGGCGAATGAGCATCGTACAAAAAAGCCGGCGGAGCAGTTCGTGGCCGGTCTGCTGGAGACTTCCACGCCGCCACCGCAAACGTTCCTTTTCAACCGCGGCGACTATGATCAGCCGAAGGCACAGGTCCCGCCCGGCGAGCTCGGAATCATTGCCGACGCTCCGGAAATCGCGACCGACGATCCCGCGTTGCCCACGTCCGGCCGCCGCCTCGCTTATGCGCGCTGGCTCACGAGCGGGAAGCATCCGCTCGTCGCGCGCGTCATCGTCAACCGAGTGTGGCACCATCATTTTGGCCGCGGGATTGTCGGCACGCCGGGTGATTTCGGCCGACTCGGCGAGCGCCCTTCTCATCCGGAACTTTTGGACTGGCTCGCGGCGGAGTTTATGGACGGCGGTTGGAAAATGAAGCGGCTCCACAAGTTGATCCTGCTCTCGACCGCATACCGGCAGGCTTCCGTGAACCCCGCTTCGAAATCCGCCGACCCGGACAACCGGCTGCTCGCGCGCTTCCCGATTCGCCGTCTCGATGCCGAAACCGTACGCGACTCGATGCTCGCCGTAACAGGCCGTATGAATCCAGCCGCTGGCGGTCCCCCCGAGCCGGTGGGCATCGACAAGCTCGGCCGGATTGTCGTTGGCGATCAGGGACGCAACGCAAACGGGGAACCGCTCGACATCGTCCGCATCGGCGGGCGCGAACTCCGCCGCAGCATCTACGTGGAAGTGCGCCGGCGCTCGCCGCACACGATGCTCGACACGTTTGATGCGCCGGTTCTGTCGCCAAACTGCAACTCTCGCGCCGTGACGACTGTCGCTCCGCAATCATTGCTCCTCCTCAACGATCCGTTCGTAGTCGAGCAAAGCGAAGCGCTCGCCGCACAACTCCGCACCCTCGCAGCAGAGCGGCGCGATCGCGTGATCCTCGGCTGGCGACGCCTGTTTTCGCGCGTGCCCCGCGAAGAGGAAATCACGATGGCACTGGATTTCTGGAATTCGCAAATCGCACTTCAGCCCGCCATCAGCAAGGACCCGAGCCTCGCCGCAGCCGCCAGCCTCTGGCAGGTGCTGCTCGGCTCGAATCGGTTCCTTTATCTCGACTAGAATGAGACCTCACTTCTGCTCTCGCCGTCACTTTATCCGCGCCAACTCGTTCGGCCTTGGATCGCTCGCACTTGCGACTTTGCTGCGCGACGACGGGCTCCTTGGTGCGCCCGTGAAGCCGGCCATCGCGCCGGAGCGATTCGACCTTCTGCCGAAGCCGCCCCATTTTGCGCCGAAGGCAAAGGCGATGATCTCTTTGTTTATGATTGGTGGGCCGTCGCAGATGGACCTCTTCGACCCGAAGCCGATGCTCACGAAGTATGATGGGCAGAAGTTTCCCGGCGACATCCGCTATGACAACGCCGCGGAGGCTTCCTCAAAAGTGCTCGGCAGCCCGTGGAAGTTTTCGCCCCACGGACAGTGTGGAATCGAGCTGAGCGAATTGCTTCCGCACCTCGGCGGAATCGCGGACGAAATCACTCTCATCCGCTCGATGCACACCGGGGTGAACAATCACGGCCAGTCCATGTTTGCGCTACACAACGGACGGATTACCGCTGGACATCCCACGCTCGGAAGCTGGCTCACCTACGGCCTCGGCAGCGAGACACAGAATCTGCCTGCATACGTCGCACTCACCCACCCGAGCGGCATGCCGCTGCTGCATGGAGACAACTGGACCAGCGGATGGCTGCCGTCCATTTTTCAAGGCACACACGTTCGCCCAACGGAGCCGCGCATTTTGAATCTCGACCCGCCGGCGCATCTCGCCGGTGAAGCGCAGCGGCGGCAGTTGGAACTTTTGCGAAGCATCAACGAAACCCATCTCGCCGAGCATCCCGGCGAGAGCGATCTCGAAGCCCGCATCGCGAGCTACGCCCTCGCGGCAAAGATGCAGACTGCGGCGAAAGAGGCTTTCGACATCAGCAACGAACCGGCGCACATCAATAAGCTCTACGGCATCGATAAGGACGTGACGCGCGATTACGGCACACGCTGCCTCATCGCGCGGCGGATGGTGGAGCGCGGGGTGCGGTTTGTGCAGGTGCTTAATGTCGGTCAATCGTGGGACCACCACGGCTCCATCCTCGGCGAACTTCCTCGGCGCTGCGCCGAAGTGGACCAGCCCTGCGCGGCTTTGATTACCGACTTGAAGCAACGCGGTCTTCTCGATTCGACGGTCGTGCATTGGGGCGGAGAAATGGGCCGGCTTCCCGTGTTGCAAAACGACATCGGCCGCGACAAATGCGGGCGCGACCACAACACCTACGGCTTTTCCACATGGATGGCAGGCGGCGGCTTCCGCGGCGGATACGTCCACGGCGAGACCGATGAGTGGGGCCACGAAGCCGTGAAGGACGTGGTGAATCATTACGACTGGCACGCCACACTGCTGCATCTCTTCGGACTCGACTGGAAGCGGCTCACCTACAAGCGCGCAACCACGGAGCTTTCGCTCGTCAACGGACAGCCTGCGCGCGTCGTGAAAGAGATGCTCGCGTAGAACACCTTGACCCGAACCACCGGTCGTGCATTCTCGTAAATCGCTTTACAGCGATATACAGCATGCCACGTCTTCCGCGACCAGCTCTTGAAACGATTGCAGAAACATTCCGCGCGCTCTCGGAAGCCACGCGACTCGGGATTTTGCAGGAGCTTAAAGAAGGAGCGAAGACCGTGAATACGCTCGTTGACGCGATGGAACTGTCGCAGGCCAACATCTCCAAACAACTCCGTGTGCTTTTTGATGCAGGCTTTCTGGCGCGGGAGCAGCGCGGCACGCAGGTTTTCTATTCGATTAAGGACAAATCCGTTCTCAAGATTTGCGAACTGGTGTGCGAGCGTCTGAACAAACAAGCACTCGCAAATCTGGTGAACTACTCCATTTAGACCGCACAGAGCATGCGCGGCTCATTCATTTCCCGCGGCGGTTGGTGGGTTCTCATCCAAAGCGTCCTTATGCTTGCTGTGCTTACGCTTGGACCGCTCGGGAAAAGCGAGTGGAGCAACCGTGCGGCCTTTTTGGCTGGTTCCATTCTCATCGTGTGCGGCGCATATCTTGGAATCGCCGGGAAGATTGCGCTCGGGAGGAACCGCACAATTTTTCCGCGCCCGCTTCCGGATTCGGAACTCATTCAGGACGGGATTTATCGTCGAGTCCGACATCCGCTCTACGCCAGCCTGATGTTCCTCGGCGCGGGATGGGCGCTCGTCTGGGCAAGCGTTCCCGCTGCCTTTGCGGAAGTTGCGATGGTTGTGTTTCTGGACCGCAAGGCACGTCACGAGGAAGCGTGGCTCGCGGCCACATTCGAACACTACCGCGAATACGCTGCGCGGGTTCGCCGTTTCGTGCCCGGGATATACTGAACTCGAACATTCCTGTTGACATCCGATTCAAACCATCGCTATATAGCGATATACCGATTCTAGTATGAACATCATCACACCAAAACAACTCAGAACGCTTCAGGAATGCGGCGAAACAACATGCCTTATCGACGTTCGCACTCCTGCGGAGCACGCCGAAATGCACGTCCCGGGCGTCCACCTGATGCCGCTCGACCGTCTCGATTGCAACGCACTCGCCGGTTCGGAAGGCGTGTCAAAGGAAAAGCCTGTCTACATCCTGTGCCGATCTGGAGCGCGTGCCAGACAGGCAGCGGAGAAGATGGAAAAGGCAGGCTTCTCAAATTGCGTCGTCGTGGAAGGCGGTACGCTTGCTTGGGCGGAAGCCGGACTCCCGGTAAATCGCGGCGTCTCGAAGGTAATCTCGCTTGAGCGGCAGGTGCGGATCGCCGCGGGCGCGCTGGTGCTCGGCGGAGTGCTGCTCGCGAGGTTCGTCCACCCGTCGTTTATCTGGCTTTCGGGCTTTGTCGGTGCCGGCTTGATTTTCGCGGGCATTACCGACTGGTGCGGGATGGGAATGCTCATCGCGAAGATGCCGTGGAATCAATGCGCCGATAAGTCGTGTTGCACGAGGTAACACCATGATTCGGAAAACCATTGTTATCGTGGGCGGCGTCGCTGGCGGAGCTTCCTGTGCCACACGGCTGCGCCGGATGGACGAGCACGCGGAAATCATCGTACTGGAACGCGGACCGTATGCCTCGTTTGCCAACTGCGGTCTGCCTTACCATGTCGGCGGTGTGATCGAGTCGGAGGACGCTCTGCTTGTGGCCAAAGGCCCGCTCTTCAAGGACCGCTTCGGCATCGACCTGCGAACAGGAAATGAGGCGGTGAAGATTGACCGCGAGCGTCGCGAGCTCGAAGTCCGAGAGGTCGCAACCGGACGCCTTTACCGCCAGCACTATGATGCTCTGGTGTTAGCTCCCGGCGCGGCGCCACTGCGCCCGTCACTGCCGAGTATTGATCTGCCCGGCATATTTACACTCCGGAACATCCCCGACATGCGGCAAATCAAAACCTGGATATCAGCCCGCAATGCGAAATCGGCCACGATTGTCGGCGGCGGATTCATCGGGCTTGAGATGGCAGAGAATCTGCGCCACCTCGGCCTTGCGGTCACGCTCGTGGAGATGCTTCCACAAGTGATGCCGCCCATGGATCCCGAAATGGTCGCGCCGGTCCACGAGTATCTCCTTTCAAAGGGTATCCGGCCTGTGCTCGGCACCGCCGTATCCGGCTTCGCAGAAAGCGACGGGAGTATCGAAGTGCAGACCAGGCATGGGGTGGCCGACCGGGCGGAGTTGGTGATTCTTGCGATCGGCGTGCGACCGGAGACAGCGTTGGCAAAGGACGCGGGCCTCACGATAGGCGACCGCGGCGGAATTCGAGTGAACGGCGCGATGCAGACGAGCGACCCTCGTATCTGGGCAGTCGGCGACGCAGTGGAAGTCCGGGATCGCGTGACGGGTGCGTGGACGCTGCTTCCACTCGCAGGTCCGGCGAACCGCCAGGGCAGAATCGCGGCGGATGCTATCTGCGGACATAGTGCGCAGTTCAATGGCACGCAGGGCACTGCGATTTGCGGCATCTTTGATCTGGCAGTGGCCTCCACCGGCGCAAGCGAGAAGGCACTGCTCCGCGCGGGCATTAAAGGCTGGGACAAAGTCTACGTCCACGCGGCGAATCACGCGGGCTACTATCCGGGTGCATCGCGAATTCACCTAAAGTTGATCTTCCGCACGAGTGACGGTCTGATTCTCGGAGCCCAGGCGGTTGGCAAGGCGGGAGTGGACAAGCGAATCGACGTCATCGCGATGGCGCTCCAGAAAGGCGGAACGGTATACGACCTTGAGGAGGCAGAGCTTTGTTACGCGCCGCAATTTGGATCCGCTAAGGATCCGGTGAACTTCGCCGGAATGATCGCGGCCAATCATCTGAGGGGAGACAGTCCGCTGCTGCAATGGAGTGACCCGCGGTTGGCGAGCTTCGAGCTTCTCGACGTCCGCGACGAAGACGAATTCGCTGAGGGCCATGTGCCCGGCGCGCGGAACATTCCGTTGAACTCGCTCCGCACCGCGCTGGGGAGTTTGGACAAGTATCGTCCGCTGGCAGTTTACTGCGCCGTGGGCGGGCGGGCTCATAATGCGGTGAGACTGCTCCGCCAGCATGGCTTCAACGCTACGAACGTCTCCGGCGGCTACACGACATGGCGCCACTTCAATCCAGCCGGAAACAATTCGTAAAAATTGTAGAATCGACGCC
Source organism: Verrucomicrobiaceae bacterium (assembly GCA_005791535.1). Lineage (GTDB taxonomy): Bacteria > Verrucomicrobiota > Verrucomicrobiia > Chthoniobacterales > Chthoniobacteraceae > SXWH01. Next base: position 3,447 of record SXWH01000252.1, on the reverse strand, counting down.
ACTGGTTTTGCGTCCAAGACTCAAAACCATGAAATCACGACTCGTCCTTGCAGCGGCAATCTCCACCCTTCTGGCAGCCTGCGGAGATGAAAAGCGGGCCGCCGAACTCGAGGCTCTAAAGGCTCAAAACGCCGAGCTCGCCGCCCGCATGGCTGCGAAAGAACGTGCTGATACCGAGGAGAAACTCCGCGCTGCGCAAACCGAAGCCGAACGCGCCGCCGACGCCAACCGAGCCGAGGCTGGGCGCCTCGCTGAAGAGCGTGCGGCAATTGACGCCGAACGGAAGCGGATCGATTCCGAAGCAGCGCGCATTTCCGCAGCCCAGCGCGCGGCAATGGAGGAAGAGCTTCGCAAGCGGGACGATGCTCTACGGATCGCCGAGAAAAAAGCAGCGGACGCAACACGCGCAAAAGCCGAGGCTGAACAGGCGCGCATCGCCGCGGAACGCGAGGCCAAGCGGCAACGCGAGGAATCGGAACGACAGCAGCCGCGCGGCCGGAACATGGAGTTCTTTTACACATCACTCGAGCCTTACGGCGATTGGGACGAAGTCGAGGGTTACGGCCCCGTCTTTCAGCCGCGCGAGGCTCAGCGCGACCGGAACTGGCGGCCTTACACCGATGGCGAATGGGTATGGACCGAGCAGGGATGGACCTGGCGCTCGAACGAGCCACACGGCTGGGCCACGGCGCACTACGGACGCTGGGTTCGGCACGCCAGGGAAGGCTGGATGTGGGTTCCCGGTACCGAATGGGCTCCCGCCTGGGTTTCGTGGAGGAAAAGTGAAAGCCACATCGGCTGGGCGCCGCTTCCGCCGGAGGCCCACAGCGATCGCGGTTTCAACGCCACTGTCGACGAATACTATGACATCGGTGTGCGCAATTATGTCTTCGTCCCGCGCGAACGGTTCGGCGGAGCCAAAACCTACGTCGGACATGCCATCGCGCCGGAGCGCAACATCACGATCATTCAAAATACGATCAACGTGACGAACATCACCTACCGCGGCACGGGAAACAGTGCCGTGATCGTGAACAACGGACCGGAGCTGGATTTCGCCAACTCTCGTTCCGCAATTCCGGTGCCGATCGTACGCCTTGAGCGCTCCGAAGTTCAGGATGCGCGCTCCGTCTCCGGACCGGCCGTCATCGCAGGCGGAATGCTTCGGCTCATCGCGCCCGTATTCGCCCACGAACGCGCGGCCACTCCTCCGCGTTTGATTCGCAAGACTGCCACACGGGAGATTGACCGCGGCTGGGCCGGCGATGATGCCGCAGCGCAGAAGATGGCCCGCGAAAAGGCGGCCGCTGAAGCGCGCAAAGCCGAGCAGGAGGAGCGCGAGGCGTTTGCAAAACTCGTAAAGGACGCAAAGCCGCTGCCGTTGCCGGCCACTCCCGCGACAAAGACACCAGCGTCCGCTCCCGTGTTGCCACGCCCGCTGCCACCGCTCGTCACAAAGCCCGCAACGGAGCCAAAACCGGTAGTGAAAGTGCCGGAGCCGAAGCGCCCGGCAGTTCCAGCCGAACCCGCCCCGGCAAAAGTCGTGAAGGAACAAAAGCCCGCCGCACCGGAGAAGGAAAAGGCCATCGCCGTTCCGAACTTTCCCGTACCGCCGGAAAGACCGGCTAAGCCCGCGAAACCGGAAGCTCCCGTGAACGCGGACAGGCCGGCGGCGCTCGCAGTTCCGCCAGCTCCCGTAAAATCTCCGCTTCCCGAAGAAGCCGCTCCGTCCGCTTTTCCGGAAAAGAAGCCCGTTACACCCGTTGCACCTTCACCCAAAACGACGAAGAAGCCATCGATCGTCGCGCCGTTGAAGCCCGTGCTGGCTAAGCCGGATGGTGAGATTCCGAAACTCCAGCTCCCCCCCGACGAGAACCCCACAACACCGAAAGCTGAGTTTCCGCCGGCACCGAAGCCGGAGACCCCGCCAAAAGCAGCTGAAATCAAGAAGGACGCAACTCCGGCAATCGAGAAACGGACCGACGAGAAGGATGCGGAGAAAAAGAAAGCTGCGGAGAAGGCAGACGACTTGAAGCTCTTGAAGAAGCAGCTCAAGCCCGCCGGTGAGATCCTGAAGCGCAAGGCAGAGTAAACGCTGAAGGAACTGAAGGACAAGTCAGCCGAGTAATTCGCGCCACGAATCCCGCAGCGGAATTGCACGCGGTCTGATCTTCACGGACAATCGCTCCATGATTCTCGCCACCGATCCAGTCTGCAAGACACACAATCCGGGAAGAGGACACCCCGAGCAAATCGCCCGCTACGGTGCGGTTTACGGTGCTCTGAATGCGGCGGGGCTCATCGGGAAATCGAAAGTCATCGGCCCGCGCGCACTCACGCACGAAGACCGGCTTCTTGCCCACGAGGCACGCTATCTCGAAATCGCCGAACGCGAGATTCGCGGCGGATACGACCACCTCAGCACTGGCGATACGAATATAGGCCCCGAATCATGGGATGCCGCGAACGCCGCTGCCGGCTGCGCAATTGCCGCGACCGAAGCGGTGGTAAAAGGAGTCGATAAGACCGCCTTCTGCCTGATCCGGCCGCCGGGTCATCATGCAAATGCAGTAAAAGGCATGGGGTTCTGCGTTCTGAATAACGTCGCGCTCGCCGCACGCTTTGCGCGTCGCAGGCTCGGCATCGAGCGCGTGCTGATTGTCGACTGGGACGTCCACCATGGCAACGGCACCCAGGATATTTTTTACGAAGACGGGAGCGTCTTTGTTTTCAACACCCACCAGTCGCCATGGTACCCCGGCACCGGTGCAGCGAACGAAACTGGCGCGGGCGAAGGCAAAGGGACCACGCTGAACTGCCCTTTCCCGGCCGGCAGCGGGCGGGCGGAAATTGTCGGCGCATTTGAAACGAAGCTCGTTCCCGCGATGGAAAAGTTCCGCCCGCAGCTCGTGATGATCAGCGCGGGTTTCGACTCCCGCGAAGGCGACCCGCTCGGGAATTTCCGGCTCACGGACAAGGACTTCGCCGACCTGACGAAGATTGTCCGGACAATTGCGGACAAGACCGCTGACGGCCGCGTGGTGAGCTTGCTGGAGGGCGGATACAATCTCGCAGGTCTCGCAAGTGCAGCGACAGCGCATGTGGCGGCGCTGTTTTGACGGCAGCAGCACAAGATTCGTGAATTGCCCGCATTTTCGCGGAAACTTTCAACCGGAAATCCTTCAGTAGGAGGTATCGCCGCGTTTTCCGATTCGGAGAACCGACGTACTTTTCCATGAGAATCATTCCATCACTCCGCAAACTCGCGCTGGCAGCGCTCTTCGTTTCACCCTGCATTGGCGAGGCTGCGCTCGTCATCAACAACATCACCCCTTCCACGCAAAACTTTGCCGCGTCTCTCTCCGGCCCGACTGCGGAAATCTTCTTCTCGCCGTTTGAGGATCGGCAGTTCGCATTCAGTTTCACGACCGGCCCCGACACTGTCAC
>SXWH01000251.1 GCA_005791535.1 Verrucomicrobiaceae bacterium | reverse complement strand
GAGTCCAGCGTGGTACGGCTTCGCATCGAATCCCTGCTCGGCAAGCCGCTCCGCTAGGGATTCGCAGGACTTCCGGCTCTGGCAGTAGATGATTCCGGACTCGCGTTTGCGTCCTTTTAAAAAGCGCACGACCTGCTGCGTGGGCGACTCCTTGTGGAGCACGCGGTAGGTGAGATTCGGCCGGTTGAAACTCCCGACAAACGTGCGGGGATTCTTCAGCCGGAGCTGTGTTACGATGTCCTCGCGGACGCGTCCGGTCGCCGTCGCCGTGAGCGCCATAAATGGCACGCCCGGCAGTTCCTTGCGAAGTTGTGAAAGCTGCCGGTATTCCGGGCGAAAATCGTGCCCCCATTCCGAGATGCAGTGCGCTTCATCGATCGCGACGAGGTTCACATTCCACTGCCGCAGTTTTTCCAGAAATGTCGGAATCATCAGCCGCTCCGGCGCCACGTAGAGCAGGCGGTATTCGCCGTTGAAAAGCCCTGCAAGCCGCTCCCGTGCTAGCTTCTCGCCGATTGTGGAGTTCAGAAAAGTCGCGTCCACGCCTGCGGCCACGAGCGCATCGACCTGGTCCTGCATCAGCGCGATGAGCGGCGAAACCACGACCGTCAGTCCGTCGCGCACGATCGCCGGGAGCTGAAAGCAAAGCGACTTCCCGCCGCCCGTCGGCAGAAGCGCGAAAACATCGTGCCCGTCCATCGCGGCGGAGATGATCTCCTCCTGCAAAGGGCGAAAAGAGTCGTAGCCGAAAACGCGTTTCAGCGCGCCGGTAAGTGAATCGTGGTCGGGCACCGGTGCACCATGGACGCTGACGCTGCATCGCCGCAAGCGTGGACGTGCCCGCCGTTGCCAAAGTCCCGTGTTCCGGCATAGTCCCGCCTCGATGCCTCGCAAAGATACTCCACTTTCCGAAACCACCGTCCTCGGCGCGAAGACGCAGGCGTGGAAGGTCACCGCCGGCGAGTGCCCTGCGCTTGCAAACCGGCACATCGCGCATGTCGCCGTCGTGAATGCGGCCGCTCCATTCGAGATGGTGCGCATGGATCTTGGCGGCACGTATATGCTTGCGTGTTTCGGCGGGAGCGGTCGCATTTTGCTGGATGGCCGCTGGCAGATTGTAAAAAGCGGATGGGCCGCGATCGCGCCGCCTCACGTGGTCCTGGCATTTCACGCCGACCCGGACACAACGTGGGATATCGCCTGGGTGCGCTACCAGCAGCCCGTCGGGCAGAAACCGGTGATGTCCAACAGCTCGCCGGCGCTCGCAAAATTCGACCCCGAGCCGCTGCGTTGCGCCGTGATGGGCCTTTGGCACGAAGTCCGCAGCCGGACTGCGCCCGCTTCGCTTGTCCATTGGGTGGATGTCATCCACTACTACGTCGTCAGCTTTGCCACGCCCTGGCAGATGGACGACCGCCTTTCCAGCTTGTGGTCCCAGGTGTCCGGGCGGCTCGACGAAGACTGGACGCTCGATCGGCTCTCGGAGACCTGCCACATGAGCGGCGAGCACCTGCGTCGGCTCTGCCGCCGCGAAATCGGGCGTTCACCCGTCCATCAGGTAATCTACCTTCGAATGCAGCTTGCCGCGAAACTTCTAGCGGACACGGACCTCAAAGTAGAAGTCATCGCCAACCGGGTCGGTTACAAAAACGCCTTCGTATTTTCCACAACATTCAAGACGTGGGTCGGCTGGCGGCCGAGTGAATACCGTCTGCGCCATCGGGCATAGAAGCGGCGCGAAATCCCCTCGTCTTGGTGGGTGAAAATCATCCTGTTTACCGGAAATTTCATCCTGTTTCCGGGATATGACAAAACAGCTATTTTTCTCTGATATTTTTCCCCGAAATCTCCGTTGACTTACGAGGTGCGGAGTCGTATTCGCGGAGTATGTTCCGGAAAATTCCGGCGCAATTCTCCAACCGTCACACCTCACCAGAATCCAGCAACCCATGAAAACCCGTACCGCCAAAACGTCCCGCATCTCCCGTAGTTTCATCGCCCATCTGTCCCGCTCGCTCGCGCTCTCCACGCTTGCAGCACTCGGCATCGGACAGGCCAACGCAGCAAATCTCGATTGGGATCCCGGCATCACCGCTGGCGTTACGCTCGGTGGCGCGGGAACATGGGATACGACGCTTACAAACTGGTGGAATGGTGCTGCGAACGTGTCATGGCCGCTGGCATCCACGGACACTGCGGTGTTTGGCGGGCTCTCGGGCGGAGCTGTGGTGATCAATAATGCGGGAACGGGTATCAGTGCTGGCGGTCTTACGTTCAATACGACGGGTTACACAATCTCTGGAAATGTCGCGGGCGACGTTGTCGCGCTCGCAGGCGCGACCCCGACGATTTCCGTAACGAATGCGGCGCACACCGCGACGATCAGCGCGATTATTGCCGGCACGACGGGGTTGAACAAGGCAGGCGCGGGAACGCTCGTCCTCAGTGGCGCGAATACGTTCACGGGCGGTGTCTCCATCACTGGTGGCACCCTCAGCGTGGGTGCCGATTCCGGACTCGGTGCGGCGGCGAATGGTGTGACGATCAACGGAGGTGCTCTGCAGGCGACTGCGACGTTCTCGAGCGCTCGTGCGGTGACGCTTGGTGCTGCGGGCGGCGCGCTCGATGTCGGGACTGGTGCCAACCTCACGCTTTCCGCCGCGCTCGTTGCCAATGCGAATGCGCTCACAAAGACGGGTGCTGGAACCCTGACGCTCGGTGCCGCAAGCACGCGCACGGGAACCTCGTTGGTTTCCGGCGGCGCGCTGGTCGCGAATAACGTTGGTGCGTTGGGAACGGGCGACGTAACGGTGACTGCCGGCGGTGTGCTTCAGAATGCGCACAACGCAGCCACTCAGAACTGGGCGACGAATGTAACCCTCGACAACGGCAGCTTCATCCATAACCCAGGGGCCAACGTGCAGTTGAACTTCGCGGCGGGCAAGGTCCTCACAATTGGCGCCGGGGGCGGCACGGTGGAAGTGTCGCCCGGAGCGGGTGCTGCGTCGAAAATCCTGCTAACAGCCGGCCAATTGGGCGGCGGTGGCATCCTTACGAAAACCGGAACCGGCGTGCTTCAATTGCCTGGACCGAATACGGGATTCACGGGTGCCGTGGTTATCAACGGCGGCACATTAGAGTTTCAGAACGTCGATGCGCTGGGAACGGTCGCGACGAGCATTACCGTCGGTTCCGGAGGAGACATCGCGACAAGTGGCGTGGCCAACCGGAATACCATCAACCTCCTTGCTGGAGGCATAATTAGTGCGAACAATACTGCGGCAAATTACACGGGCACCGTTAATGTCGCAGGAAATGCGACTGCTGCGCTACGGCTGTTTCAAACGACGACCACTGCGAATAGCTTCACCATCAGCGGCAGTTTGAGTGGTCCTGCAAATCTCACGGCGACTGCGCCCGCGGCAGCGACATTGACGCTCTCCGGCAACAACTCCGGTTTTTCGGGCGCGATTGGCGCGGATACAAACGCCACGGTGGCAATTGTTGGCAAGCAGGCGCTCGGTACCGGTGGATTCATAATCAACGGTGGAGGTGTTCGCGTGGGGGCGAGCAATAATACCGGATTCACAGCAGGTGCGCCTGGGCTGAATGCCACCTACTACAACTTTGGTGCAAATGCGGGTGCCACGGTGCGCGTTGAAACTCGCTTTGCCTCCCAGTTGCTAGCACTTGACAACGGGCGTGTTTCTACGGGGCTCGTCGACACGAACATTAATATTCCCAATAGCGGTTCGGGATTCCAGTCCCCTGTTTGGCGTCCTGGATTCCATGTCTCTGCGGGTAACACTCAGGAAGGTGTTGCGTGGTCTGGCTCGATTAACATCACCACTGGAGGGGCTTATACGTTCACGAGTTCGAGTGACGACGGTTCGCTGCTGTACATCGATGGAGTTCAGGTCGTAAATAATGACGGTGGACATGGAGCGCCCGGGCCGACACCGAACGGCACGATTACTCTTTCGGCTGGCCAGCACTCGATTTTCCTCCGGGTAGCGAACGGCGGTGGTGGCGGTGCGGCGCAATTGAGCTACAATGGACCTGATACGGGAGCCACCACTGTGTTGGTTCCGAATTCGGTGCTAAGCACCGCTACCGCGACCGGTTCGGTGGGAATCGGCCCGGTTGTTGCGCCGGATGCGGCAACCGCGACGACCAGTGCACTCGAAATCTTTGCGAATTCCACCGCGGACACCCTGTCGCTTGGAACCAATCAAACTCTGCGCTTGGACAGCCCGACGATT
>SXWH01000250.1 GCA_005791535.1 Verrucomicrobiaceae bacterium | reverse complement strand
GTGCCGACACTCGCTTTAAGGAGTCGTGATCGTGATCCTGGCAGTCGGGCAACCGGACGGATCCGGGCGCTCTGCAAGCGCTGCGGAGATAACTTCGGCACTGCGTTCGACGCTTCCTTTAAAAACCTCTGCTCCGTTCGCGACGACGGTTATTGGTTTATCGAGGTCGAGCAGCGCGTCGTTCAGAAGCAGATCCAGCTTAGTTTTACCAAGCGCCGTGCGCTTCGCCTCGGCGACGTTGTCTTTTCCGTGCGTGCGATTTCCATCGGTATTCCCTGCATCGAGGGTCGAAACATCGATCGTGATGGAGTTCGTCTCGCGGTTCGCGGTGGCGTCAATGCGAATATCCACTTTCTCCGGCGCATCGGGCATCGCAACCCAGTAAAACCGTTTGCGACGCACGCCATCCAAAAGCTGGTTCACCCATACGACTTTGGCGGGCCACGGATTTCGGGTGTGTTTCACGATCCATTGAACTCCCTGACTGTAATCGATTCCATGCCCGCGACCGGGCTGGACATTGAGTGAGTGAACATACCCGTCCTTGTCCAGTTCGTGAAGCCGGTCGAGTTCGGCATGAAATGCTTTTGCCAACGCGCACCGATCGAACCCGTTGTCCTTCTCGCCCACATCCGTGCGGAATGCCACGTTGCGGAGGTTCGCGGGCGGGTTTCCGAGACCAACGCCACCTGCCATGGCGTTCGCTCCAGCGAGACGGTCGGCCATGAAAGGCGCAAGGATGTCAGTTCCATACCCGCCCTCGGAAATTCCCATGAGATAGATGCGGTCGGGGTCCACATTCCACCGGACAATTGCCTGGTCGATCACCCTGTCGAACGCGACTTGATTATGCTTGTACCACCAGCGTCCGCGGCGGTCGTCGGCCATTCGCGGGACAAAGTAGACGCCATCCGGTTTATACACTTTGACCGCGAGACTGATCTGGGCGCGGAACTCACTGTTATTGACGGGCGAAGTGTGCGGACCGCTCTCCGCCTCGTATTTCCCGCCGCCGTGCATCGCGATGAAAAGCGGTCGCTTTTCGCCGCTGTCCTTCGCCTCGCGAACGAGCACGCAGAACGGCATCTTCATTCCTTCGCCGAGATCGAGCGATTCGGCTTTCAACGTCAGCTTTCCTCCCTCGACCTGCTTTTCGATCGGCGCGGGCGCTTCATCCGGCATGCCGGATTTATTTTCAGCGGCCCTGAGGGCGGCAAACTTTTCGGCTATGGCGGTCCCGGCAGCGTCCTTCGAGAGTTGAGCGAAAGCGGTATTCGCAACAAGCAGAGCCGCCGACATTCCAGCGAAGCACAGTTTGCGAAACGTCGATTTTGGTTTGTTCATTGAGTTCATTTTTCGGGATTCAGATACCACCCGGCACGAGGGCGAGTTTCCTTTCCGGCATGATTGCAACAGCGGGCGCAGAAGCAAATTCGATTTCCCGATTCGTATACCGCTCGGAATTATGCGCTTCGGAACCCCCCGCCTGCCGTCACGCTTGCAAATTACGCCCGACTCGCATACCCCACCCGCCCCGCTCACCGCGGGTTTCTATCACCTACAACCACGATGCTTTTATTTCCTGCGATTGATTTGATGTCGGGCGAAGTCGTGCGTCTGAAGCAGGGCAAAGCCGAACTGAAGACCGTTTACTCGAGCGACCCGGCGGCATTTGCGCGGAAATGGGAACTCGAGGGCGGCGACTGGCTGCACCTTGTGGATCTCGACGCCGCATTCACAGGCGAGCAGCGAAATCTGGATTCGGTCCGCGCGATCACGTCGGCGGTCAAGATTCCCTGCGAACTCGGTGGCGGCATCCGCGATGCCGCGGCAATCCGGCGCGCACTCGACGCAGGTGTTGCGCGCGTGATTCTGGGAACGAAGGCCGCGGAGTCGCTCGATTTTGTGAGGGAAATGTCGGCGCGGTTCGGTCGGGAACGCATCGCCGTCGGGATTGATGCAAAAGGCGGGATTGTCAGCGTGAAAGGCTGGACGCAGGAAACCGGACAAAGCGCGCTGGAACTCGCTGCAAACGCAACCGAGGCCGGAGCGGGCACCGTTATTTACACGGACATCGCCACGGACGGTATGCTCGCCGGGCCGAATTTCGCAGAGACCGCAAGGGTCAATGAAGCCGTAACCGCGCGCGGCGGTCAGGTTATCCTCAGCGGTGGAATTGGTACGGCGGACCATGTTCTCACGGCAAACGCGATGCCGAACTTGTACGGATGTATTATCGGAAAGGCACTTTATGATCATGCTGTGAGTCTGGAAGACGTCGCAGCTCGTATTAAAAACCAGTAACCGTCTCAGATTCGGTTGACGACTACTGACCCCTCAATACATTCAACCTCATAAGCATTCCATGACCTCAATGACTACCGAATCCAAGAAAAGAGCTGACGCCGAACGACTTGCTGACCTATTTACGGTATTGCAGCGTTCCTTCGTGCTCAATTTATCGAAAGAATTGTCCCGCGGAAACGTTTCCTACCCGCAATACATGCTCCTGTGCTTCCTGCTTCAGGAACCAGAACCGCTAACGATGACAGCCGTGGCTGATCGGATGCGCCATACCACAGCCGCAGCCACCGGAATCGTGGACCGCTTGGAGAAACTTGGTTTTGCAAAACGCGGTAATGC
>SXWH01000249.1 GCA_005791535.1 Verrucomicrobiaceae bacterium | reverse complement strand
GGGAGTGGCTGGACCCGGAATCGAACCGGGGACACGAGGATTTTCAGTCCTCTGCTCTACCAACTGAGCTATCCAGCCTTTCGCGTTGCAGCACAGGTGCTGCGCGGGCGGTGAGGAATAAAGGACTTGCCGAATTTGGCAAGCGGTTTTCTTTTGGTTCCATCGGAAATTTCAACTTTTTGCCTACTTCCGAAGTGTCCCGGTTCCCAGGCTGCGACCCGATGCGTCGCGGTAGGTGACCGATTCCCCGTTTCGGTCAGCGGTCCTCAAGAGGCGTCCGCTGCTATCGCGATATACGGTTTTGTCGCCGACCACGGATGCTGAACCGACCGTTCGCCCCGAGGCATCGCGAAATACGATACTACCACCCGAAAGCGTGGATGAACCGAGCGTGCGTCCGGAACTGTCTCGGAAAGTGATGCTGTTTCCATTCCTCTCCGCCCTCCCGAGCATCCGTCCACTGGCATCGCGGTAGGTTGTGGAGGTGCCGTTTCTCGACGATGTCATGGAGAGCGCTCCACTGGAACTCCGGAGCGTGCCGTTCGAGCCGAACATTTGCTGAAACTCAAGGTTCGGCTCGGCGTGGAGCGAGGTTGCGATGGCCGCGATGACTAGGAAGGCGAGGTGTTTCATACGAGCCATCAGACGCTCTCCGTCCGGGTGTATTCAAAAAACAAGCCGTCAGAACCGGCGCTATACCGGCGGGGTTGCTGGATTTGCGCTTCGCGCTATACGGCGGGGCTGCATGATTTTCTATTTCATACTCGGCACAGTCATTCTGGGGGATGCGCTCTGGATCGCTCTCACCGTGCGGCGCAGCCGCAAGGCATGGCAGAAAGTGACGGCCGTTATGTGGGGAACACTTCAGCTTGGAGCCGTGGCCGGCATGTTGCTGGCAAGAAGTGATGTCGCGGACTTTTACAACGCAGCGCCGCGCTGGGTTCATTCGATCGTGCTTATCTGGCACTTGCTGTGCGTGCTGCCTTGGCTGCTCTGGCAACTCTTGCGCGGACTTTGCGCGCTGCCTTTGAAACTCGCGCGCACTGCTTTGCCGAAACCCGATCGGGATGGAGTGACACGGCGCGAGTTTTTGGGCGCAAGTGCTGCGTTCATCCCACCGGCTTTCACTATTGGCGGCGCAACGATCGGGGAATTCCAATTGGACGACTTCCGCATCCGCAAAACCACGGTTCCCATCGCCAGTCTCCCTCCCGCGCTCGAAGGGCTTACGATCGCGCACATTACCGACCTGCACGCGGGACGACTCACTCGCGGCAAAGTGATGGAGCGGATCGTCGCCGAGACAAATGGACTTAATCCCGACGTCATCGCGCTGACGGGCGATCTCATCAATGATTCGCTCAGTGCCATGCCGGCCGTCGTTGATCTCGTCGGCGGACTTCGCGCGAAGGAACTGCTCGTTTCCTGCGAGGGAAATCACGACCTTATCGACAATCCCAGCGAGTTCTACCGGCAGGCGGAAAAGGGCGGTCTCAATTTGCTGCGCAATGAAACGACCTCGGTTCGCATTCGCGATCAACTGCTGCAGGTGCTCGGTCTGCCCTGGACACGCGGTGCCGGGCGCATGGCGGATTCCGTCCGCGAGTTGCTCGCAAAGCGGGACCCAGCCGCGTGGCAGTTGATGCTCGCGCACCATCCGCATGCGTGGGACCTGATGGAAGACGTGCCGCTCACGCTTTCTGGACACTCGCACGGCGGGCAATTGATGCTCAACGAGGCGCTCGGCGCGGGTCCGATGGTGTTCCGCTATTGGAGCGGAATTTACCGGAAGGAGCAGCGTGCTCTCGCAGTTTCGAATGGCGTGGGAAACTGGTTTCCCGTTCGCACGGCCGCACCGGCGGAGATTCTCCACATCACGCTCACCCGCGCAAATTCGTAGTCAGCGCTTGAGGCTTGCGCGATAGACCTTTGCACTTTCCACGACGCGAACTGCCGATGCTTTCAGCGCATCGCGGCTGACTTTTCCTTTACGGTAAAGCGCGGTCTTTTGCCGATAATCGTTCGCTGCGGAAACAAGTTCGGCTTTTGCCGAGGCGACGCTTACCGGCTTCTTCGCGGGCGATTTCGGTGCGGCGGGAATGGACTCGGGTGCCGGCAGGATTTCCGGTAGCGGCGCGCCCGGGTCGAGCAGTCTGTCGAGCGAAAGAGCATCGTCGATTGGCAATCCCTTCTCCGGAAGCGGCGCAGGGACGGCGGGCTTCGTCTTCCCCGCGGCGGATGCGGTGGAGAGAGCGGCGAGCATCAGCAGCAGGATGGATTTCTTCACGATTGAAAACGCAGGCGGGCCGGAAATGAACCGAGGCACTCCATGCGGTCCGAAATCTCCGGATCGCGTGCCGCGGCGAGCGCAGCGGCGACATTCGGCGCGTCTTCATTTCCCGACAGCTCGATGAAAAACAAATGCGCGTTCGGTTTTCCGAAAATGGGCCGTGACTGGATGCGCGTGAGGTTTACACCGTGTTCGTTAAACGGACCGAGAAAGCGGTAAAGCGCACCGGGCTTGTTTGGGAGCGAGACGATGTAGGCCGAGCAATCCCCTTCCCTCGATTTCCCGTGGCCGATCACGTAGAACTGCGTGACGTTCGGCACGCCTTCCTCGATTGGGAAATGAAGGACGTCCAGCCCGTGCAACGCCGCGTTTTCCCGCGGACCGATTGCCGCCGCGGTCGGGTCCTGCAACACGAGTTGCACCGCGTGACTCGTGCTCTTTGACGCCACGGCGGTTGCGTCGGGATACGTCCGCTTCAGCCACTTTTCGGAATGCTGGAGAGGCACGGCGTGGGAGTACACAATCTCCGGCACCCTCCCCGCGCGGCCCATCAATGCGAGTTGCACGTCGAGCAACAGCAGTTCGTGCACAAACACCTTTTGCGAGTGCTCGATGAGGCTGTCCACCGTCGGCATGATCATCCCGCCGGAGCTGTTTTCGATCGGCACCACGCCGAGCGCTCCGGGGTTTGCCGCGACGAACTCAAATACCTCCGGCACCCCCGCGAATGGGCGCAATTCGGCCGCATCGGGAAACCGGCGGCGCGTGAGCAGATGGGAAAAACTGCCGTCCGGGCCGAGGTACGCAATCATCATAGGCTCAGGCGCGGCGCGTCATTCCACAAGTCCTCGAGGCGATACACCTCGCGCTTCGATGCATGGAAGATGTGCACGACCACGCTGCCGAAATCCGCCACGACCCACTGGCTGAGCGGGAATCCATCCACACCCATCGGCTTCATGCCGTGTTCTTTTTTCATGCGGTCGGAGATTTCGCCCGCGATAGCCTTCAATTGCGGCTCGGACGATCCCGTGCAGATGACGAAGAAGTCGGTGAATGTGGACATATTGCGCAAATCGATCACGACGATGTCTTCAGCCTTTTTATCGGCTGCGATGCTTGCGCACAAACGGGCTAGTTCTTCTGAGTTAATGGCGTTCTCCTTGGTAAAGGCGGTGTTTCCCGATGATCGAGCGCACCGCTTCGGGAACGAGATAGCGGATGCTGCGATGTTCCGCAACACGCTTGCGAATCTCCGTTGCAGAAACATCGAAACGCCGGCCCACACGCGGGAAGCTGTGCGGCGGTGCGGTCGCATCGCGTTCGAAGACGACAAACTGCACCATCTCCCGCAGTTCCTCCCATCGCCGCCACTTCGGAAGGTCGCGCACATTGTCCTGCCCGATGAAGTAAAACAGCTCATCGTCCGGAGCCCGGCGCCGCCAGGCCTCCACGGTGTCCACTGTGAAGCTCGGGCCCTCGCGATGAATCTCCGAATCGTCGCATTCAAATCGCGGCTCATCCGCGATGGCCGCGCGCACCATCTCCACGCGCAGCGCCGCCGGGGCCGGTTGCGCCTCCAGCTTGAAGGGCGAGATTGCCGCCGGGATGAAAACCACGCGATCCAGCGCGAGCTGCTCCATGGCTTCGCGCGCCAGAATCAAATGCCCGTGGTGAATCGGGTC
>SXWH01000248.1 GCA_005791535.1 Verrucomicrobiaceae bacterium | reverse complement strand
GCGGCGTCCAGCCAAGCGCAGCTTTCGGGATCCAAGCAAGCCGACCTATCGTGCCGCCTCGCCTTTGAGAAACCCGAGCAAGTCGGCGATGTCCTGCGGCGACATTCCCTGCTCCAGTCCCGTCGGCATGAGCGAAGTCGGAAGGGCGTCGAGTTTGGTGACATCGGCGCGTAAAAGGACGGTTTCCTGCGCGAGCGGTCCACGCAGCGTGAGGCTCATGGGCGTTTCGCTGGCGATGATTCCACTGAGTGTGCGTCCGTCTTTGGTGGTCACGAGATATGCGGCAAAGGCCGGGGCGATTTCCGCATCGGGAACGATGATGTGGAAAAGGATGTTTTCCTTCGTCTGCCCACGGATATCGAAAAGATCGGGCCCCACGGCGTGGCCTTCGCGTTCCAGTCGATGGCAGATGGCGCAGGCGTTGCTAAACAACTCCGCGCCGCGTTTTGCGTCGGCTTTCAGAGCGAGCGCCGCTTTCGCGGACTCAAACGCCTTTTGACGATCCGGAGCCGCACCGGTGCCGAGAAGTTTCTCAGCGCGCTCGCGGAGATCTTTGTTTTTCAAAAGAATTGCGCGACGTGCGGAATTCACGGCACTCGCGGGCAGACGACCTTCCTCGACGGCATCGAGAACACCAGCGTGATGTGCGTTGTTGCCAAACAGCTCAGCGAGCAACAGTTCGCGATGCGAGGGCGAAGCGGCGAACCAGACGCCGGGCGCGAGCACGGCTTTGGCGACTTCGGGTTGTGCAAATCCCGCGAGCGCGCGGACGGTGGCATCCCGCAACTCACCAGTTCCGCCTGACGCAAGCGCGAGCAACGCCGGGGACGCGTCCGGCCACGGTTGGCGGGCAATCAAACGCACGAAAGCCAGGCGCTCATAGTGAGGACGAGCGGAGTCGAGCGCGGCAGCGTCTATACCCTTGAGCATACCGCGCAGCCAGTCCGACGTTGTGGTGGAATCGAACCTCCCGCCAGACCGCTCCAGTGAGCCAAGCACGAGTGAGGACATTGCCGCGCCGAGTCCATCGAGTCCAAAGCCGGGATTCAGCAACAAATCACCCTTTTCGAATACCGTGAGATTCGGAAACGAGTGCCCAACCATTCTCAAAACTTCGCAAGTCCCCTCGCCCACTTTCTCCGTCGATTCAAAGAACGAGCCGAGAAATTCCGCCTCACGACCCGCGATGGAACTCAGCACCGCCACACGCGTCCAGCGGTCACCGGCATCCTTCGCAGCGATCACCCCGAGCGCTGGCGCGCCTTCGGGAATCTCGCCGAGTGCCAGCGCCGCCCAAAAACGCACTGCGGCATCCGGCTCCTGCGCGAGCACGGAGGGATCGGGCATCCAGTCGCGGGCGTTCCTATTTTCCAGCCACAAGCGTAGCACCAACGCACGCTGTCGCGCATCGCCGGAATTCCACGCTTCATTCATTGCGGCAGCGTCGAGTTTACCGGCGCGAGCTTTGGCAAAGAGATCCTCGGCCAGCGCGTGCTTGCGCGGCTTTTCCTTTCCCTTCACCCGCCAGATCCTGCCGAGCGATTTTCCGGTCTCGAAGTCCGTCCGTTTCCGCACTTCCTCCGGGAGATAATCGGGATGCTCGATGACCTTTCGCGTCATATCACAAATGTAGAGCGCGCCATCCGGGCCGGCGCTGAGGAAGACCGGACGAAACCAATCGTCGCGCGACGCGAGGAACTCCTTCTTTTCAAAAAACGGCGTCGCGCTGAACGTTCCGCCCGCCGACTCCAGTCGGTCGAGATGCACGACATTTGCCGTCGGGTCGCACGAGAAAACATGACCGTCGTATCGCGCCGGCAGCGAACCGCCGCGCCACACATGCACCGCGCACGCCGCGCTGAAAAAGCCCTGATGCGAGTCCGCTGTCGTGATGTTTGCGCTCAGCGGATAAAGCCGCGCCGCGCCGCCGGTGCTGCGCATGAGCGTATTCGGGATCAGCTCCGGGCAGTTCTGCACCGTATCGCTGAACACGAGTTGCGGATTGCGGCGCAGCCATTTCGGGTCGAGGACCACGTGCTGCGCCTGCACGCGATTCATGCAGATGAAGCGGTTGCCGTACGCATCAAACGACATCCCGTATTGCGAACGACCCGCGACACTTTCCACCGCGCCCGAGTCGGGATTCCACCGCAAGTCGCCCGTCATCTTCACGCCGTTTACCTCGCCACCGCTCAGTCCCGCGGCAAAGTAAACCCAGCCATCCGGCCCGAGCGTCGGGCAGTTCACGCGGAGCTGTGTGCTTCCCGTCGTAGCAAATCCGGTGAGCAACACGCGGCGCTCGTCCGCCACGCCGTCGTCGTTCGTGTCCTTTAAAAACAGAACATCCGGCGCGCAGGTCACGATGACTCCGCCACGCCACGGAAGGACGCCGTTTGGAAAAGTGAGTCCGTCGGCGAAGGTCGTGCGCCTGTCCATCCGGCCGTCACCGTCCGAATCCGAAAGCAGCGCGATGCGTCCCTGCGCTGGAGCAGCGGTATTCGGGTATCCGCGATTTTCCGCAATGAAGATGCGCCCGCGTTCATCGAAAGCCATCGCACACGGCGACTCCACGAGCGGCTCGGAGGCGACGAGCTCCATCGTCAATTCCGCGTCGGCGAGGACGAATGACGCCGCACTTTCCGCAATGGTGCGGTCGGCAGCGGCGACGATGGAGCATGCGCATGCAAACGAGATGGCGCGGATAATCATGGGCATCAGATATACCCCAAATGTGGCCGTGCAGTAGAGTAGAGCATCCGGGTTCTCCAAACCCGCGGCATTCGTCATTGCCCGCGAGCCCGCGACCGGCCATTTCGAATCATGGCAGTATTTGTCGAAGCAATTGAGAAAGGCGGTTCCGGTCGGAAATTCTGGAGGGTCAAATCCGGCGGGGAATCGCACATTCTCATTCACTACACCGAGGAACGCGCGGAGAACAGCCACTACGTGGAAATTGGGCACTTTCTCGAATCCATCGGAGTCCGCGTTCCACGCGTTTTCTTCCACAGTCGCGAAGACGGGATGATACTCATGGAAGACGCCGGTGAGCTGGACCTGTGGGCTTTCCGCGATGCGCCGTGGCTCGAGCGTCGCGCACTCTACCAACGCACGCTCGACCAGGCGCTGATACTCCACACCCGGGCCCACACCAGCGCGAACCGTCCGGAACTTCAGCCAGAATTCAACGCCGCGCTTTACCAATGGGAGCAGGACTATTTCCTGGAGCACTGCCTTACGCGCCATTTCGGCCTGACCGCTGACTATGTGGACCACCACGTAAACCGCGCACGGCTCCGGGAAATCGCGGAGCATCTCGCCGCGCTGCCGCGCTGTCTCGTTCACCGCGATTTTCAAAGTCAGAATGTAATGGTTCGCGACGGCGAGGTTTGTCTCATCGACTTTCAGGGTCTTCGCCCCGGCCTCGCTCAGTACGACCTCGTGTCGCTGCTGCTCGATCCTTACGTGACGCTCTCGGAGCCCGAGCGGGACGAACTGCTCGCACATTACCTCAGCGGACTGCACGGCGCCGGCGCACGGGAGAAAGCCGAGTTCATGGCGACCTTCGATTTGTGCGCTATGCAGCGGTTGATGCAGGCACTCGGGGCCTACGGAAAGCTCGGTCACAAGGACGGCCGGACTCACTTCCTGAATCATATCCCGGTTGCACTGCCGCGACTGGCGGAAGTGCTCGCACGCGTTCCCGGACTCGAGAACTTGCACGCTCTTCTTCGGGAGCTCGCTGCTCGCACATAGGGCGGCTACTTCGACAAAACCCTGTAGCGGCCATCCGGAAGCACCGAGAACTTCGGGATCCGCCGGCGCTTCTCGAAGTAATCATATGCCGGCTGAAGCTGCTCCCAAAACG
>SXWH01000247.1 GCA_005791535.1 Verrucomicrobiaceae bacterium | reverse complement strand
TCATCGCATCGGCCGCACCGGCCGGGCACAGGCAATTGGCGACGCGATCAGCTTTGTCTCGCAGGCCGACCATGGAGCGCTGCGCTCACTGGAGCGGTTCATTGGGCGCGGAATTGTTCGCAAACGCGCCGAGGGTTTTGATTACAACGCCGCCGCCCCTGTCCGCGAAGAGCGGACGCGGGAGCAACAGCAGCAACGCCCGCAAAGCCGCGACTCGCAGCGCCGCGGTGCAGCCCAGGACCGCAGGAACGGTCCGCCGAAATCGGGAAGCTGGTCGGGCCGCCGTCGCCGCTGAGTTACTTTTGCTCGTGCGGCGCCAGAACGGAGTCCACGTAGCGCTTGTTGGTTTTGCGGAGCCGGTTGCCCATTTCCCTCGCGATTCCGAGCAGGAACTTGAACGCCGCGGCGGGGAAAAATGCCGCCAGAGCCCGCAGCACACCTTCGTTTACCCGCAAGAGAATGCAGTCAGTCAGCGCCTGAACGTTTGCGCTGCGGGGAAGTTGGTCAAAAAGCGATACTTCGCCGAAAATGTCGCCTGCGCCGAGTTGGTCCAGTTCCACCGGGGCACCGTCCCGCGTGGCTGTGACGCTGCACTTCCCTTCAGCGACGTAGAACATCGCATTTCCCTCCTCGCCCTGCTGCACAATGTACTCGCCAGCGCGGAAAGCCTTGGGGTCTGCGAGATGAAGGAACTCCTCCAATTCCACATCGTTGAAGTCGTGAAACAACGGAATGGTCTTGAGCTTGTCGTGAATGGGATGACGATTTGCCATGGTGTGTGCAAAGTTCGTAGCACGAACGAGAGCGGAGGAAAGGCGTGATTTTGCGATGGGCGGAACAGTGAGCCCGCGACGCCGTTAATTGACTAGGCCAGCAGTCCCTTTACGACCTTCCCGTGCACATCCGTGAGGCGGTAGCGACGGCCTTGGAATTTGTAGGTGAGACGTTCGTGATCGATGCCGAGCAGATGCAGCATCGTCGCATGGAAGTCGTGGATGTGAACGCCGTCGCCGACGATGTTGTAGCCAAATTCATCCGTCTCTCCATACACGGAGCCGGCTTTTACGCCGCCGCCCGCCATCCATGAAGTGAAGCAGCGCGGATGATGATCGCGCCCGAAGTTTGTCTGGATTTTTCCCTGGCAGTAGTTGGTGCGCCCGAACTCGCCACCCCACACGACGAGCGTGTCATCGAGCAAGCCGCACGCTTTCAAATCGCTCACGAGCGCGGCGGCGGGTTGGTCCGTTTCCTTGCACAGGCCGGGTAGCGCGTTGGGCAGACCGCCGTGATGGTCCCAATCCTGATGGTAGAGCTGGATGAAACGAACGCCACGTTCCGCGAGCCGGCGCGCTTGCAGACAGTTCGCGGCGAAGGTCCCCGGCGTCCGCACGTCGGGACCATACATATCGAGCGTCTCCTTTGATTCGGCGGATAGATCGGTCACATCGGGAATGCTCGTCTGCATGCGAAACGCCATTTCGTAATTTTCGATCCGGTTCTGGATTTCCACGTCCGGCGTGCCTGCAAACTGGTGCTCGTGAAGTTCCTTCAGCCGGTCGAGCAAACGGCGGCGATTCTCGGCGCTGATTCCATCCGGATTGCCAAGGTAAAGCACCGGATCTTTCGCCGCGCGAAACTGCACGCCTTGATGCTTTGTCGGCAGGAATCCCGGGCCCCACAAATGTGCGCCGAGCGGCTGCCCGCCTTTGCCTTTTGTAATCATCACGACAAACGATGGCAGGTTCGCATTGGCCTGACCGAGGCCGTAACTGAGCCACGCGCCGATACTCGGACGTCCGGCGATTTGCGTGCCGGTCTGGAGAAATGTGACGCCGGGCCCGTGATTGATGGCCTCCGTGAACATCGACCGCACGAAGCACAGGTCGTCCGCAATCTTCGCCGTGTGCGGGAGGAGTTCGCTCACCCACGCGCCACCTTTACCGTGTTGGGCGAATTTGAACGGCGAACCGACGAGTGGGATGGACGACTGATTTCCCGACATGCCCGTGAGCCGCTGGCCACCACGCACCGAATCGGGAAGCTGCTCGCCGTGGCGTTTGTTGAGAAGCGGCTTGTAGTCAAACAGGTCGAGCTGCGACGGGCCGCCGGACATGAAGAGGTAGATCACGCGCTTCGCTTTCGGCGCAAAATGAGGTTGCCCCAAAACGCCGGAGTCCGGCGCTGTCGCTGCAATGGACGGGGAGTTGAGAAGTTCCGCAAGCGCGACGCTTCCGAGCCCCAGGCCAAAGCGATACAGCCATTCGCGGCGGGAGAGTAGTCCATCAGTCTGTGACTCGCACGCTCGGGAGATTTCGTTCGTGTTCATATGTGTAAACATGCGGTTGATCATCGCTTCACCACGCATCCATCGTGATTCAGGAGCGCCTGCGCGAGCATCGCGGCAGCTGCGGCTTCGGGCGCGGGGATGGCTTCGTCGCGTTTCGCTTTTCCTGCCTTCAGCAGCTTCTCCGCCTCGGCGGGCGATTGCCGGAAATAGGTGAGCTGCTCATTGTAAAGCAGCGTGGTGATCTCAATCTCGCGCGCATCGGGTTTGCGGCTGAGGCATCGCAGGAATCCCTGCTCAATCATTGTGCGCAAATCGCCGCGGGCATCCTTGTGCAGCTTTTCACCGAGCACGCGGGCGGCTTCGACGTACTGCACGCCGTTGAGAAGAATGAAGGCCTGAAGCGGAGAGTCGGTATTGTCGCGGCGCGAGATGCACACGGCGCGGCGGGGTGCATCGAATGCCACCATCGCGGGCGGTGCGCTGGTTCGACGCCAGTTTGTGTAAACGCTTCTGCGATACACGCCATCACCGCCACTCGCGTTCGCGGGCTTGAATCCCTCGCTGAGTTCGTAAGGGTTCACCGGCGGTCCGCCGAGCCGCTCGACGAGAAGACCCGCGGCGGCGAGCGCATTGTCGCGCACCATTTCCGCGGAAAGCCGGAGCCGCGGTCCGCGGGCGAGCCACTCGTTTTCCGGGTCGTCGGTCATCGTTTTCGCGTCCGCGATGCTCCGCTGCCGGTAGGTGCGGGTCATCACGATCGACTTCACGAGCGCTTTCATATCCCAACCACTCGCGATGAACTTCGCAGCGAGCGCATCGAGCACCTCGGGATAAAGCGGCTTTGCGCCCTGGCTGCCAAAGTCCTCCGTGGTTTTCACGAGTCCGCGGCCCCAAATCGTCTGCCAAAGCCGGTTCACGGTGACACGCGCCGTCAGCGGATGCCGCGGGTCCGTGAGCCAGCGGGCGACGCCGAGCCGGTTCCTCGGTGCATTTGCGGGAAATGCGAGGAGCCATTCGGGCACGCCCGGCTTCACTTCATCCCGACGCTGGTTGTATTCGCCGCGGAACAGGATGTAGGCCTTCTTCGGCTCGGGCAGCTCACGCATCACCATGATTTCGCGCTGCCCGCCGGAAAGCTTCACCACTTCGCGACGAGCGGCGGAAAGCGCGGCGAGTTGCTTCGCGAGGTCCGCATCCCCAGCGAGGAAGTAGTCGAACAAAAGACCACGGGTATTTTCATCCAGCGAAGATTTCTCCTTTGCCAGCAAGGCTTGCGCGGACTCCGGCTTGAATGCAGCGAGCGATTCGAGCGGCGTCAGCGCGTGCGAGAAAACGCGGAAGTCGTCAATGGCGCCCCCTTTGAAGCCGCGGTCGCGGAACCGTTCGCCGAGCGCGATCGTGTCGCCGCCGCCGCCTGTGATATCTCGGGTGAGGCTGTCCTTCACCGTCTCCACGGCGGCCTGCGCGCCGTTCACGAATATCCGCAGTCCGGCCGCGCGTCCGCTGCCATCGTTGGTCACGACGACATGGGTCCACGTGTTCAGCGGCAGCGTTTCTTTTGCCTGAACCGAAATCGCATCGCCCGGCCAGAAGTGAATGAGCGACCACTTCAGTCGCCCATCCTCGATGAGCAGCTCGTAGCCGCGACTCGCCGCGTCCGTCCATGCGCGAGACCGATGGAAAATCACGGCGCGCTCCTTTTTGTCCGGCGTCTTCAGCCATAGCGACACGCTGAACGGCTCGCTGCTTTGGAAATTCCCGAGCGGCAGGTCCACGGGATCGTCGCCTGTGAATTCCACGGCCTGTCCGCTCACTCCGGCAACGAGCTTGTTTTCGCCCTTGAGCGACGCAGGCTTTTTGTCATCGAGCGCATTTGCCAGCTTACCTTTATCGACAGCGTCGAACCCGAACCGCGCGATTTCGCCCGGGATTGTCACTGCAGTCGGACGCGCCGCGAGCCACTGCTCAAACGCCGGGCGTTTCGCGGCGCGAAGTCCGGCCAGTTTCTTCTCCTCCGCGGCCGCCGCGCTGCGGAGCGTCGCGAGCTTCTCCTTTGCCGGTGCATCCATCAGCGCCATGGCGGGAGTCGGCATGGATTGCGTGAAATACGAATACAGCCCGGCTTCGTCCACATTCTGGAACATCCCGAAAAGCCCGTAGTAATCACGCTGCGTCACCGGATCGTATTTATGATCATGGCAGCGCGAGCACTCAAATGTCAGCCCGAGGAATGCAGTCGCCACGGTCTGCACGCGGTCGGCCACATATTCCACGCGATACTCCTCCTCCACACTTCCGCCCTCGCTCTCCTGCTGGTGCAGTCGGTTGAAAGCAGTCGCCAAAATCTGGTCGTCCGTCGCATTCGGCAGCAGGTCTCCCGCGAGCTGCCAAGTGATGAACTGGTCATACGGAAGATTCTCGTTGAAGGCGCGCACGACCCAATCGCGCCACGGCCACATCTCGCGCTCGCGGTCCACCTGAAATCCGTAGCTATCCGCGTAGCGCGCCATATCGAGCCAGTCAACCGCCATGCGTTCGCCGTAGCGCGGCGATGCGAGCAGCCGGTCCACGAGTCGCGAATACGCATCGGGCGACTTGTCGTTTTCAAATGCCGCGATCTCCTCCGGCGATGGAGGGAGCCCAGTGATGTCGAAACTGACACGCCTGATGAGAGTGGTGCGGTCCGTCTCCGGCTGAAGTTGGAGGCCTCGTTTCGCTAGCGACGCTGCCACCGCATCATCCACCGACTTCTCCACCGCCACACCGGGCTGCGGGGCCGGCACGGGAATAAACGCCCAGTGCGACTCGTACTCCGCGCCTGCTGCGATCCAGCGGCGCAGCGTTTCGATCTCCGCAGGCGTAAGTAAATCGAGCTTCGACTTCGGCGGCGGCATCACTTCATCGCGGTCGGTCGAAGTTACGTGTTCCATCACGAGACTTTTCTCCGGCTTGCCGGGAACGATCGCGCCCGCCTCGATCGCCGCTTCCCGCACATCGAGCCTCAAATCGCCGCCACGCTTCGCAGGGTCCGGTCCGTGGCAAAGAAAGCATTTGTCCGAAAGAATCGGCCGGATGTCGCGGTTGAATCGCGGCTTTTCTTCCGCGGCAAACGTGGGAAACGCAAGCGCGACCATGCCTGCCGCAAAAACGGGTTTCAGGTGCTTGGCGAAAATGGAATCATGCATCGTCATGGTTGCGTAGTCTGCAACCCGCGAGCCGCCATTTCCAAAGACGGAAGCACCGGTTGCGATGCCGCCGTTGCCGTGGGAAGCGCTTTACTTTACGTCCACCACCGGTTCTTCGACGGTGACCGTTTTCTTTTCCCGCGTCGGCTGGTTTTGAACATACATGCGGTTCGGGTTTCTCAAGCGGGCTTGGACGAGGTGGTTATTCGTGCCGATTTCACCCCAGGGGCCGGGTGGAATGTCGGTCCATTCGACGAAGCACCAATCGACCACGTCAGTTGTCGAGATGCCGAGATAATCGCGGACAGCCGGCGACACATCCAGACCGGCGCCGCTGTTCAGATTCCAGCGGGGGCGATCATTGCCAAAGACGTATTCCCAGTGATCGGTTCGGAACGGGCCGCAGTCCGACCACTGTGCGTAGCAGATGCGCTGTTTGCCGCCCGGAAGGTTCTTGCGAATTGCGATCCAGCGATTGCGGCAGACCGATTCGTCGGTTCCACGCTGAGCGACCTCCTTGTTGAACCAAGGGATGACTTTGGATGCCTCGGGTTTAAAGCCGACGCGCTCCCGGTCGTTGTAGGGCAGTGCGAAATAGAACGGGTTTTCCTTCGGCACGAATGCTTTCGGAATCGAGCCGCCATTCGGTAGACCGACCCGGTTGTTGGGGTCGTCGTATCCACCGAAACTGCTCTTCCAATTGAGATCCCAACTGCTGCTCAGGTTGTGAACGGGATTGTTTTGTGCCGCGAGTTCGCCCACCCAGAATACGGTCGTGACGATATTCGTCTTCCAAGGGTAGCGCGTTTTACCCTGTTGCGTCGGAATGATGACCTGCGGCTCCAGCTTCAAAAGTGACTGCTCCCGAAGGTTCGCGGCGAACTTCGCAAAATCGGCGCTGCTCGAATAAGGGCTTTGCGCCATCGCGAGACTCGTAAGTCCGGCCAGAATTGTAAAAACCGTCGCTATTTTCATTCGAAGGTTTGCCGAGGGTAGGTTGCGAAGGCGTTCGGGCAAGAGTTTTTTCCTTTTTGAGATGGCGTTGTAGTTATCGTTTTCAAGGCTGGCGGTCTATGAGCACTGCGAATGCCGGGCGGCTTGCATTCGTCCGGCCGCTGCAAACGCCGCATTTTTCCAAAAAAGCGCAAATTCATCCAAGAAACCGGAATCGCGGGGCTTTCCCATCGCATGAAAAACCTCGCTCTATTCCTCGGTCTGTTCGCTTTTTCGAATGCCTACGCTGAACTTCGTGTTCCGGCGAACACGGGTTACTCGGACCCGAATCCGGATGCCGCGCGCTTCTCCTCAAAGGGCGGCGTGACCCGTTGGAAGGGCCAGAGCGTCTCCTGGTTCGGCGAGTTCAAGACACCGGGAAAGCTCACGGTGTCTCTGGCTGTGAAAGCACCCGCGGAGGGCGAGGTGAAGCTGAAATTGACCGTCGGAACCGAGTCAAAGGAAGCCGCGGTTGTCGATGGAATCGCGAAGTTCGGCGAGTTTACGCTCGCGAAGGCCGGATACACCCGGCTCCGGCTGGAATCTGTGAACGGCGCGGACCCCGAGCTTGAGACGTTGATCCTCGATGGCCCTGCCACGGAAGCTGCGCACTTCAACGTCGAACCGCGGAGGAACGCATCCAGCGTCCATCTCGCCTACCCGACGGAGGCAAAGGACGTCGTGCTTTTCTACAACGAAGTCACCGCGGTCGAGGACCCGGTTTACACGTTCTACATGGCCGCCGGATTCTCCCGTGGCTACTTCGGCATGCAGGTGAACAACCCCGGCGAGCGCCGCATCATCTTCTCCGTTTGGGATGCCGCCAGCGGCCAGACGGCGAACGACCGCAGCACCGTTGCGGAGGAAAACCACACGACTCTGCTAGCGAAAGGTGAGGGCGTGCATGCGAGCGTGTTTGGCAACGAAGGCACCGGCGGGCATTCGCATCTCAAGTACATGTGGAAAACCGGCGAGACGCAGCGCTTCATCGTCGCTGTGAAACCCGACGGCACCTTCACGGACTACACAGGGTGGTATTTTCACCCCGAGCAGAAGAAGTGGGTGCTCATCGCGAGCTTCCGCGCACCGAAGGACGGCAAGTATCTGCGCGGACTCCACTCGTTTTCCGAAAACTTCGGCGGCAGCAACGGCCACCTCGTTCGCAAGGCGCGCTACGGCAACGGATGGGTGCGCGATGTCTCCGGAAAGTGGACCGAACTCAACGTCGCCAGCTTCTCGCACGACCCCACGGGAAAAGCCGCGCGCCTCGATCGCTTCATGGGCGTCGAGGACGGCCGGTTCTTCCTCTCGCACGGCGGATTTGTTCCCGGCTTTACGAAGTTTGGCGAAAAGTTCACCCGCCCGGCAGGCAAGCCGCCGACCGATCTTCCGCCGGGGCTCTAGCTGCCGCAACAAACGACGGCTGCTTGGTCACCCATCGTCGGCCAAATCGTCGAATTCGCAGGCGTGCTCGACAGGCGTGAGGGTTTTCCCGACAAATGGTGCGAATGGTCGATGCGATGCCGAGTCCTGAAAAACGCCCGAAGCTCCTCGTGCTGGAGCTTTGGGGGCTTGGCGATTTGACGTTTTCGACCCCGCTCCTCCGTGCCGCTGTCGGGCGGTATGATGTCACGCTGGTGGGCAAGCCCCACGCGCGACCGCTGCTGGAGGCCTCATTTCCGGAGATTCGGTTTGTGGCGTACGATGCGCCGTGGAGTGCCTATCGCGGCAAATACAGACTTTGGGCGTGGAAGTGGCCGGAACTTGTGGGGCTGATGAGCCGGTTGCGCCGCGAGCGGTTCGACGCCGCCGTTTCTGTCCGCAACGATCCGCGCGATCATCTTCTCATGTGGCTTGTGCATGCGAAACGGCGCTTCGGTTTTCCGCTGAAAGGCAGCCAGCGATTTCTCTCGGACCCAGTGAGGCGGACGCTCCCGAAGCAGCATCGCGTGGAGGACTGGCGCGATTTGGGCGCGGCGCTTGGCTTTGAAGGGATTCGCGAAGCGGCGCCGAAGCTCGAACACGCCGCATACCGTTCTGCGAAAGTGGATGCGATTTTCTCGGGCATCAAGAAGCCGCTCGTGGTGCTGCATCCCGGCGCGCGCATTGCGGTGCGGCGATGGCCGGAGGCGTATTTTGAGAAGACCGTGCGTCGGTTGCGAGACATGTTCGATTTCCACCTCGCACTGATCCCCGATCCCGACGGCTACGGCATGGGCCTCGCGCCGCTGGCTGATAGCGTCGTGCCGGCGCTCTCGGTGAGCGAACTCGTCGATGTGCTCGGCCGTGTGCAACTGCTCATTTGCAACGACTCCGGCCCCGGACATCTCGCGGCGAGTTGCGGCCGGCCCGCTATCGTCGTTTTCGGGCCCACGGACCCGGACTGGTTCCGGCCCTGGGGCGATTTGCACCATCTCGTCATTCGTGACATCTGCCCGTGGCGGCCGTGTTTCGATTACTGCAAATTTCGCGAGCCGTATTGCATGACGAAGCTGCTGCCGGACGCCGCGTGGCCGGAGATTCGCGAGCACATCGAGTCGCTGAACCGGCGCGGCGTCACTGCGCTGCCAACGCTTCAACCCGCGTGAAAGTCGTCGCCGTCATCGCCACTTTTCGCCGCTTCGAGGAGCTGAACCGGCTTCTGGAGTCGCTCGGGAAAAGCGAGGTGCGTCTGCACGGAATCGTTGTCGCGGACAATGCGGACGAGGTTCAAATCCGCGCGCTTGTTGAGGGCAGCGGCGCGCGATACGTCGTGGCGCCCGGAAATCCAGGGTGCGGCGCCGGCCTCGCGCTCGCGGAGAAGACGGCGCTCGAAGCGTTTCCCGATCTCACGCACGTCTGGGTGCTTGATGATGACGTTGTCGTGGAGCCGACAACCCTTGGAACGCTGCTCGGTGCGATGGGCGACGCCGGTTCCGCATGTCCGCAGGCGGCGGATGCTCGCGGCGGCCTGAACTGGTTTCCCGGTCTCATTCGTCGTGCGAAGTTCGACGTTCTCCGCCGCGCTGCGACGCCCGGCGAGTATCTGGAAAAATGCGGTCCGCAGCCCGAGCCGTTCACCTGGGCGACTGGCGTTGCGCTGCTCGTCACGCGTTCCACTTTGGAAAAAGCGGGGCTTCATCGCGCTGATTTCTGGATGCGAGGGGAGGATCTCGATTTCTCGCTGCGCTGCACGAGGGCCGCGCGCGGAGTTTACGTGCCGACTGCGCACGTGGCGCATCTGCCGCCGGGCGGCGGGCTCGTGGTAAATGACTTTCCCGAACGGATGAAACACGCGGCGATGCTGCAAAATGCGGCATTTCTGTCCGCCAGAACGGATCACGGCCGGCGGCTCATCCGGCACATTCCGGGGAATTCCTGGCGACATGTGCGTCGATTCGGCATTCGCGCGCTGGGCGATGTGGTTCGCGCTACGTGGCTCGGCGCTTTCCGAGGTCTGCCCGCAGGCGCGCTGTCCGGAGAATTCTTCCGGAATGAGCTTTTCCGGTATTCTTCGGCGAAACTGAAGGCCGCGCTTGGAGAATCGAAGCGGTAGGTGTGCCAATCACCGGCTTTTGGAGGAAAACAGCCGGCAATTTTCCGAAAATCATGGCTTGCGCGTTCGCCGACAGGGCTGAAATCAAGAATCCATGAGCCTTTCAGGGCCGTCGGACTCGATTTTTCGAGGCTCGCGGCGGCGTCATTTTCGGCGACCCAAACATTAATGCGGGTTGCGGAGTCGAGCGGGGACCGGGCAAGCACTTTTTCGAACAATTTTGTCATGCCGGCAGCTTGACGATTTTGTGTCCAAACCGCTACAGCAAGCGTAGCTCAGTCGCAGGACCACAATATACTGTGGTTTTGTCGTCTCTTGAACTAATCGCACTTTTCCATGACTGCCGCCATTTCCGACTCTGAAAACCTGACCTTTTCCAACGACAAAGTCACTTCCACCGAAGAAGGGAACTTTGTGGTGTATAAAATGGGAGCGAAAACCTTCCGCCTCGACAAAACGAAAGCCCGCGCGCGGTTTGCCGGAAAGAAGGTCATCAACGGCATGCGCAGCGCAGAGTTGAACGTCCTTCCGCTGAAATACCACGAGGCCTACCGCATTTATAAGCAGATGAAGGCAAACCACTGGGAGCCGGACGTCATCGACATGACCCGCGACTCGCAGCAGTGGAACACAAACGCGCTTTCGCAAAAGGAGCGTTGGATCATCGAGATGGGTGTCGGCTATTTCTCCGCCGCGGAAGGTATCGTGGGTGATTCGGTGCTGCACGTGATCGAGGACAACCTCACGGCCGCTGAGCTGAAGCACGCATCGCTGCGCCACATCGCGGAGGAATCCATCCACATGGATTCGCTGCTGCACATCATCGGCTCGCTCAATATCGACCTCGATGAGGTGACGGCGAAGTTTTCGGACATTCCGAGCGTGCAGAAAAAGAACGCATTCATCACGCGCCAGATGCCGGAGTTGAAAATGGGCATCGATCTCACGCAGACGGTGAACAAGCAGAAGTTCGCGAAGGCGATTTTCGGCATCACGCAGGTGATGGAAGGCACGCAGTTCTACGCGCTTTTCGCGATGGTCCTTTCGCTCCATCGACAGAACAAAATGACGGGCATCGGCCAGATGTTCCAATACACGCTGCGCGACGAGTCGAACCACATTGAGCTCGGCCGCTACATCCTCTCGCAGCTCTTCGCGGAAAACCCGGACATCATGACGCCCGAGTTCCGCGCGGAGCTCGTGGAATTCATGCGCGAAGGCGTGGAGCTTGAGAAGGAATTCGTGCGCGACTGTCTGCCGGAAGACGGCGTGGGAATGACGCAGGCCGACTTCCTCACTTACGTGGATTACAATGCCGACCGCCGCCTCGCCGGCCTCGGTCTACCGACGCTATCGAACGTGAAAACGAACCCGTTTGCGTGGCTCGACGAGGTCATCTTCCTTCGCAAGGAGAAGAACTTTTTCGAGACCCGCGTGACCGAATACCAGACGAGCGGAAGCGTCACCAACGCAGCAGAAGACGATTTGATTTAAGGAGCAGAATGGGAGTTCACGCAGATACATGGATTCGCCGCATGGCGAAGGAGCACGGGATGATCGAGCCTTTCGAGGAGAAGCTCGTGCGGAAAGAGGGTGATGCGCCGGTCATTAGCTACGGCTTGTCTAGCTACGGCTACGACTTGCGCGTGGAAAACGAGTTCAAGGTTTTCACGAATGTATTCAACACAGTCGTTGATCCGAAAAACTTCGACTCGAAGTCTTTCGTGGATGTGAAAACGGACTGCTGCATCGTGCCGCCCAACTCGTTCGCGCTCGCACGCAGCGAGGAATACTTCCGCATCCCGCGCGACGTCATCACGCTCTGCGTGGGAAAAAGCACGTATGCCCGGGGCGGAATCATCGTGAACGTGACGCCGTTTGAGCCCGAGTGGGAAGGCCACGTGACGCTCGAAATCTCCAACACCACGCCGCTTCCCGCCCGCATCTATGCAGGCGAAGGCCTCGCGCAGGTGCTCTTCCTCGCCGCCGCGGAAATTTGCGAGACGAGCTACAAAGACCGCGCTGGAAAATACCAGTCGCAGACCGGAATCACCGTCCCCCGCATTTAGTTTTCTTCACTTCGAACCACCAGCCCTAGCCAAGCCCAAATGAGTCTCAGCACAGCCAACTTCTCCCTCACGAACGAACCCGAACACGCCGAAGCCGGCGAGTTCCCGCAAGTCATCCGCCGCGATCAGCAGAATGCGGATGCCTCCGGGAAACCTCGCGTCGTGCCGTGGCTCGGACACAAGATCGCCCGCGCCGTCGCGGCAGCCTGCTTTGCCGAAGGGCAGGATGAGAGCATCGGACGCCAGGTGCAGGCGGAGATCGAATTCCGCATGCGCAAGGAGCGCCCGAGTTTCATTCACATCGAAGAGCTTCAGGACATGGTCGAGGAGACGCTCATCGAAATCGGCCAGCCGCGCGTCGCTCTTGCGTATGGAAAATATCGCGCCCGCCGCGCTGCCGAGCGCGCCATGGGCGGCGTGGTTTCCGATGACTCCGATTCGCAGATGGAGCTCGCCACACGCGAGCAGCTCGCGGACATCCGCAGCCGCATCTCGTTTGCAAAAATCGGCCTGAAGCTCACGCTCTCCGACGACGATTTGCTCGCGCGCCTTTTGCGATCCACGTCCATCTCGCTTTCGCCGACCGAGCGTCGCGACACCATCGTGCTGAACGCAAAGTCGCTGCTCGACCTCGATGCCGACGCCCGCTTTTTCTCCGCGCGCATCCTGCTCAGCTACATCTACGAAGAGACGCTCCCGTGGAAGGTCGCCGACGGCCCGCAGACGCTGAAAGAAGCGCACCGCAAGGCCTTCCTCGCTTACATCCCGAAAGGCATCGCGCTCCGCCGACTCGACCCGCGCCTCGCGGAGTTCGACCTCCCGAAACTCGCCGCCGCGCTCGACCCGTTTGCCGATTTGCAGTTCGACTACATCGGCATCCAGACGCTGTTCGACCGCTACCTCATCCACGAGACCGACACCGTCACCAGCAAACGCCAGCGCCTTGAAGCGCCGCAGATTTTCTGGATGCGCGTCGCCATGGGCCTCGCCATTTTGGAAAAAGACCGCGAAGGCCGCGCAGCCGAGTTTTACAGCATCTACAAAAGCCGCCGCGCCTGCTCGTCCACGCCCACGCTTTTCAACAGCGGCACTCTGCACTCCCAGCTTTCGAGCTGCTACCTGCTCTACTGCGGCGACAGCATCGAGGAAATCACCGAGACATGGCGCCGCTTTTCGCACCTCTCAAAATGGGCCGGCGGCCTCGGCTGCTCGTGGACCGCGATTCGCGGAGCTGGTGCGCACATTCACGGGACGAACGGCGAAAGCTCCGGCGTCATCCCGTTTCTCAAAGTCAGCAACGACATCGCCATCGCTGTAAACCAAGGCGGCAAGCGCCCCGGCGCGCTCTGCTCGTATCTCGAGCTCTGGCACGCCGACATCGAGGACTTCCTCGACCTTCGCAAAGAGACCGGCGACGAACGCCGCCGCACCCACAACATGAACACCGCGCACTGGATTCCAGACGTGTTCATGAAGCGCCTCAAAGCCATCTCCGACGGCACCCTGCCGAAAGACGCCACGTGGACGCTCCTCCGCACGAGCGACTGCAAAGACCTGCCCGAAATCTACGGTCAGGCCTTCGAGAAGCGCTACGAAGAATACGAGCGCATGGTCGATGAAGGCAAAATCTGGGGCCGCAAAGTCCGCATCCTCCAGCTTTGGAAGAAGATGCTCGAAATGCTCTTCGAGACCGGCCACCCGTGGATGACTTGGAAAGACCCCGCAAACGTCCGCAACCCGCAGGACCACGCCGGCGTCATCCACAATTCGAACCTCTGCACCGAGATCGAACTCAACACCAGCAGCGATGAAGTCGCCGTCTGCAACCTCGCCAGCGTCAACATCGCCTCGCACCTCAAAGCCGACGGCACCATCGACCACGACAAGCTCCGCGACACCAACACCATCCTCATGCGGATGCACGACCCCGTCCTCGACCTCAACTTCTACCCCGTCGAAGCCGCCAAAAATTCCAACATGCGCCACCGCCCCGTCGGACTCGGCGTCATGGGCCTGCAAGACGCGCTCTACGACAAAAAAGTCGCGTTCGATTCCGAAGCTGCCGTCGATTTCAACGACGAAGCCCTCGAAGCCATCGCCTACTACGCCTACACCGCCAGCAGCGACCTCGCCGCCGAGCGCGGCGCGTATCCCAGCTACGAAGGCTCGAAATGGAGCCGCGGCCTCATGCCGCTCGACACCCTCAATCTCCTCGAGCAGGAGCGCGGCATCCCCATCCTCGTGGATCGCAAATCGCGGCTCGATTGGGACGGCCTCCGCGCCCGCATCGCCAAACAAGGCATGCGCAATTCCAACAGCCTCGCCATCGCCCCCACCGCCACCATTTCCAACATCCTCGGCTGCACCCCGTGCATCGAGCCCACGTATAAACACATCCACACCAAGTCGAACGCCAGCGGCGAATTCATCCGCACCAACGACCACCTCCTGCGCGACCTCCAGGCGCTCGGAATCTGGGACGAAGAAATGCTCGCCGACCTCAAATACTTCGACGGCTCCGTGCAAGGAATCGACCGCGTCCCCGCCGACCTCAAGCGCCTCTACAAGACCGCATTTGAAATCCAGCCCACCTGGATCCTCCAATGCGCCGCAGTCCGGCAAAAGTGGATCGACCAGGCGCAAAGCACCAACCTCTGGCTCGGCGAAAGCGACGCCCGCACCGCGAGCTTCATGTATCGCGAAGCCTGGGAGCGCGGCCTGAAAACCACCTACTACCTACGCACGCTCAACAAGAGCGCCATCGACAGCGCCAACCGCGACCGCCGCCCCGCCGCCGAGAAAAAAGAATACACCGCCGAGGAAAAAGCCGTGTGCTCGATCGAAGCGATGCGGAATGGCGGGACTTGCGAGGCTTGTCAGTAGGAAGCTTTTTGTTCGCTGATGAAGAGCATTGTTGCGCTAGCTGCGCTGGTTGTGGTGGCCGGGTGCAGCACGGTAAAAGCGCCTGCAAAACGAAGCCTCTCGGAGTTCGGTTTGGCGATCAAACACGTCAAACCTGCGCACGAGACAGACATCCCAAAAATCGTGCTTTCAGATTCCGTGACCGGAGCTTCGCTTGCTGAAGCGAAGAGCATTTTTACTCCGGAAGCTGTGGCGATATTCGGGATGCCTCCGGAGCAGGATCGGTTTCGTGTTCTGGTCAGCCCGAGTGGCAGGACCGTGGCAGTTCATGAGAATGTTTCCGATGCGTCGCCGGAGGAACGGATCACTTTGTTTCAGAAGGGAACCGCCAATGTCTGGCAGGTGCGAGCAGTTTTGCCCCCGTATAAAGATCCAAGCCCGCCACCTCCTATCATCTACGGAACTTACGGAACGTCTCTCTCCGTGGATGACGATTCCCTTTACTACCGTTTCGGCGAAGATGGTGCTGTCAGGAAAACTTCGCTGAACGCGTTGGAGAAGGCGCTGTCAGATTAATTGTCCAAGCGGAGGCGCAGTGTGACGGATTGTTGCGGCTCCACGGCGCGGGTGCGCGGGGATGGAACGCGAGATTGCCAAGGACGGATGGTCCGCTACTTTCGCGCCCCATTTTATGTCCGACGAACGCAAGACTCTTGAGCAACGCAACCAGATGACCGACCTCGAACGGCTCCGCCATAGCGCGGCGCATGTGCTGGCGACGGCCATCCTCCGCATCTGGCCGGAGGCGCAGTTTGCGGCGGGGCCGCCGGTGGAGCAGGGGTTTTATTATGATGTGGAGCTTTCGCACCGGATTACGCCGGAGGATTTCGCGCGGATCGAGGAGGAGATGAAGAAGGAGATCAAGGCGAACAACGTTTTCGAGCGCACGGTGGTGTCGCGCGCGGAGGCGCTGGCGCTGGCGGAAAGCGGGCGGCTGGGGGGCTTGAGCGAGCGCCCGGGCAATGCGTCGAAGTTCAAGATCGGGAATCTCGCGGACATCCCGGAAGGGGAGGAGATTTCGCTTTTTAAGAACGGGGATTTTCTGGATTTGTGCGCGGGCCCGCATGTGATGCGGACGGGGAATATCGGGGCGTTCAAGCTCACGCATGTGGCGAGTGCGTATTACAAGGGCGACGAGAAGAACCCGCAGCTCCAGCGGATTTACGGCACTGCGTTCAAGAACAAGACGCAGATGGAGGAGTACTTCACGATGGTGGAGGAGGCGAAGAAGCGCGACCACCGGAAGCTGGGGAAGGAGCTGGAGCTTTTCACTTTCGACGAGGATGTAGGCCCCGGCCTCCCGCTGTGGCTGCCAAATGGAACGGTGCTGATCGAGGAGCTGGAGAAGCTGGCGAAGGAGACGGAGTTCGCAGCGGGTTACGACCGCGTGCGCACGCCGCATCTGGCGCGGGAGAATATGTATCTCACGAGCGGGCATCTGCCGTATTATGCGGAGAGTATGTTCCCGGCGATGGAGTTGGATGAGTTCAAAGCGAAACGCGCGGAACTGACTGAGCGGCGCGCCCAATTGCATGGGATGATTATTGCCGGTGCAAAAAGCCTTATGGTTGGAACCACTATCGTGCGCATCCACGGAGTGACTTCGCCCATTGTTGGAGGAGCACCAAAGCTAGAGCAGGTGTTCGAATTGACCGACAAAGGCCGTGCGCCAGAGCAACTGGAGGCGATGGTTTTGGACTACAAAAGAACCGACGAGGAATTGATGCGGCTTGATGAACCCGACCGCTATTACCTCAAGGCGATGAACTGCCCGCATCACCACAAGATTTTCGGCGCGGTGCCGCGGTCTTATCGCGACTTGCCGCTGCGTCTCGCGGAATACGGCACGTGCTACCGCTACGAGCAGTCGGGCGAATTGATGGGGCTGATGCGGGTGCGCTCGATGCAGATGAATGATGCGCACATTTACTGCACGGAGGAACAGTTCGAGGAGGAGTTCCGCGCGGTGAATGAGATGTATTTGAAATACTTCCGCATCTTCGGATTTGAGAAATACCAGATGCGCTTTTCCACGCACGATCCGGCGAAGCTCGGGCAGAAGTTTGTGGACGAGCCGGAGCTTTGGAAAAAGACGGAGGACATGGTGCGCAACGTCCTAATCAAATCAGGAATCAATTACGTGGAAGTCCCGAACGAAGCGGCATTTTACGGACCGAAGATCGACGTGCAGGTGTGGAGCGCCATCGGCAAGGAATTCACCATCGCCACGAACCAGGTGGATTTCGCAGTGCCCGCGCGCTTCAAGCTGCAATACCGCACGCGCGACAATGCATTCGAGACGCCGCTGTGCATCCACCGCGCGCCGCTCGGCACGCACGAGCGTTTCATCGGCTTCCTCATCGAGCACTACGCGGGCAATTTCCCGCTATGGCTCGCGCCGGAGCAGGTGAGCGTGATCACGATTGGCACGGACGAACCGCTCGTGGCTTACGGCAAGGCAATCGTCGCCGAACTCCGCGCAAACGGTGTCCGCGCGCAGGGTGATTTCGGCACGGACAAGATGCAGGGAAAAATCCAGCAGGCCGAACAGCGCAAAGTCCACACGATGCTCGTGCTCGGAAACCGCGACCTCGAAGCCGGCAACGTGTCCGTCCGTCTCCACGGAAAAGGAAACGTCGGCGCGAAGAAACGCGACGAGGCGATTGCGGATATTCTGAGCGCGATTAAAGAGCGGCGGGCTTAGCGGGCTTCGAGGGCTCCGGCTTCTTCCAGTCGGCCTTGGGTTCCGCTTTGGCGCTGTAGATTCGCACGTTGCGGAAGCTCGCGCTTTCGCCCGCGACGGTGAAGCCGGGCGCGACCTTTTGCTTCGCAGCGAGCGAAGGGTGGCTGCCGTGGCCGGTAATCGAGTCGTCGAGCGTGCCAATCATGGTGTCGCCGACCATTTCGAGCACGACCGTGTGCCACGTGCCGGGGGCGATATCGACGGGCTTGGAGAAGAACATCGCGCCTTTCTCGGGGCCTTCCTTGTCGGGGTCGTCGAGTTGCACCGCGAAAAGCTTCGGTGCGATGCGGACGCGGGCGAGGTGGCCTTTCTCGGCGTTGATGGAGAGCGTGGTGAGTTTCGCGCCGTCGAGTTTCACGTCGAATGCGATGACGAGATTCTGGAGCTTCAACGGTGTGCGAATGACCGCGCCGTGGTTGTCTGAAGCGAGTTCGGAACCGCGCAGGGCGCCGTCAGCCACTTCCCACTTTCCCTTCGCCGCCTTCCATTCGGGCGCGATTTTGTCGCCGGAGAAAGAATCGGCGTAGGCGATTTTTTCGATCTCCGCCATGCGGGTTTTGGCGGGCAATGGTGCTTCGCCGAATGCTGGAATCGTGAGGAGGGCGAGAAGGAGCAAGTGTTTCATACGGGAGCGAAACAGCGCGGCGGGGAAGAATTGCGACACGGCGCTAGCGCGGACGGACGATCATTTCCTCGATGATCACGCGCGAAGGCAGATTGATGCAGAGCAGGACGCATTCGGCGATGTCTTCGGGGCGCATCATTTTTTCGCGCGCCGCGGGGTCGGGGACGACGGGGCGCTTGTTGAGAAGCGGCGTATCGATGTCGCCGGGAAACAGCGCGCATGCCCGGACGCCGCGGCCGCGTTCTTCGGCGTTGATACTTTGCGTGAGGCCCGCGAGACCGAATTTGGACATCACGTAGGCTGGGCCGGCTTTGGGCGATGCTTGTTTGCCGGCGTCGCTGACGACGTTCACAATCGTGCCGCTGCCGCGCGAGCGCATGCCGGGAAGGAAGGCCTGCACGCAGTAGTATGCGCCGTTGAGGTTGGCGTTCATCATGTCGTGGTAGTCGGCGAGCGAGAGGACTTCGAGGGCGCGCTTCGGGGCGTTTGTGCCGGCGGCGTTCACGAGCACTTCGACGTCGCCAAACGCCGCGAGGATGCGGCTCCCGGCGGCTTCGACTGCGGCGGAGTCGCCGATATCGCACGGGCAGACGAGCATTTTTGCGGCGTCGTCGCCGGCGAGTGCGACGGTTTCGTTCAGTGCGCTTTCGCGGCGTCCGATGAGCGCGACGCGCCAGCCTGCTTTTGCAAGCGCGAGGGCTGTGGCTTGTCCGACTCCGCTTCCTGCTCCGGTAACGACTGCATTTTTTGTCATGCCTCCGGTTTGCGGATGCGCGGTGCGGTCGTCAAGCAGCCAGCGGCTTTATTGGAGACGGGTCGCGCGGACTGCGTCGAGCGCGCGGACGATTTCCGGAATGCTGCCGCAGACGGTCGCGCCGATTTCTGAAAGAGCCGCGGAGTAAGCGTGTGCGCTGCGTCCGCCGGCGATGATCGG
This sequence comes from Verrucomicrobiaceae bacterium, assembly GCA_005791535.1. GTDB lineage: Bacteria > Verrucomicrobiota > Verrucomicrobiia > Chthoniobacterales > Chthoniobacteraceae > SXWH01. The sequence continues at coordinate 14,117 of SXWH01000247.1, read as the reverse complement.
AGAATTTGGAAGGAGCTTCCGAATCGAGCGCAGATGGCCGGGAAGCGCGGGATCGTCGGCTGGGTAAATGATGCTGAGCGCGAGCGCGTCGGCTTTGGAAACCGCGAAGGCACCGGCGACCTCCTCGGCTGGAAGACTCGGGCCGAGGTAGAGGACTTTCCATCCGCGGTCGGTAGCGGTCGCAGCGGCGATGAGTGCGCCGAGCTCGTGGAGCTGGCCGGGCGGTGTGGTGACCACGAGGACCGGCGCATTTGAAGTCGCGGAGTGCGCGTGGACGAAATTTCCCAGCAACGTGCGAATCACCGATGTGGCGCAGTGCTCGTGCGCGACGCGGAGGATGCCTTGCTCCCATTTGTCCCCGACTTCGGCGATGATCGGGACGATCACCCGTTGCATCAGCGGGCCGCGTCCGAGCGTGGCGAGACCGGTTTGCAGAATGTGTTCGAGGCCCGCGCCATCGAGTCGCTCGATGGCTTCCAAGGATGCCTCCCGCAGCGAATCCGCGGTGTCCGGTGGTGCGGAGTCACGTGTTCCGGTATCCGTGACGGCGAGCACGCGCAGGTCGTCGGTGGAAAGCGACGCGATATTTCCAATGCTGTGCCCGCTCTGGGTGGCGCGGCGCAGGAGTTGAAGACGCTCAATTTCGTCGTCCGAGTACAGACGCCGCTTCGTGCCGGAGCGGCCCGGCTGGATCGCGCCGTAGCGCTTTTCCCAGGCGCGGATGACGTGCTGGGAAAGACCGGAGCGGCGGGCGGCGATGGCGATCGGGAAACCGTGGTTTACCATGGATGGCGGAAATTGAGACAAAAGTGAGACATTTTCAACTGAACGTATCAGTTCTCTGGAAAGATTCATAGACAAAATGTTGACAGCCTTCGGTAATTGAGACAAAACATAGACAACGAATATGAAAACCAACGCTCAGAAGCTTCAACTCTCCACCAAGGCGACAACGCAACCGGTGTTCGAAACCCTCGAAGAATCGCGCCTGCTCGAGCAGGTGGGACTCGGCGACCGGGCGAGTTTCGACGAACTGCATCGCCGGATGGGGACGCTCCTTTTTTCCACCGCGATGGGCGTGCTGAACAATCGCGAAGCGGCTCAGGACGTTGTGCAGGACGTGTTCATCCAAATTTGGGAACGGGCTTCATCCTACGACTCGACCCGCGGCAAGGCCTCGACGTGGCTCATCACGCTGACGCGCAACAAGTCGATCGATCGGCTCCGGGCTATGCAGCGGCGGGCACGGTTGAATTCCGATTTCGAGGAGCACGGCAAGACGGACGTTCGTTTTGATGATCGCGATTCGCTCGTTGATGCGATTCAGGCGGAGCGGACGGCGACCATCCGGCAGGCGATCTCGAAATTGAACGCCGACCAGCAGGCGGCCATCCAGCTCGCGTTCTTCGACGACATGCCGTATCCGGCGGTTGCGGAGCGACTGGAGGTGCCGCTCGGCACGGTGAAGGCGCGAATTCGGCGGGGCATGAAGAAGCTCGCGAATTTGCTTGAGCCGGAGAAGCGCAGCTAGCGGCGGGAAAAGACGCGTGACGTGAGTGCGGCGCTGTCGTATCCAGCGTCGCATGAAGACCGTTCTCACCTCACTCGTCATCGCTGCGTCGTTTTCGGCGCACGCCGGCATCGAAGATTCCGTAAAAGCGCTCGCGTCAGTCGGGCGCGAGGGCGCAGGGAACGAAGCCGCCGGCGTCGCATGGCGCGAAGTCGTGAAAGCCGGCACTTCCGCGCTGCCGGCTCTTCTGAAAGCTGCGGGGAAAGGGAGTCCAGTGGCGGACAACTGGATTCGCACTGCGGGCGACGCCATTATCGCCGCGGAGCTTGCTGCGAAAAGAAAGCCGGACCTCGCGCCGGTGATTTCGTTTTTAAAAGACACGTCCAATGCCGGCGGAGCGCGGGTGCTTGCGTTTGATCTCATCCGCCAGGCCGATTCGAGCGCTGCGGATGGCATTGAGCCGACTTTGATTTCAGATCCGGTGCAGGCGCTTCGCCGTGGTGCCGTGGAGCGATTGATTCAAGCTGCGAAAAAAGCGGACGGTGACGCCGCGAAGGCCATCTACACAAAGGCGCTCGCGGCCGTTCGCGACGAGGACCAGACGAAGACAATCGCGGGCGCGCTGGACAAGTTCGGCGTGAAAGTGGACCTGCCGCAGCACTTTGGATTCGTGATGAAGTGGCACGTCATCGGGCCGTTCGACAACACGGAGCGCAAGGGTTTTGACACGGTGTTCCCGCCGGAAAAGGAGATCAATCTGGACGCTAAATACGACGGCAAGTCGGGCTCGGTAAAATGGCAGTCGGTTGTGAGTGATGACGCATACGGGAAAATCGACATCAACAAACCGCTCGGCGCGAAAAAGGAGGTCACCGCATACGCAGTCTCCACATTTGAAGCGCCCGAGGCGCGCGATGCGGAAATCCGGCTCGGCTGCAAAAATGCGTGGAAGGTCTGGGTGAACGGCGAACTTCTGTTCGGCCGCGACGAGTATCACCGCGGGCAAAAAATGGATCAGTACATCATGAAGTGCTGGCTCAAAAAGGGCACGAACACCATCCTCGTGAAAGCCTGTCAGAATGAGCAGACCGAGCAATGGACCGTGGAGTGGGAGTTCCAACTCCGCGTCTGCGACAGCACCGGAACCGCAATCCTCGCCGCAAATCGCTAATTTATGAATACCCGCCTTTTTCTCTCCATCATCGCAACCGCTTCGCTGCCGCTCGAAGCCGCAGACTGGCCGCAATTCCGCGGGCCGGATAGCAGCGGCACGGTCGCCGGTGCGCAGATTCCCGCGAAGCCGAAGATCGACTGGACCGCGCCGCTTCCCGGCCGCGGGCTGGCGAGCCCGATTGTCGTGGGCGACCGGGTTTTCGTCACGTGCTCCAGCGGCCCTTCGCAGGAGCGGCTGCATGTCATCTGCTTTTCTGCGAACGATGGCTCGCGGATTTGGGAGCGGCAATTGCAGGCAACCGGGAGAACGATGGCGCATCCGAAAACGTCCGTCGCCGCGTGCACACCGTGCAGCGACGGCCGCAGCGTATTTGCGATTTGGAGCACGAACGACATGGCGGCGTTTGACCTCGATGGAGGGCTGCTCTGGGTGCGCGGGCTCACGGCGGATTACCCGAATGCGAGCAACAGTCTCGGCATGGCATCGTCGCCGATTGTGATTGGTGGAACGGTCGTGACAATGATCGAGAACGACAGCGAAAGCTACACGCTCGGCATCGATGCGAAAACCGGGCGCAACTTGTGGAAGCTCGATCGCCCGAAGTCCGCGAACTGGACGAGCCCGGTGCCGTGGAAGACGGACGCCTCATCGCCTGCGGTCGCAGTGCTCCAGTCGTCGAAAGGCCTGCTCGGCGTGAACGCGGAGACCGGCAGTACGCTTTGGGAATACAAGGACGGCGCCTCCACGATGAGTTCCAGCGTCGTTTCCGGCGGCGTGATTTATGCGCCGTCAAACGGCATCACCGCCATCGTGCCGAAGGCCAACGGCGAGGAGCCGGAGCAACTGTGGCGCTCGCGGCAGATCAATCCGTCCACGATCAGCCCCGTCGTTCTCGGAGGCATGATTTTCAGCATCAACGGCGCGGGTGTCATCGCCACCGCGGACATCAAAACCGGTGACAACAAATGGAAGCTCCGCCTCACCGGTTCCTTCAGCGGCTCGCCGGTCGGGTCGGGAAATCACCTCGTCGCGGTGAACGAAAATGGGCTGCTGCAAATCGTCGATACCGCGGTCGAAGGCGGCGCTGTAAAAGGAACGGTTCAGCTTCCGTTGAAAAAGGAGCCGGAGGAACTGGTGTTATCGACTCCCGCACTCAGCGGCGGAAAGATTTTCGTCCGTGCCGACAGCGCACTGTGGCGAATTGGGAACGACGGCGAATAGGCTCCGTCCATTTGGCAAAACTCACTCCTATGCGCTTTCTCTTCCTTCTCTTTTCAATGCTCGCGCTCCCGCTTCAGGCGGCGGACAAGCCGAACGTCATCATCATCTTTTGCGATGATCTCGGATACGGCGACATCGGTCCGTTCGGGCAGAAAAGCTACGCCACACCGAACCTCGACCGCATGGCTGCGGAAGGCCGCAAGTTCACGAACTTCCACGTGTCCTCGGCGGTCTGTTCGGCCTCACGCGCGGCGCTGCTGACGGGCTGCTACCACAAACGGGTAGGCATCAGCGGCGCGCTCGGGCCCGGTTCCAAAACCGGTCTCAATCCCGCAGAGACCACCATCGCCGAAATGCTGAAGGCAAGCGGCTACGCGACTGGGATGGCTGGAAAATGGCACCTCGGTGACGCGCCCGGTCTGCTGCCTGTGGATCAGGGATTCGACGAATGGCTCGGCCTTCCGTACTCCAACGACATGTGGCCGCATCATCCGGAAGCGAAGCCCGGTTCGTATCCGAATCTGCCGATGTTTGAGGGCTCGAAGATCATCGATGATGACGTTTCGCCCGACGACCAGCGCCAGCTCACCACGCGCTATACCGAGCGCGCCGTCGCATTCATCGAGCGCAACAAAGGCCGCCCATTCTTCTTCTACCTCGCGCACAACATGCCGCACGTCCCGCTCTACGTGAGCGACAAATTCGCGGGCAAATCCGGCGCGGGCCTCTACGGCGACGTGATCCAGGAAATCGACTGGTCCGTCGGCGAAGTGCTGGCGGCGCTGAAAAAGAACGGCCTCGATGAAAAGACGCTCGTCATTTTCACCAGCGATAACGGTCCCTGGCTCAGCTACGGCGAGCACAGCGGCGTCGCGGGCCCGTTGCGCGAGGGGAAAGGCACGAGCTGGGAAGGCGGCACACGCGTCCCCTGCATAGCGCGCTGGCCGGGAAAGGTTCCGGCGAATTCGACGACGAATGCGATGCTGATGACAATCGACATCCTGCCCACGCTCGCTGCGCTGGCCGGCGCGAAATTGCCCGAGGCGAAAATCGATGGACGCAGCAGCGTCAACGACCTCACCGGCAAGTCGCGCGATGAACACGGGACTCGGCTCTACGCGACGTGGTATTCGCCGAATCACCTCGAAAGCGTCACCGACGGACGCTGGAAACTCATGCTCCCCGGCGGCTACCGCACGCTTGGCGACCAGCCTAAAGCAAAGGGCGGAATCCCCGCGAAATACCGGCAGGCGAAGATCGAGAAACCCGAGCTTTACGACCTCGACGCCGATGTCGGCGAAACCACCAACGTCACCGATAAGCATCCCGAAGTCGTCGCCACGCTCACCGAATTCACCGAGAAAATGCGCGCCGAACTTGGCGACGGCATGACGAAGACCCCGGGTGCCGAAGTCCGCCCCGCCGGCACGCGCGGCAAGTAGAAATGCCCGACCTTTTCAATCCCGGCCGCACCATCATGGATTTCCGCCACGGCGATTGCGTCGCGGGAATGGCCGCCATGGAGCCGGGCAGCGTCGATGTCGTCGTCACCTCGCCGCCCTACAATCTCGACATCGCCTACGGCAAATACCGCGACGATCTCGAACGCGAGGAATTCGTCGAATGGTGCGTGAAGTGGGCCACGGAATTGAAACGCGTCCTGCGCGACGACGGTTCCTTTTTCCTCAACGTCGGAGCCTCCTCAAAAAATCCCTATCTCCCGCACGAACTCGTGCTGCGCTTGCGTCCGCTCTTCACGCTGCAAAACACATTGCACTGGGTGAAAAGCATCACCATCCAGCCAAAGGGCGAACCCGAGGTCTCGGCCGGGCACTTCAAGCCGCTGCAGAGCCAGCGCTACGTGAATGACTGCCACGAATACATCTTCCACCTCACCAAGGACGGGACCACAAAGCTCGACCGAAAAGCCGTCGGCGTCGCCTACATGGATAAAAGCAACATCGCCCGCTGGGGCCACACCGGTGGCGATGATAAACGCTGCCGCGGCAACAACTGGTTCATCCCCTACAAGACGATCAAGAGCCGCGATGCCGACCGCCCCCACCCGGCGACTTTTCCCGCGCAGCTCGCGGAGTGGTGCATCCGCCTCCACGGTGTGCGCGACGATTTGGTGGTGATGGATCCCTTCCTCGGCCTCGCGCACGCTGCGGAAGGAGCGCGCGATTGCGGCGTCGCAAAAGTCATCGGATTCGACATTGATGAAACCTACCTCGCCGAGGCCCGCGCGCGGCTGGGTGTGTAGGGGGAAGTGTTGGCGAGTCTATCGCCGGCGATCTTCCGTCTCACAAAGCATCTCCGCAAATGACGGAAGCCCACCGCAGGCTTTCCGCTTTCAAGCTGCGATGCCTACCGCGCGTCACGATTCGACAGACTCATTGGCGCTTGTCACCGCCGTCGCACAACCAATGTTGGCTATGCGGCTTCGCGCATCAGCCAACAGAAGGTGTTCGGCGTTGCGGTCATTTGAGTTGGGACTCGCACTCTCCGAGGAAAGCTGGATTGCCGATGGTCTGAAATCTCCGAAGAAATTTTTTGGGTGTGTAGCGCTGCGCCATCCGCACTCCTGCGGGGCGACCGCGCTCTGATGCCTCGACAAGGATGGCATCGGTCGTGGTACCTTCGACGGTGATGAAGGCATCGTAGGCGAAAGCGGATGCGGTGACATCGGACGGCAAGCTCGCGAGTGCCTGACGTGCCTGTGCCTCGCTCTGCTCAAGACGCTCGGCAACGAAGCGCTGCAAAGTGCGCTCTCCTCCGCGCTCGACGACGATAAACGGGACAAGCGGGCCGCCGGAACGGACGGAATCGATGCCGTGGTCCAATGCGAGGAAAACCAAGTCGGCAAATTGCTCGCTCATTTCAAGGTTGGTCATAATCGTTCGTTATAGGGTGCGGGTAGCAGCGCCTAACATCCTACTCCCCTCGCAAACGAGGAGGCTGTTGTTGGCAAATCGAGTCGGCATATTGGTTTGGGTTTGCGGATGCAGAGGGGCGCACGGCGGGGCTTCTCTGTCAAGGGCGGACAGGACTTCATTGACCGCGCCTACTCCGGATGCTGGACGACCACCTTGTCCGAGGCGCGTTCGTTGCCGTCTTCGATGCGAACGACGACCCAGATGGATATGGCGCTGCCGGGGTCCGCGAGGCCAAACGTCGTCTCAAACGGCGGCATTTGGTGCGGAAGCTGCCGGGGTCGCGGTCGTGGCGGTAGTGGAATCCGACTGTGTTGCAGATGTCGCCGGCGTGGGCTATCACGCTGCCGGACCTGCGGCCCTCAATCGCGTGAAGTCGCTGGCTGCTTTCGCACCCGAGTTTATGGCGTTATACGGAGGATTTTGTGTAAGTGGCTGTGCAATTTGCGGTAATGTGTCGTCTTTCCGGCATTTTGGCAGTGCAAATGGGTATTTTGGGTTGGAAATCAGACTTCATGCGTTAGCGCAATGGGTCTGTGCGATAGCGCACGAGGGCTGTGAGATATCAATCAGAGGCTGTGAGATATCGCATTGAGGCTTTGCGTGGACGCATCAGCTCTTTGCGTGGGCACAAAAGGGTTTTGCGTGGACGCATTAGGTCTTTGCGTCGGCAACATGCGGTCGATGCGATAACGCATGGAGGCTTTGCGTTCCCTCATGCGGGCTGTGCGTTAACGCATGAACCCTACTCGATAACGCACAGAGGCCGCTCGATAACGCGTGGAGGTGATTTCTACCGCCGAAAGTTGGGCTTCTTAACGCATGGTAAATTTTCGCCTGGTATTCGGTATTGGAAATCGGGTCGGTGTGCGAAAGCTATGAGACACGCTCTTCCCCGCGCTTGCGCTGGAGGCGGTGTGTGGGCATTCGTGATGGCATCATGGACGCACTCACCGCCGGGCTGAAGAAAGCCGCAATCGCCTCTGCACAACGCCATCTTTTTTTGTGCATGGGGCCGGATTGCTGCGTGCCTGCGGATGCGGAGATTCTTTGGGAGTATGTGAAGCAGCGGGTGCGGGAGTCCGGCGCGCAGGCGATGCGGACGAAGGCGCAGTGCTTTCGCATTTGCACGGGCGGGCCGTGGGTGGTGGTGTATCCGGAGGGTGTGTGGTACGGGGAGATGACGAAGGCGCGGTTTGATCGGGTGCTTGCGGAGCATGTGCTCGGGGGAGTTCCCGTGGCGGAATGGGCGGTTGCGACGAACGCGCTTTGCGGGCAGAAGCAGGCATGAACATTGATGTATTCACGGGCGGCGTTTTCGACACGAACACGTTTTTTTTGCCGGATAGCGGGATTTTGATCGATGCGCCGCAGGGCGCGGCGGACTGGCTGGCGGAGCGCGGGCACCGCGTGCAATGGCTGCTGCTCACGCACGGTCACATCGACCACGTGTGGGATGCGGCGCGGATTAAGCGGGACCACGGTTGCCGCGTGGGCTGCCACCGCGACACGGTGCCGAGCATCGTGGACCGGAGTTTTTACAAGCAGTTTGGGATGAACTGGGAGATCGAGCCGGTGACGCCGGACCACATGATCGAGGAGAGTGATTCCGACCGGCTGGCGGGCGTCGATTTCCAGGTGCTGCTGGTGCCAGGGCATTGTCCGGGCAGTCTGTGTTTTTTGGAGAAGCAGAACCAGGTGCTCTTCGGCGGCGACGTGCTTTTTGCCGGCGGAATCGGCCGGACGGATCTTCCCGGTGGCGACCACGCGCTGCTGCTGCGCGGGATTCGGGAAAAGCTGTGGCTGCTGGATGACAATGTAACCGTCCTCCCCGGCCACGGCCCGGCGACGAAGATCGGAATCGAGAAACGGACGAATCCGTTTTTGCGGTAGCTTTACCGCGAGACGATTTTCACGCGGCGGAGTTCGACGCGATCGACGGGGTAGTCGTTCGGGTCGGCGGGGAGTTCGGAGATGCGCTGGAGGACTTCGAGGCCCTTGGTGACGCTGCCGAAGACGGTGTATTTTCCGTCGAACGCCGGCTGTGGCGAGAGGCACACGTAGAACTGGCTGCCGTTGCTTTGGCGTTGGGGGTTGATTTTGTCCGGCAGGCGCGCGGCAGCGACTGCTCCCTTTACGTGCTTCGCGCGAATTTCCGCGGGCAGCGTGTAGCCGGGGCCGCCGGTGCCAACGCGCGAACGGTCGTCCTTTTTGCTGAGTGGATCGCCGGTTTGGACGAGCACGCCGGGAATCGCGCGGTGGAATGCGCAGCCTTTGTAGAATCCTTTGTCGGCAAGCTTTTTGAAGTTCGCGACAGTCACCGGCGCGGCCGCTTCGTTTAATGTGATCTCCACAGTCTGCACGGTCTTGTCTCCGGGTAGCTTGAATTCCAGCACCGCAATGTCGGCGGCGGATGCGGCAGCGCAAAGAAACGAGAGAGAGAGCAGGAGCTTCATGCACGTGGTGTATGCGGGCTGCCCGAGGAGATCAACCTTGTGAGCAAAGCCGCGCCCGCTAAGTTCCGCGCCTTTTTATGACACAAGGACTGCCAGTGCGCGGACAACGATGGGTGAGCAACAGCGAGCCGGAGCTCGGGCTCGGCACGGTCGAGAAGTGCGAATCCGGCCGCGTGGAGGTGTTCTTTCCGGCGGCAAGCGAGCGGCGTGTGTACGCGACGGAAACGGCACCATTGCGGCGCGTGCGTTTTTCCGCGGGTGATACGATCGCTCTCGCAGATGGTCGTAATGCGGTGGTGACTGCGGTGGAGGAGAAAAGCGGTCTGCTCGTTTACCGGACGGCGGGCGGCGATGTGCCGGAGGAAATGCTTTCGAATACCACGAGCTTCAGCCGCCCCGAGGACCGCTTGTTCGCGGGGCAGGTGGATGAGTTGTTCACGTTCGATCTCCGGATGCGCGCGCTGCGCAGGCGGTGTGAATTGCGGCAATCGCCCGTTCGTGGCTTCGTTGGCGGGCGCGTCGATTTGCTGCCGCATCAAATGTCCATCGCCACGGAGGTAGCGGGGCGTCTCGTGCCGCGTGTGCTTCTCGCGGATGAAGTCGGTCTGGGAAAGACCATCGAAGCGGGGCTCGTGTTGCATCGGCTTCACCTCACGGGACGTGCCGCGCGAATTCTCATCCTGCTGCCGGAGGCGTTGGTGAATCAGTGGTTCGTGGAATTGCTGCGCCGGTTTAATCTGCTGTTCAGCATTTTTGATGAGGACCGTTGTGCTTCCATCGTGGAGCACGATGCCGCGGCGAATCCGTTTCTCGACAGTCAGTTGGTGCTTTGCGACGTGAACTTGCTCGCGAATGATCCGGTCCGTGCGAAGCAGGCCGTCGATGCGGGATGGGATCTTCTCGTGGTCGATGAGGCGCATCATCTCGAATGGTCGCCCGAGGCTCCCGGAGCGCATTATTTGGTCGTGGAGCAGCTCGCGCGGAAAACGCCGGGTCTGCTTCTGCTTACCGCGACCCCGCAGCAACTCGGACCCGAGGGGCACTTCGCGCGACTGCGTCTGCTCGATCCGGATCGTTACTCCGACCTTGCAAGGTTTCTCGAGGAAGCCGGGCACTACGAGCAGGTCGCGCGGGCTCTCGACCGGCTGCTCGCAGGCGAGGCGCTGAGCGCGGCCGATCGAAAGCTTTTCGCATCGCAATCACCGCGCGTCGCGAAGCATCTGGATGGTCCGGCGGAAGGACTGGTTGGCGAGTTGCTCGACGCATTTGGCACGGGCCGCGTGATGTTCCGCAACACGCGCGCTGCGCTGACAGGATTTCCCAAGCGAAAGGCCCATCTCGTCGAATTGGACGGCGATGACGAAGTGGATGCGAAGGTGAAATGGCTGGCGGTATTTCTAAAGAAACACGCGAAAGAGAAGGTGCTGCTCATTTGCAAAACGCGAAAGCTCGTCGAGGACATCTACGAGCGGCTCCAGCGCGAGATCGCGGTGAATGCTGGCGTTTTCCACGAAGGGCTGACACTACTTCAGCGGGACCGGAATGCGGCGTACTTCTCGGAGGAGGACGGTGCCCGCGTTCTGCTGTGTTCGGAGATTGGAAGCGAGGGGCGCAATTTTCAGTTCGCGCATCATCTCGTTCTTTTCGATCTGCCGGAGAATCCTGAGTTGCTGGAGCAGCGCATCGGACGACTCGACCGGATTGGACAGACGGCCACCATCAAGCTTCACATCCCGTATCTTCCGGGAACCGCCGGCGAGGTGCTGGCGAAATGGTATCACGAGGGGCTCGATGCGTTTGAGCATCACCCGCACGGCGCGGGCGAAATCGCGGCGGCTGTGGGCCGTGAACTCGCCGCGCTCTGCGAAGCGTTCTCGGTGAAGAAACTCGCCGCTTTGGTGAAGAAGACGAAAGAGCAGCATGCGAAACTCACGCGGAAGCTTGAGCGGGGCCACGACCGGTTGCTTGAGCTGAATTCATGCAAGCCGGCTGTGGCTGCGAATACGATTAAGCACATCCGGGCCGCGGACTCCGATGCGACATTCCGCGAGTTCTGCGTCGATTTGTTCGATCACTTCGGCGTGCAGGTCGAGGATCACAGCACAAACGCGTATCTGCTTAAGCCGGGGCATTTGCTGACCGATGCGTTTCCGGCGCTGCCGGAGGAAGGTATCACGGTGACATTTGACCGCGCCCGCGCGTTGAGTCGCGAGGATCTGGTTTTGATGACGGGAGATCATCCGATTGTGACCGGAGCGCTTGATTTGCTGTTGGGCGGCGAGGGTGGAAACAGCGCGTTTGGTGTCTGGAAGGGGAGCGGCACGGAGGCCATCCTGCTTGAGGTTCTTTGCGTCGCAGAGTGCGCCGCTCCGGCCTCGCTGCATATGGACCGTTTCCTTCCGCCGCTCCCTGTGCGCGTCGTCGTGGATCACGCGCTGGCCGACCAGACCGGTGATACGCGGCTCGCCGGGGCGAAACTCGAAAAGGGCGATATTTTCCGTCTGCTGGATCGAGGTCCGATGCGACAGAAACTCCTGCCCGCGATGCTGTCCGCGGCGCAGTCGCTCGCGGCGAAGAAGCTTCCTGCGGTCGTTCAAAAGGCGACGCTGGAGATGTCCGCACACCTCGACGCGGAGATCGGGCGGCTTGAGACGCTGCGGAGCATTAACGACCACGTCCGGCCGGAGGAAATCGACCTTTTGCGAAATCAGAAAGCCGAGCTTGCCGCAGCCATTGCCGGCACCAGGATGCGCCTCGATTCACTGCGCTTGATTCTTCGAACTCCGTAGAATGGCCGTGTTGGTATCGGGATTTCCTCTTCGAAACGGCACGTTATAGGCTCTTCCGTATCCGATGAATCTGACATCCGAACCTGTTGAAAAGCGCAAGGGAATCTCTCCGCGCGACTTTTACCGCGATTACATGCAGGCGAATCGTCCCGTAGTGCTCACCGATTTACTGGACGGATGGCCCGCGCTCGGAAAATGGAGTCCGGAAATGTTTGCAGAGCGCTGGCCGGACAAGACGTTTGAGATCGATGGAAAGTCGTGGCGTCTCGCGGATTTGATCGATGCGGTGATGGCGTCCGATCCGGCGAATCCAGCTCCATATCTCCGCAATCAGGTGCTCAAAGAGCATTTCCCGGAATTGATCGATGATATCCGGCCTGAAAGCGGATACTTCCACCCCAACTGGATGGAGCGGTCGTATCGAAATGCCGTGTTTCGGGAGCTTTTCCACCGTGGGTCGGCAATCGAACTTTACATCGGCGGAAACGGCCGCGGGTTTCCCGTTCTTCATTGGGACGGCTATCACACTCACGCCTTTCTCATGCAGTTCTACGGGCGTAAGGAGTTCTTTGTTTACGGCCCGGAACAGTCGGCATTCCTATACCCGCGGGAGGATTGTCCCAACCTTTCGCATTGTGCCGACATCAAGAACGTGGACCTCGAGCGGTATCCGCTTTTTGCGAAAGCGAAGCCTGATGTGTTCGTTCTGGAACCGGGGGAAACGCTATTCATCCCCTCGGGTTGGTGGCACACGACGCAGATGCTCAGTCCGAGCATTTCACTTTCCTGCAATGTCGGGAATCGCACCAATTGGGCGGCGATGCGACGCGACCTCGTGGCCCGTTCGAGTCCGCTGAATCGGATTAAAGCCTCCGCATATCTCTCGGCCAAGGGGCTGCTTTGTGCGATTCAGGATCTTCTCTCGTTGGGCATTTGAGCCTGATTCTGGAATGACTCCTTCGGATTAGAATGGCCGGTTTCATCCGGAAATCACTGTTTGCGGTTGCGGCTGCTACGCAAACGACGATAACAACAGGTCCAATTTTTCCATGAGTCTCGAAGTCAAAATTCCGGCAGTCGGCGAATCCATCACCAGCGGCATGATCTCCACGTGGCACAAAAACAACGGAGATTCCGTCGCGAAAGGCGAGGCGCTGTTTACGCTGGAGACGGACAAGGTTTCCACCGAAGTGGGTGCCGAGGCAGCCGGCGTGCTCATCATAAAGGCTCCGGCGGGAGCCGAGGTACAAATCGGGCAGGTGGTCGCGATGATTGATCCGGCAGGTGCCGCTGCCGCGCCTGCTGCTCCGGCAGCAAAACCCGAGGCACCGAGGCCTGCACCCGCGAAGGCTGAGAAAAAGGCCGCAGCGAAGGTGGCGGAGCCTGCTGCCGCGCAGATTCCCGTGGCCCCGACGGCGCCGGTGAGCATTGCCGCCGCGGTGGAGTCTGCGAATGCAGCGCTTGCCTCGGTGTCCGAGAACGTCGCACCGGTTTCGGATGGGCGCACCACGCGCAAGCGGCTCTCACCGCTCCGGCGGAAGATCGCCGCGCAGCTCGTGATGGCGCAACACACAGCCGCGATCCTCACGACATTCAATGAAGTCGATATGTCGGCCGTCATGAGAATGCGCAAGGAACTCGGCGAAGCGTTCCTCGCACAGCACGGCGTGAAGCTCGGCTTTATGTCGTTCTTCATCAAAGCCACGGTGGCCGCGCTCGAAGCAGTCCCGCAAATCAACGTTCGCGTGGATGGCGACGACATCGTGCAGAATCACTTCCACGACGTCGGCGTCGCTGTCGGCACCGAGCGCGGGCTCGTGGTCCCGGTCATTCGTGGTGCGAAAGAGAAATCATTTGCCGACATCGAGCGCGATCTCGCGGCGTATGCAGTGAAGGCGCGCGAGGGGAAAATCACGATCGAAGATCTTCAGGGTGGAGTCTTCACAATCAGCAACGGCGGCATTTACGGGAGCCTGCTCAGCACTCCGATTTTGAATCCTCCGCAAAGCGGCATCCTCGGCATGCACAAGATTC
>SXWH01000246.1 GCA_005791535.1 Verrucomicrobiaceae bacterium | reverse complement strand
TTCTGCTCCGGCAGGAATGAAGGCGGGAGGAAGGATGGAGTCCGTCGGGCAACCGGCGGGTTCCGGGAGCCAGAAGCCAGAATATTTCCACGGATGCGACTCACTCGTCGCTGCGCGCCAATCGGCTCGCGGCGAAGGGAAAACTTCGTCGCCAAAACGAAGAGTGGGGGATTTCCAGTTCGCACGTTTGGAGCGCAATCGCATTCCGGACGGGCTTCGGGGTCTCTCGTAAACCAAACCAGCAACCCAACAAGAGACATATACCGAAACCATGAAACGTTTGATCAAGGCAGGCATCGCGCTTGCATTCGCCGCCGCATTCACCGCACCGACCAATGCGCAATCGCTCACATCCGGGCTCCCGACTACCGAGCTCTTCCGCACCGCTCCGGGCGAGGCAATCTCAGGCGTCGAGGTCGACGGCACCTCGCTGTATTACCTGCTTCAAAGAAATGCGGCATCCACACAGCTCGTCCGCCGCAGTGCGCTCGACGGCTTCTCCACGCCCACCGTGCTGTTCGATTACGGAAGCGGCGTATTTGGCTCGTTCGTGAAGGAATTCGGCGGGAAGTTGTACTTTGGCGAGTCTTCCGTCGGCACGCTCCGGACGTTTGATCTCGGAACGAATGCAGTCTCGACCCTCGCCACGGTCGGCGGAGTGTATGATATCGATTTCTCCGGCGGCTTCGGCTGGCTTTCCGCGAATCCGGGCTTCGCGGGAAATCAGCTTTTCAAACTCGATCTCACGACAGGCGTCGCTGCGAGCATTCTCACATCCACGGACTTCTCGGGGCCAATCGCGTTTGGCGGCACGACGCTCTACTACGGCTCCACCAGCTTCGCTGCGAATCCCGGCATCTATCGATATAACGCCGCGGAGATCAATGGCGGCGGGCTCTCGCTGGATTTGGGGCATCGATGGGACATCAACGGCGGCAATGCCTATTTTGAGGTTCTTGAAGCTTCACCCGGCTTTCTTGCGCGAACCGATTTTGCGCAGGTGACGATTCAGGATTTCATCACGCCCGGGACGGCGACTCCGATCGCGTTCAGTGCGGATGTCATCGGCAATCTCGCGTCGGATTTCACGGGGCTTTATGTGTCGGTGACCGACTACAACGGAGCGCCAACGTCGGATGATCAGAGCGCGATTTTCCGCGTGGTTCCCGAGCCCGGGACGGCAGGGTTGCTCGGACTCGCGTTGGCGGTGCTTGGCTTGCGCAGAAACCGGAAATGAAGGCCGCTCTCGCCGCATTCCTTGGTTTCGCTGCATCCGCGTTCGCCGGGCCGTTTGCCCCTGCGGCCGGGCAAGCTGGAACGACGGCGATTTCCTACGATTCATCGGTTTTCACGGGATGGGCGACGGGCGTATCGCAGCTTGTGCGCGGTCCGGTGGATATCTCCGACCCGCTGGGCGATCTGGCAACATGGGGAACCGCGTCCGATGCGTTCGGCATCGCAAACGCCGTGACGGACAATCTGCCGGTGCTCAGTCTCGGAGACGGAGGCTCCGTGACGCTCACATTCGATCGCCCGATCGCGAACGGCGCCGGAGCAGACTTCGCTGTGTTCGAAAACGGCCTCAACGATTTCTTCCTCGAACTCGCGTTCGTGGAAGTCAGTTCGGATGGTGCGAATTTCTTCCGCTTCAACTCCTTCTCGGAAACGCAGACGGCGACGCAAGTCGGGAGCTTTTCGCTTCTCGACCCGACGAATATTCACAATCTCGCGGGCAAGTATCGCTCGGGGTTCGGCACACCGTTCGACCTTGCGGAGTTGAACGGGATGCCGGGTCTGAATCTGAATGCGGTGACCCACATCCGCATCGTGGATGTCGTCGGTTCGATCGACCCGCTTTATGCGACGCGTGATTCATTGAATCGCGTCATCAATGATCCTTGGCCGACGTTTTTTGAGACGGGCGGATTCGACCTCGATGCGGTGGGCGTGATTCATCAGGCCGTTCCGGAGCCCGGCTCGGTCGCGTGTGTGTTCGCCGGACTCGCGGCTCTTTGCCGTCGAAGGAGGGCGTAGAAATGCGAAGGTCTTCCGCCGCTTTCACATTGGTCGAATTGCTCGTCGTGATTGCGATCATCGCGATCGTTGCCGGTCTTATTTTTGCCGGGCTGCGTAGTGCCCGTGCGGGTGCGGCTGCTTCGAAGTGTCTCGGTAATCTCCGCTTCCTCGCCGAGGCCAATGGACGCTACGCGGTCGAGCATGACGGTCAGTATTGCCCGGCGCAGGAGCGTTCGAACAACGTCCGCTGGCACGGCGCGCGCGAAAGCACCGATGCAAAATTCGATCCGACACTCGGCCCGCTTGCGCCGTATCTCGGGCGCGACGGGCGGCTGAAGGAGTGTCCGTCGTTCCAGGAATTCGTTTCGGGAAAGGACAGCTTTGAAAACGGCTCCGGAGGCTACGGATATAATGCCGTCTACATCGGCGGTACGCCGCGCGACAAATGGAACGGCGAGCGCATGGCAAACATCGCGCGGCCCGAGCGCACGCTGATGTTCGCAGATACGGCGCTCGCCCGCGAGGACGGGTTGCAGGAGTATCCGTTCGCCGAGCCGTATCAATGGGTCGCCCCGAATGGCCGTCTTGCAGGGCCGCTCGCGCCGAGCGTTCACTTTCGTCATGGCGGAAAGGCGAATGTCGTCTGGTGCGATGGTCACGCGACCGCGGAATCACCGGGACGACTCGGCAGCGGAAAGAATCTCTATGGCGGCGATGAAGGAAAACACTCGCTCGGATGGGTCGGTCCCGAAGCGGAAAACGGTTGGTGGAACCCGCGGCGCACGACGGCGGAATAGCCCGATTGCATGAGCATTTGAAACCGCCTATGGTCCGGAACTTCATGACGTTTTCACGTGCCATCATGGTTTCGTTGTTCGCGGTGGGTTCCGCGCGCGCTGCGGATTTTCAGACGGAAATCCGGCCGCTTCTCGACACGTATTGCTACCGGTGTCACACGGCGACGAAGAAGAAGGGCGATATCATTCTCGATACGTACGGCTCTGCGGAGGCGGCGGCGAAGGATTTCAAGGTCTGGGACGCCGTGCTGGAGAATCTTCGTTCCGGGGCGATGCCGCCCGACGATGAGGAAAAGCAGCCCACCGCCGACGAGCGCGAGAAGCTCGTGAAGTGGATCCAGAAGGATGTTTTCGCCACCGACCCGAACAACCCCGATCCCGGCCGCGTGACGATCCGGCGTCTGAACCGCGTGGAATACAACAACACCATCCGCGACCTCGTGGGCGTGGACTTCGAGCCTGCAGACGATTTCCCGGCGGACGATTCGGGCTACGGCTTCGACAACATCGGCGACGTGCTTTCGCTCCCACCGGTCCTGTTCGAGCGCTACCTCGCTGCGGCGGAAAAGATCATGAGTGCGGCGATTTTGAACGACCACAAACCGCGCTCGGAAAAGATTCGCGTGGATTTGCTCACGCTCAAAGGCGGCCCGGAGAAGGGCAGCACGCCGGTTTCGCGTCGCATCGATGAATCAGCCGCGACGGTGAGCGTGGAGCTTCCCGTCGCGGGTGCATACACCTTCCGCATCGAAGCTGCGGGGCCGCGTGTCGGTGCCGAGGCGACGAAGCTGGAGGTGAAGCTGAACGGTCAGATCATCAATATCCCCGCCATGCCCGTGGAGCCGGAGATGACCGCAAAGCATGCCATCCCCGTGAATGTTCCCGCCGCCGGAAAGCACACGCTCACATTCCGCGTGGCAAATCCGCTTCCGCAGCCGGAGATGAAGAATGGCAAGCCGGTGAAGCGCATGGTTACGCTTCGCAAAGTGGAACTGGTTTCTCCGCCGAAGCCGGTTACTGCGCCGCCCACGCAGATCCGGCTGTTCGCACCGGGGAAGGGCCAGCGCGACCTCACCGTTGCCGCGCGGATGATCATCACGAACTTTGCATCGCGCGCCTTCCGGCGTCCGCTTTCGGCCGCGGAGGTCGAGCGCTTCATGTTCATCTACCGCACTGCGGGTCAAAAGGGCGGGAACTTTGAGCAGAGCGTGCAGACCGCGCTGACTGCGATCCTGGTTTCGCCGCACTTTTTGTTTCGCGGAGAACTGCAACCCGAGCCCGATAATCCGAAGACCACGCACCCCATCAACGAATGGGCGCTCGCCTCGCGCCTCTCGTATTTTCTTTGGAGCACGATGCCCGATGGCGAGCTCTTCGCGCAGGCGCAGGCGGGAACGCTCCGGAAAAATCTCGATGCGCAGGTTCTGCGGATGATCAAGGACAAGCGCTCCGAGGCGCTGATCAACAACTTCGTCGGCCAGTGGCTCCAGACACGAAACCTCCTCACGCTTCAGCCCGACCCGAAGACGTTCCGCGAATGGAATCGCGACCTCGCGTTGTCGATGGAGCGCGAGACGGAGTTGCTCATCGATCACATCATGCGCGAGGACCGGCCCATCACCGACCTGCTCGGGGCCGACTACACATTCGTGAATGAGCGGCTCGCGCGGCTTTACGGCATCGATGGCGTGGAGGGTGACGCGTTTGTAAAAGTGAAGGTTCCCGCGCGCAGGCCGGGCGGCATTCTCGGGCACGGCTCCTTCCTCGCGCTCACTTCGAATCCGACGCGCACGAGCCCGGTCAAGCGCGGCAAGTTCGTCCTCGAAAACATCCTCGGCACCCCGCCGCCGCCGGCCCCGCCGAATGTGCCCGATTTGAACGACCCGAAGCGACCCGAGCTGAAAGGC
>SXWH01000245.1 GCA_005791535.1 Verrucomicrobiaceae bacterium | reverse complement strand
TTTTGCGCTGGATGCGTGGGCTCCGGCAGCGGATGCGTGGTTTTTGGAAAAGGACGCGTGGTTTTTCGCTGCGGAGCGAAGGTGGCGGAAAAACGACGCGGGATTTGGAGACGAAAAATGCGACGGGCGGGCGAAAGCCGGCTCGGATGACTCGGACATTTTGGAGGCTGTCACTCGCATCGCGGCGAAAATCAAGAACCGGCATTGCGCGGTGTCAAATAATTTTTCCGGTTTTTTTCGGGTGCCGGGAAACGTGAAAATGTGAGCGCGAGCGAACCAAGGAGCGGCGACATTCTTGTCGCTGCATGACACACAATGCGAAGCGGAAGCTCATTGAGCGGGGAGCGGAGAGGGATCTGGCGCTTCGCGCGATGTTTTGGACAGCGACAGGAATGTCGCCGCTCCTTGGCTCGCTTTGCTCGCATTGCTGCGTGGACGGTTTCTATTTTGATACGCTGGCGCGGCGGCGCGGGAAATGATGGGCAAAGAAGCGGAGGGGGCGCGGCTTTTCCATGGGGAGTGCTTTGATGATGAACTTTCTCACCCGCCGCAAATTCCTTTCCGAGATGGGCCTTTCGGGGCTGGCGCTGGCTTCGTTGCTGCATCGCGAGGCCACGGCGGCGCATGGCTTGCCGGATGGCACGCCGCATTTTGCGCCGAAGGCGAAGAGTGTGATCTGGCTTTTTATGAATGGCGGGGTGAGCCACATGGAGAGTTTTGACCCGAAGCCGGAGCTGAATAAATACGCGGGGAAGACGATCGCGCAGACGCCTTATGCGGAGGTGCAGAATCCGGCAAAGCTGGCGCTGGAGCGGCTGGTGGTGCCGGATGCAAATGGGAATCAACGCAATACGCTGTATCCGCTGCAAACGGGCTTCGCGAAGCACGGGCAGAGTGGCATCGAGGTGAGCGATTGGTTTCCGCACATCGCGCGGAATGTGGACCGGCTGGCGATTGTGCGCTCGATGTTCACGACGGACAGCAATCACGGGGCGCAGACGCAATTTCACACGGGGCGCAATATGCTGGATGGGGAGTTTCCGACGCTCGGGGCGTGGGTGCATTACGGGCTGGGAAGTCTGAATGATAATCTGCCGAGCTTTATCTCGATGGGCACGCGCGAGTATTGGAACAAGCGCGACGGGCATTATCTCGGGCCGGCGCATGATGCGGTGCCGCTGCGGATCGATGCGGGGAACCCGCTGGATTTTGCAAAGCCGGCGCGGGCGGAGAGCGACGCGTCGCGGGAGATCGGGGCGAGTCTTTTGCGCGAGCTGAATGCGGCGCGCGGAACGGTGTATCCGGATGATCCGGCGCTGGCGGCGCGGGTGGCGTCGTACGAGCTGGCGTGGCGGATGCAGCGTTCGGTGCCGGAGGCGCTGGATTTTACGAAGGAGAGCGCGGAGACGAAGTCGCTCTACGGTCTGGACAAGGACGCGACGCGGGAATTTGGCGGTCAGCTCCTCGCGGCGCGTCGGCTCGTGGAGCGCGGCGTGCGCTTTGTGCAAATCCAGCACGGCGGCGGCGGCGCGGGCGCGTGGGATGCGCACGGCGGGCTGAAGGCGAATCACACAAAACACGCGCTGGCTGTGGACCAGCCGACGGGCGCGTTGCTCGAAGACCTCGCGCGGCGCGGAATGCTGGAGGAGACGATCGTGGTGTTCGCGACGGAGTTTGGCCGCACGCCCGGTTCGCAGGGCAGCGACGGGCGCGATCATCACATTTACGGTTTCAGCGTGTGGATGGCGGGCGGCGGTATCCGCGGCGGAATGACGCACGGCGCGACGGACGAGATCGGTTTTCACGCGGTGGAGAACCGGCATTACGTCACGGACATCCACGCGACGATCCTGCATCAGCTCGGGCTGGATTCGCGGAAACTGGAAGTCCCAGGCCGCAAGCGGCTGGACATCGATCACGGCCGGGTGATTCGCGATATTCTCGGCTGAGGCGCGGCAAACTGCCCGCCCTAAATCTTGCCACTTTCGAAACGCGGACCGATAATGACGGCAGCAATGGCAAAGGTCACGGCAGTCATCATGATTTACGACATCCGGGGATTCACCTCGGCGTCGAAGAAACTGCCGACGGCGGACCTCGGAGCATTCGCCGACGCCTCCCACAAGGCGATTCTGGAGCGGTTCGCAGGGTGGAAGGCGGATTTCATCAAGAACCTCGGCGACGGCCATCTGATGATTTGGGAAACGACCAGCGAGCCGGATGCTTCGCTCGTGCAGTTTGTCGTGGAGGCGGCCGCCGAGGCGCGAAAGGCATTTCCGATTTTTGTCGCGGAGCATCTCGCAGCGCAGGACCTCGAAGGGCTTTCGTTTCCCACGCGGATTGGCTTCGGCGTGGCCACGGGGGAGATTTCGAAATCGGACGACTACTACGGCGCCGCGGTAAATCTCGCTGCCCGGCTCCAAAACATGGCCCGGCCCGAGGGCCTCGCGCTTTGCGAACGTTCGTTCGCGATGACCGGCAGCCGCGATGCGATGCAGAAGCGTGGCTTTAAACGAACGAAGGTGAGTTTGAAGGGCCTGGGGACGACGCCCGTGTGGACGGATCGGCCGTTCTCGTGGGAGCGCACGCTCGCTTCGCTCGCACCGTGGGCCGCGTTGGTGCTCGTGCCGCTGCTCTACATTCTGCTCGCGGACGCGGACACCAAGCACAGGCTGCCCGGCGGTGCGGCCATCCAGCGCTGGTTCGATTCGCGGGAGATGTCCATCTTCCGCCCGGTCCGCACCGACGCCGAGGTCCGCGCCTCCGCCCACCGGATGCGTTCGGCAATCGCCCGCGCGATTCTCTCCGCCCGGCAGCCCGGCGGCCGCATCGCGACGAGCCTGCAATCGGTGAAGGACGAACTGTCGAGCGTGTGGGGTTCATCGCAGGCAATCGTCGGTTTGCTCAGCATTCCAAATCTCACGGCTGCGGAGAAGCGCGCCCTCGTTCTCCCGTACGCCGATGACCTGTTCAGGCCCGGAGAATTGATCGAAGGCTACGGCTGGCGGGTTATTCCGGAGCGCGATTACACGCTCTGCGAGCCGGCGTGCTGGACGATTGTGATGCTCGCACGGGCGCTCGCCATTCCCGATCTGCTCCGGCCGGAGGAACGGGAAATCTACATGGAGCGGCTGGCCAAAGCGCAACGGGCGACAGCGATTTACCGTCCGCTCGCAAACGGCGGCTGGAATATCTTTCCAAATCAAAAGGCTCCCGAGCACTATAGCCCGTATTCCACGACGCTGGGCCTTCTGGCCTTGCTGGAGACGCAGTCCGCGGGACTTCCATGGGCCGGTACTGTGGAGGAACGCGACGCACTTTTGCGGCAGACCGCGTCGTTTCTCGTCTCGCGTTACACTCAACGCGGCGACCTCCGTGGATGGCAGCGCACCTCTGCTGCATCCGAGCCGGTTTCCGAGGGACTCACGCTTCAACTTTACGCCGAACTGATGCGGGCCGAAGCGCAAGCCGGCATTGCGCTTCCGCCGGAAATCGCCGCGGAGATTCCCCGCCACATCGCGCGCCTCACGACGCGGAGTGCGGACGACCCCGACGATGCGGGCGAGTTTATCGAAAGCTTCAAGAGCCATACCGGCGCGGAGCTTCCCGGAACCGAGTCGATCAATTTCCTGTGGCACTCGTGGGCGATCGAAGCCGCGGTACGCTGGCTGGAACGGGCGAAACGCACGCCCGTTTCGAAACACGAACTCGTCAACATCCGCCGCGTGCTTGGTCTGCTCGTGGTGGATATGGAAGCGATTCGCACGAAGACCGCAGTGGAAGGAATGTCATTCATCGGCGGAGAAACACTGCTCGGACTCTCAGTGGTTCCCGCGCCGTAGCGCGTTCCCGTTTGGGCATTGCACTCGCTCCGGCGTCCGGGAAATATCGCACGCATGAGATTTCTCACCGCCCTTCTCTCCACGCTGCTCACAGTCGCGCTGAACGCCGCAGACCGACCGCCGAATATCGTTTTCATTATGGCCGACGACCTCGGCTACACGGATGTGGCCGCGTTCGGCAGCAAATATTACGAAACACCGAACATCGACCGCCTTGCTTCGCAGGGCATGAAGCTGACGAATCACCACCACTGCCAGAATTGCACGCCGACCCGCGCTGCGCTGCTGAGCGGGCAATACGGCGCGCGGACCGGAGTTTACACGGTTGGCGGCATCGACCGGTTTGATTGGAGCAAGCGCCCGCTGCGTCCGGTGGAGAACGTGACGGACCTTCCGCTGAACCGGGACATTTTCCCCGCGCAGTTGAAGGCTGCGGGCTATGCGACCGGGATGTTTGGCAAATGGCACGTGGGCGAACGCGGCAAGTTTCATCCGTCGCAGCGCGGCTTCGATGAAGCGCTCGTGACGGCTGGGAAGCACTTCGATTTCGTGACCAATCCACAGGCAGACTATCCGAAAGGCCAGTACCTCGCCGACTTTCTCACCGACAAGGCCGTGGACTTTATTACCCGGAACAAGGACCGGCAGTTCTTCCTTTATCTCCCGCATTTCGGCGTTCACTCGCCGCACCACGCAAAGCCGGAGCTGGTCGCGAAGTTCAAATCGAAGCCCGGCGTCGGCGGTCACGATAACCCGGTCTATGCAGCGATGATTGCCAGCGTCGATGAAAGCGTGGGGCGCGTGATGAAGACACTCGATGACCTCAAACTCGCAGAGAACACCGTGCTCATTTTCACGAGCGACAACGGCGGCGTCGGCGGCTACGAGCGCGAGGGAATCAAGAAGGCCGGCGATGTCACGGACAACGCACCGTTGCGCAGCGGAAAAGGCAGCCTTTACGAGGGCGGAACTCGCGTGGCGTTCATCGTTCGCTGGCCCGGCGTCACCAAGGCGGGAACGAGCTGCGACGTGCCGACGATTCACGTCGATATCTACCCGACGATGCTCGAACTCTCCGGCGCAAAGAAGCCGCGCCAGGTGCTCGATGGCGAAAGCCTCGTTCCGCTATTCCGCGATCCATCGGCCAGCTTGAAACGCACGGCCATCTTCCAGCATTTCCCCGGCTATCTCGGTGCCGGCGCGGACACGTGGCGGACGACCCCAGTGAGCCTTGTCCAGAGCGGCGACTGGAAGCTCATGGAGTTTCTAGAGGACGGAAAGCTGGAGCTCTACAATCTCCGCGCCGACATCGGTGAAACGAAGAATCTCGCCACCGAGAATTCCGCCAAAGCCAGCGAACTGCACGCGCTTCTCAAAGCATGGCGCGCGGACGTGCATGCGCCAATGCCTTCGAGCAACATCGAGAAAGCGCCCGCTCCGGAGAAGAAGCGGAAAAAGAAAAAGAAGACCGCCTGAGTTTGGGATAATCCGATGAACCACATCTTCCGCCCGATGGCGCTCGCAGCGCTTTTGCTGAACATTTGCACGCATGCACGCGCGGAAAATGCCGCGGACTGGAATCAGTTTCGCGGCCCCGCCGGATCGGGCGTTGCCGGGGAGGGCTGCGTTCCGCCCGTTGCGTTCGAGGGAAACAAGCCCACGTGGAAGGTTCCGCTTCCCGCGGGTCACTCGTCGCCCATCATCGCGGGCGGGCGAATCTTTCTCACTGCGCTGGAAAACGGACGGCTGCTCACCCTTGCCATCGAC
>SXWH01000244.1 GCA_005791535.1 Verrucomicrobiaceae bacterium | reverse complement strand
CGAGCGCGACGACGCCCAGCCAGCAGGCGAGCCATCGGACGAGATGAAACCGCGCGCGGTTCACGACATGAACTGTTTGATAGCTCCGGACTGATCCAGCTTCAGTCGGGACATCACGAGGTCAAAGTCGCCGTAGTGTTTAATCGGATTGCCGTGCGCGTTGAGCAGGGTGGGATACCAGTTGCCGATCGTCTTGCGGCCTGCGGTTGCATGGTAGGGCAGGCGGATGTAGCGGCCGGCCAGATTGAGATTGCAGTTTTTCCCGCTCAGGATGACGAAGGGCGCTTCGGTGCCGTGGCCGTGGTGGGTTTCGCCGCCTTCGTGGAAATACATGATCATCGTGTTGTCGAACATGGTGCCGTTGCCTTCGGGGACGGCCTTGAGGCTTTCGGCGATTCGAGCGACCTGGCGCATGTGGCCTATGCGGATGTTTTCCCGAATCTTGTCGGCGGGGACGCCGCTGTAGCTTTCGTTGTGGCCGATCGCGTGCATGGAGATGCGGTCGTTCTCGTTTCCGGCGAGGCCGCGCACGGGCGTGGAAAGTTCATCAATGGTGAAGGTGACCACC
This sequence comes from Verrucomicrobiaceae bacterium, assembly GCA_005791535.1. GTDB lineage: Bacteria > Verrucomicrobiota > Verrucomicrobiia > Chthoniobacterales > Chthoniobacteraceae > SXWH01. The sequence goes on along the minus strand of SXWH01000244.1, from coordinate 4,626 downwards.
GGGGATGAGTGTGGCGATGGATGCTTCATCGTGCTCATCGGTTTAAAAAAATGCGGCTCTCGGCGACATGGTGGATGATGTCTCGGACGCGGTAGTCGTTTGGTTTCAGCGCGGCAACGATGCGCTCGACCTCGCCGTGGTCATGTGGAGTGAGCAGCCGGCCGCTGGCGTAGGCGAGCATTTTTTCCACAAGGTTGCGGGCGAGCTGTTCTTCCTTCTCAAGCAGCAGCCGTTTCATTTCTGCCACGTCCTTCACAGAACGGCCGTCTGACAGCGTGGATGATGGGTCTATCTTCAGCGCCTTACCGCCATCCTTGTAGTGGGTGCGCCAGAGTCCGAGTTCGTCGAAGTTCTCGAACGCAAAGCCGAGCGGGTCTATCTTGCGGTGGCAACTCATGCAGGACTCCTGCGAGCGGTGCGCTTCGAGTTGCTCGCGGATGGTGCGGGCACCACGGAGGTCGGGCGAAAGCGGCTGGATGTTCGGCGGCGGCGGCTTGGGCGGCGTGCCGAGCACGCTCTCCAGCATCCAGACGCCGCGCACGATGGGCGATGTGTCCACCCCATTGGCCGTCGCGGTCATCAGGGCGGGCATCGTGAGCATTCCCCCTCGGTGCGGCGGCTTGGCGGCGACTTTGCGGAACGCATCGCCCCACACGTCGTCGCGCTTGTAGATCCACTGCGCAGTGCGCTCGTTCAGGAAGGTGTAGTCGCTTTCGATGATGTCACGCACGGGTCCGTTGCGGCGGACGAGGTCGGCGAAATACGCATCCGTCTGCTTGAGCATCTGGCCCTCCATCTGCCGATGGAAATAGAATCCGCCGGGTGGCGGCATGGAGCCGAGTTTGTCCAGCCGCAGCCAGCGTTCGGTAAAGCGGCGGATGAACGAGGCGGCGTTGGGGTGATTGAGCATCCGCTCGACCTGGGCGCGGCGCGTGGCGCGAGTGGTGAGTTTGCCCGCAGCGGTGAGCGACAGCAGCTCCTCGTCGGGCATGGAGGACCACAGGAAGTAGCTGAGCTGCGATGCGGTGCTGAAGTCGCCGGCCCCCGGTGTGTCGCGCAGGTAATAAAAATTCGGCGAAGCAATCATCGCGCTGTAGGCGACGCGCAGGGCGTTCTCGCGCGAGGCTCTGGCGTTCGCGCGCCCCTCTGCGAGCGCAGTGTAGCGAGCGATTTCTTCCGGCTTCACGGGGCGACGCCATGCGCGGACGGCGAAGTTTTGGATCATTTCGGTCAGCGGTTCCTGCCCGGTCTTGCCGTAAAGAAACGTGTGACTGCGAGGCGGCCATGCATCGAACACAGGTTCAATGGTCAGGCTGTGGATGCGGATGTGCGGACCAGCGTAGCCCGCGGTGAAAAGCGCGCGCGCCATATCCTCTCGGTGCTGCTTCTTTTCCTTCTCCGGCGCCTTGCCCTGCGGCGGTGGAGTGTAGGCGGCGGGCAGATATTTTTGGACAAGCTTCTCCACGGTGAGACTCCGTTCGTGCGGTGCGTTCTCCCAGCCGAGCCACGGGAGCCATTTGGCATCAATCCACGTTTCTACGACATAGGCGCGCTTCTGGCCGTCGTCCGCCAGCGGCCATTGTGTGAGCAGTTCGGTGTTGGGATTGCCTTCGTTGAAGGCTCCGCGGCGGGAGTCGATAAGATGCAGTCCGAGGAGCATCGGCTCGTCCTCACGGCTGCGGACAAGCTCGCCCCACGGATGCCGCTGATTGTGCGCCGAGGCCTCGACGGTGATGCGGTATTTTCCGGAAACGCCAACGCCGCTCCCCGCGATTTTCGACGGAGCCACGCGCCCGACATTGGATGCCGCGCCGGGCTCGCGGTAGCGCTCCATGAGCGAGTCGTAGTCCGTGTTAAACTGTCGCGACATTTCCTCGAACCCGCCCGGACCACCCGTGCGGATGTGGGCCGCGAAGCGCCGCGTTTCCACTTTCGGCATGTCGCCGGGGACGGTGGCAAAATCGAGACATTCCTCCGCCGCACCGATGATGAGCTTCAGCAAGAAGTCCGACATCACGAGCCGGCTGCCAATGTTGTCGAACCCATGCTCCAATTCGTCGGACGGAAATTCGCGGATGGGGTCTTCGCTGTGACGCGAGACAGTGCCGTCACCGTTGGCATCCTCGGGCTTTGGAATGCCGAGGTTCCGGAAAACCGGCTGCTCAAGATAAAGTAAATCGCGAAGCGTGTTCCGAAGCTCGATGCGGTTCAGCCGGCGGATGACCGGCTTGGCTGTCGCGGCAGGCTGCTTGGAGTCAGCCGCCGTGAGTTTCGTAATTAGAAATGCAATGACTCTCGCTTTCTCCGCGGCTTCCGGTTGCGGTTGCTTCGCGGGCGGCATTTCACCGAGGCGAAGCTGCTCCAACACATCTTGCCAGTGGCCGAGGTTGGATTCGTTGGCGAGGTCGTGCCCGAGTGTGTCGAGCCGCAGGTCGCCTTTCTGTTTCTCCGTGCCGTGACACCCGTAGCAGTGCTGCTTGAGGAAGGGCGCAAGCACATCAGAACCTTCAGCAGCTCCCGCAAGACCCAGAGCTGCACCGGCGAAAATACAGCAGAGGAGTGCTTTCATGCCCTCGATTCCAGTCCGCTCAGGGTTCCCGTGCTGGTTCCAAAGCGGTCCGCCGCCACGCCAAAGTTTTGCAGAATACTCAGCAGCAAATTGGCCGCCGGCAGCCGTTCCGTTTTGCCTTCGGGCAGCACGCGATGTTCGCCCAGCTTGAATCCGCCGCCCGCGAGCACTATGGGCAGGTTGCGCGTCGTGTGCTGGCCGGTGGCCATGCCGCAGCCGTAGAGGATGCTCGTGTGGTCGAAGAGCGTGCCGCCATTGAGCGGGTCGGGCTGCGCTTTGAGCAAATCAATGAGATGCGCCATCATCGCGACTTGGTAGCCTTCGATGGCTTTGAGGGCTGAGACCTCGGCGTCGCGTTCGCCGTGGTGCGAAAAACCGTGGTAGCCGCCGCTCTTGCCAAAATCACCGTTCACGAACCCGCTCGTGAGAGTGAACACGCGGGACGAATCCGTCTGCATCGCCAGTGCGATGAGTTCCACCATCGCTTTCAAATCCTTCTCCGTGCCCTTGCCCTGCGGCGGCTCGTTCACGGCGACTTTTGGCTTCGCACGGTCAATCCACGGCTCGTCCTGCACGATTTTCCGCTCCAACCCGCGCACCGCTTCGAGGTATTCGCCGAACTTCGCCTTGTCGGCACTTCCCAGCGATTTCTCCACCGCTTTTGCCTCGTCCATCACCACGTCGAGAATGCTTCCGTGCCGCGCGAATCGCTCATGCGCCGCGGCCTTGTTCTTCGCATCTTCGTCGACGAACAGCGCGCGATACATCGCCCGCAAATCCCTCGCCGGCACCTGCACACCCGTCCGCGTAAAGCTGATGAGATTCGCGTCGTTCACCGCCAGCGTCATGGAGGGAAAACGCGTCGCTGCGCCGACATGCTCCGCGAGCTTCTGGTCGAGGCTCATGTTCATCTCGGGGAAATTCGGTGCCACCACAGGCATGACGCCACTGAGCAACGACGGCACGCATGCATGGCCGCCCTGAAGCCCATGGTCGAGATTGGAAAAGACCGAAAAACCCGCCCGGTGCCGCTCCATCGGCTTCAACGTCGGCGAGACTTCGTAATCCCGTCCGCCCTGCGCCGGAAAGAACGCCTGCGGATAGACGCCGTAGTTATTGGAGATACAAACGAAGCGCTTCACCGGCTTCTTGGCCGCCTCCTTCGCAAGTGAGCGGGGAATGAGTGATTCCATCACCGGCAGGGCGATGATGACACCTGCATTTTTCAAGAACCGTCGGCGGGTGTGAAGAGTGTTCATTTGTGAAGCGACCTTTGTTCCAGAAACGCGAAAATTTAATCCTGTAAAATGTTCATTTAGCCGGAGCCTGTCAAGGGATAAGCTTGGCGGCAGCGAGGTGAGCATCCATGGCATCGGTCATCTGCTTCAGGCGTTCGGGGTCTTTTGCTGCAAGGTTATTTGCTTCAAGCGAATCATTTTTCAGATCATAAAGTTCGGCTGCGCTTTTGATGTCATCACGGATGATTTTCCAATCACCGAGACACATGGCTTGCTTCGTGGTTTTCTGAAACCACATGTAATGCTCGGGAAGATCAAAAGCAGGCTGCTTTCCTGTTAGAAGCTGCTGCTTGAAAGATCGGCTTTCGAGCTTGGATTCAATGGGCACTTCACAGATGTCAGCCATTGTTGGCATGATATCCATGGTCAACGCTCGAAACTGGGTTTTCGCGGCATGGATTTTTTCTGGCCAACGAATCGAAGTCGGAACTTTGATTGCACCTTCGTAAAAATGTCCTTTGCCATCGCGCAATGGGCCGTTGCTGGCAGCGAGTGTCAAAACTCCGCCAGCCCGCGCGGCGTGGCATTTGCCAGCAACACACAGGGGATAAGTTTCGCATCGAGCTTGTCGCTGGCGATAAACGGTGCCGCGGAGTTCAGCAGAGCTTTCGCCGCGCTCGATTCCTTCGCCGTGGCATCTGCCAGCGCAGCTTTGGCGGCTGCGAGGGCTTTCGCATGCTTCGCTTCATCCGCTTTGACCGCTGCCAAGTCCGCCTCGGCTTTCACCAGCGCTTCCTGACCTTGCTTGAGGTTGTCCTG
>SXWH01000243.1 GCA_005791535.1 Verrucomicrobiaceae bacterium | reverse complement strand
GCCCAGATGTAGATAAACACGAGCGACCAGAAGTGAACAATCGACAGCCGGTACGAATAAACAGGACGCCCCGCCGCTTTCGGCAGGAAATAATACATGATGCCGAGAATCGGCGTGGTGAGGAAGAACGCCACAGCGTTGTGGCCATACCACCATTGCACGAGCCCGTCCTGAACGCCGCCGAAAATCGGGTAGCTGTGAATCAAGCTCGTGGGAATCGAGAGGTGATTCACGATGTAGAGGATCGCGACGGTGATGACCGTGGAGATATAGAACCAGATTGCCACGTAGAGCGTCGGCTCGTTGCGCTTTGCGATCGTCCAGAAGAAGTTGATCGCAAACACGACCCAGATGAGTGCGACGGCGATGTTAATCGGCCAGATGAGCTCCGCGTATTCCTTTCCGCGCGTCAGGCCGAGCGGGAGCGTGATTGCGGCGGCTAGAATAATGAGCTGCCAGCCCCAGAAATGCAGGTTGCTAAGGATGTCCGATGCGAGCCGCGTTTTGAGCAGACGCTGCATCGAGTAATAGACGCCCGCGAACATCATATTGCCCACAAACGCGAAGATGACCGCGTTGGTGTGTAGAGGACGCAACCGCCCGAAGGTGAGCCAGGATGTGTCAAAGTTCAGCCTCCAAAACGCGAGCTGCAGCGCGATCAGCAGCCCGACCACCATGCCGATGATTCCCCAGAATAACGACGCACCCATGAAGCGGCGCACGATCTTGTCGTCGTAGGTAATCGTGATTTTCTCTCCCGTGGTCGTGCTCATTTCAGTGCCTCCTTCACGGTGTCGTTGCTGTCGTTCTCCAGCGGCAGAAGCGCATCCTGCGGCCCGCCTTTGCCCTCCACGACGCTCATGACAAACATCACGAGGAAGAAGCAGACGAGTGCCAGTGTTACAAAGATGGTGAGTGCGAGGACGCTCATGGCCGGCCCCCCTCGGAAGTATTGGACGTATGTTTCATCGTGCCTTTTCTGGCACAAACCGACCACATCTGGCTTCGCACGGATTGGCGCGAACAAGCCGCAATTTGCGTATGAGCTGGGGGTTCCGCAGTCTACGCGGATAGCAAATGAACGCGCCCGCGCGAGCCGTCCACCCGGACTCGCATCCCGTTTTTCAGCACGCCGAGGCAGCCTTTAACAGCCATCACGGCAGGCAGACCCATCTCGCGGGCGGTAACGGCTCCGTGGGAAAGAGGGCCGCCGCTTTCTGTAATCACGGCGATCGCGCCGTAGAAAAGCGGTGTCCATGCGGGGTTCGTCGTTCTCGCGACAAGCACGCTCCCTTTTGGAAACTTCGGAAAGTCATCGGGGCCGAGAACGAGGAAAACAGTTCCTTCCGCCTCGCCCGGACTTCCCGGCAGCCCGGTCAGCGAATCGCCGGCGCTCTTTGCCTCGGGAGCCTGCCCCAGTACCCATTCGGGTTCGCGTGCGGCGTCTGCGAGGTACGCCGCCTTTTGCCGGCGAGTTGCCTCGCCAAGCGTTGCCCATGCGGAATCGGACCCGGCAGCGACGGCTTCGCGAATCTGCGTGATGCGGGCCATGAAAATATCCATCGGATCGGCGATCACACCGCGCGCGACCAGTCGCTGACCGAGTTCGCGCAGACCGCGGCGGAGCGGTAGATTGAGCCGCGTAGTCTGATAGTGCTCGAGGTCGTCGAGGCTGGTGTACGAGCGCGCGAGGCGGATGACTTCGTGGAAGAAAAAGTGCAGGTCTTCCGGGATGCGGCTGAACAACTCGAATTCCGCCCGCTGTGCAGCGACCTTGCCCTCGCGCTCCTTCTCGGCGGGCGAAGTATCCATCGGGCTGCCGAGAATCAGTCGGAGATTATCGAGCACCACCCACGGAGCCTCGCCCCACGGTGCGATGAGCGGATCGAAATCCACCTCGCGGTGTCCGTGATTACGAATGAATGTGCGGAAGTTTCGCGCGAACTCCGGGAAGCGATCCAAGGCACCGGAATGGATTAGTTCCCGCGAAGGTTGCGATGCGATCTCGTGTTCGAGCGCGGGCGTTCTGCGGATCAGTGTCGCAAGGTTGAACAACTCGCCGTTTATCTGCCCGGTCTTTGTCTCGCACCAGCCGAGCAGCGCATCGAAGAGTCGGCGCGAATCCGCTTCGCCGACTGCCAGCGCCAAGAGTCTGTGCAGGAGCCGGTAGAGCGCACCGTGCGTAAGTGAAATCGCGATATTCGGGCGGAAGTATCTCGCTCCGTGTTCGACAACTTCCTCCACGTAAGCCCAGAGCTGCCGCTCGCTCATCGTGCCGAGAAGGGCCGCGCCGAGTTCCCCGATTCGCAGCAGATAGCCGTCCATGTCGCGAACCCATGCCACCGGCAATTCCTGCACCCATCGGAATTCAGAGCGCAGACGCGGGATGATTGCACGGAGCTCGTCGAGCGTGCGGAACGTGAATGGAATGCGCCCCGCGTAGAGCGCCACGACGTTTGCATTTCCGTAAATGTAATGTCCGTGCTGTGCGAACCATTTGCCCTGGAAAGGCGGAAAATCCATCAGCCGGAAGGAGTGCTCCAGCGAATCGTGGAATCCCGCCTCCACAAAATCCCAGCTCAACGGGGCGATGACATTCGGGAAGCGCTCGGCCGATTCGTCGCGTGTCCACCGGGGCGGGATGCTGGTGACCGGGCGTGATTGGAGTAAATAGAGTTGGTCGCCAGCGATTCCCCACTCGATGTCCTGCGGAAACTGCGCGTCCGACTCCACACGCGCGAGCAAGTCGGCGACGGCGGCAAGCTGCTTGTCGTCGAGGCACGGCTTTCCGGCATCCTCCGCGGGTATTCTTTCATCCTCGGTCCCGCCTTCGCTAGTCACGGTGCGGTGCGTTTTCTCCGCGATGACACGCCGCCGGACGGCGCGGTCCGACTTGCCGATTTCAAAGTGATCCACTTCCGCCTCACCGCTCACAACTGATTCTCCGAGGCCGAAGTTTGCGTCGATGATCATCTCCCCGAGATCGCCACTCACAGGATTCACGCTGAAGCCGACGCCCGCCACGTCGCAATTCACAAGCCGCTGCACAACCACCGCCATGGTGGCGTTTGCGTGGTCAAATCCGCGCTCGTTGCGATAAGCCACCGCGCGGTCGTTCCAAAGCGATGCGAAGCAATCTCTAATTCGCGCGAGGATCGCCTCGGCGCCCGTGATATTGAGAAAAGTATCGTGCTGCCCGGCGAAGGCGGATGTGGCGAGATCCTCCATGGTGGACGACGAACGAACCGCGTAGCTGAGTCCGTCCGGCTCGGCGCGAAGCGAAGCAGTGACGGCTTCGACCAGCGTTTGCGGAAGCGGCATTGCGGTTAGGGCGGCACGAAGTGTGGAACAGGCGGCGCGGCGTTCCTCGGCGTCGGTCATCGCTGTGACACCAGAGCGCGCGACCACGTCGCCGGCCTGCGCCATAAATGCGCGGCAGGCATCGGCGGTTACGACGAATCCCGGCGGGACTGGAAATCCGCGCTGGGTGAGCCGTGCGAGACTGGAGCCTTTTCCGCCCGTGAGTTCCACGCTCTGTGCGGCGGGGTCGGTGAAGTTCAGGACGAGGTGCGATTCTTTTCCCATAAACGAATTGCCGCGATCGTTGCGGCGGTGAGTGTGAAGCCCGCGAAGATATCAACGAGGTAGTGATGACGGAGATAAACCGTCGAGAACCACAGGCCGATGCACGGTGCCAGCATCACAAAAAATGCGCGTCGAGCATGATGCCAGTCGAACCATAGCAGGAATGCGGATACCGCGCAGTGCAGACTCGGGAAGGCGTCCACACGGTTGCAGCCGCTTTCCACGATGCCATTTTGGAGCCGCGTGAAAAATCCGCCTTCGAGGGGAAAATTGAGAACCGGTGCGAGGTCGGCAAAGAACTGCGGGCCGGCTGCGGGCGTGAGCAGATAGCCGAAGAACCCGATGCCGTAGATCGTGAAAACTCCGGCGCAGAGTCTGCGAATCGTCGCTGCATCCCGGAAGCTGAACCGCACCCACACGGAGACCAGCCACGGGTAGAAAATGAAGTAACAGAAGTTGAGAATCTCCGTCAGCCATGCCCGCGTGATGGGCTTTGTAATCAAGGCGATTGGGGCTCCGAGAAGTCGGATGTCGGCATTCGATAGGTGTGAATCGAAGGACACGGGATGAACCGCGGGCACCGCTGCGCGCATGGCGACGTAGGAGACATTGATGACAATCGCGCACCATGCGAGCCGGCAACGCCAGCGGGCTGCGGAATTGGGTTTGCGCGACGCCCATGCGGCGAGCGCGAGCGTTCCAGCCAGCTGCCCGCCAAACAGCCACGCGAGCGGCTCCGCGATTCCCCTCGCCGCGAAAAGCCACACCGTCATCACGAGTAAAAACCCACCGAGACAGAATTCATGAAGCTCAAAGCGCCGGGTCATCGAAGGAGTCCTGATTGAGGAGGCGGTAAAAAGCGAGCATCCGCTTTCGGAGCGCCGGGAATTGTACGGCGTTGAAGAAAGCAATGGTCACCTTCACCGCCCGCCGCGAAAGCAGAAGCCCTACGATGCTGATGAAGATCCCGCCGAGCAGCCATTCGAGCTTTCCGGCGACCACTGCCGCGAGGGTGAGGAGGAACCACCAAAGAACGAGCGCAGGAATCCCGACGAGAATCCGCCAAAGCGCGATGACATTGGGCGCGTCTGCGAATTTTGCGCCAGCCCAGACTGCGAGGCCAAGCGGTGGCGCATTCAGCAGCGCCGCTGCGATCACGGGAGCGGGAAATATCGCCGTTGCGAGGCCATACAGCCACGGAGAACGAACCGGGAAAAGCGGCACGCCTTGATGCCGCAGAAGGCCTCGCGCGTTCAACGCCGGACGAAGTTCCCCCCAAGCGGCGAAGACCGCAGGCGGCAGGCCGCGTTCGAACCTTTTCAATCCGGAGAAGAACGATTTCCCTGTGCCGAGTGTCCTCCCGTAGGCCAGCAGCTCCGCGGTCTGCTGGATGGAATCGGATTCAAAGTTTGCACCGACTGCTTCGAGCGCATTGTTGATTCGCTGCTTAATCTCAACAAGCCTTCGCCGTGTTGTGCCTGCGAAGTCGAGACTCAGTGGCGCGCCGAAAACGACCTCGACCTGCGAGCGGAATGCCCATCCGCACTCGTAGTGGATGCCAACGGGAACGATGGCCGGCATCGGGCCGCCGGACTCCAGCATGGCGTCGATGAGTCGCGCCGCGCCGCTTTTGAACGGAAGATGCCGTGGACCGAGCGAACTGGTGCCTTCGGGAAAAATGAAGAGTTTGCCGCCTGCGCGAAGGTGCGCGGCGCATTCGTCCACCGCGTCGGAATTGTCCGCCGTACCGCCATTGCGATCCTTGTCCCGGGTGACTTCGATTCCGCTGAAGAAGAGCCGGGCAAACCAGTTCTTCCGCAACTGCGTGGAAACCATGAACACACTTTCCGGAACAATTGTGTGGTAGACAAAACCGTCCACCGCGCCGTTGCGGTGCAGTGCGAGGAGAAGCACGGGGCCGGATTTCGGGATGTTCTCCGGATGGATCACCGTGACGCGGTCGAAGAACACGCGAACACACAGACGGTGCAACCACAGGCGGAATCCGCGTCCTGACGTGGGAGGTGCGTCTTTCATCGCGAAGCGCGGCGGGCGAAATCCCGGACCGCTGTGGGACGAAGACCGTCCAGAATCAGCTCCATACCGCGGACTGCGTGGACGCTTTCGAGTAGATTCATCCGGGACGCGCCGTCGCGCACCGCCAGCGCCACGAGTTCCATCGGGCCGCCTCCACCTTCGTGTGCGCGTGTCGCCTGCCGCGCTATGTCGTCGCTGCAGAGCGAGTAGCGCCCGAGCCGCTTCACGAGATCAAACGTGATCTTCGCGCGACCGTGGAATGCGCGGTAAATCAACTCGGTGCAGACAATCCGGCTGCTGATGTTGAAGTCGAATTTGAAATCGTACGGCTTGCCGAGATGCGAGCAGGCTTCATCGAGCACGGCGTGCAATTCCACGGAGTCCAGCTGTGCGCGAAGTACGGCGACGTGATCTGCGCGCAGGCTGTAATCCAGCGGATGAATCGTAACCTTTGGACTGACAGCCTCGATAACCCAGCCCCATTGCGGCTCGTTATCGCGTAGCGCCGGCCAGCGGGTCTTTACGAGCGGATGCGCGGACATGCCGAGGCGTTCGACATCCCCTGCACCGCCGACATAAATCGCCGCATGGGCCCAGAATCCCGGCAGCAGCGAGGTCGTGAGTTTTCCTTCCGCACGAATCAGCAGAATGTCGCCCGGCTGCAGGAGCGGGCTCAATTGATTCAGCAACGCGGCGTCGATCGCGTGAACTGCTTTGTTTGACGGTCGCTTGCGGGCGACGCGACCGGCGAAAAGCATTCCCAAGCCGCCGCTCATGGTGCCGATTGGCTTGAAGACCATTCGCCAAAGCGCTTTCCAGTCATGCCGGATCCGCCAGTGCACCACGCGTTTGAATGCGCGCCGCACAATGCCGCGCTGCCGCCGGATGACGGTGCTGAGCCAGCGCCAGTCCGGATCGCTCGCACGCAGCGAATGCATCAGCGTGCGCTGGCTGTGCCAGAAACGCTGTGCGCGCCGGAGCAGGCGTTGGTGAAAGACCGAGCTGTAGGAATCCACCACTTCGTCGAGAAAGCCGGCGCTCATCGCACCGTCGCGGTTCTCTTCGTTCAGCTTCCGCCGGAGAATCGGGCGTGTCTCGGCAACGTGGAGCATCGTGAACGATTTGCCGTAGAGAAACAGAGCGGCCGCGTAGCCCGTCGAAAATGCCCGCAAGCGCAGCTCCGCGTCGGCGACTTGCTCGTAAGCAAGATAGTGCTGGATGATTTCGTAAAGACCGAGCCTGTAGCTCCGGAAGGCGAAGACCAGCCGCATGACGCTGTCCTCCTCTGCAGGCGTAAAGTATCCGCGGTTGCACGCGTCGACCGCACTGAGAGTTTCCATCGCCTTGGTTTCGAGCCGGCGAAGTCCGTCGACGATCAGCCGAAGCGACTCGAGGTCCTCGGCGAGCATCTTGTGGAGGTCGGGATGCCCGCCGATCGACACGGGATTTCTGAGCATGCGCGCGAGAGGCGCGTGCGGGATTTCCTGTCCGGGAGATGGATCGCTCCGTGTCATAATGACGACCGAACGATGAGCCCGGAATCGCGCCGGGCAAGGTTAAAAGCGGGCGGCTCAGGCGGCGGGTTCAGCGCTGCGGATCTCGGCGGTCTTGTGACGGCTGTAGTACTGCTGAAAGTGAGCCAGAAGGTCCCCGGCTTCACCCGTGAACTTCATCGGGTGGAACTTTACCTTGAGCTTACTGCCATCCGGGTTCCGGCTCACGAGTGTGAGCCGCTTCGCGCCGAGCATTTCGTCATCAAGACTCGCCGATTCGATGGCACCAAACAGAACCGGTCCGGGCCACGAGCTGAGAAGAATCCTGTCGAACTCGAGTACCGCTTCCTGGCCTTCTTTGTTGGCGAAGGTTCTCTTTGGAAATTGCGCCTCCACGATTGCCTGTTCTTCGGGTCCGTTTGGCTTGAGGCGCCATGCAAGATCCTGTCCGTGGAAATTCTGGATCAGCTTTTCGCGTTCGTCCCACATGCCTCGTTCGATCTCGGCGGCAGCCGGAATTGCGGCGTGCCACGAGCCTTCAACGGAGGCATGGAGTGCTTCATCGCGAAGCGCATCGGCGGTGCGGGTGCCGAGATTCTCGATACGCAGATTGAGCGGTGGGTGGGAGTCGAACGGGTGCGGAACTTCGGAAAAGGCGGAGCTCTCGTCGGCTGTGAACGTCTTTAGAAAACCCGCGTAGCCATTCTCGAGAGTTTCCGCGAGATGCAGCTCGGGAGTGAGCCGGTTTTTCTCGATAATGGAACTCTCGGTCTTACCGCGGTAATCGCAGTAGCCGCAGATTTTAATGAGCGCGCGCTGCATTGCGGATGGCGATGTGACCTGCGCGCCGACCGAGTCCGCGCGGAACTCCCGCTCCCGCGAAAGCTTGCCGATGGAGAGCATGTAAAGCTTCCAGAACATGAGCATGAAATGCCCGACTGCGAGCGCAAGACCCTGGCCCAGCGCACCGAGGTAGAGCTGGAACCTGCCCATCAGCGGGCCGATTTTTCGCGACCACAGCGTGTCCTGCCCGCTGAAGTGGGCGAGCTCATGACCCAGAACCGCGTCGGCTTCCGATGTCGATAGGATCTTGAGCATCGGGAGGCTCAAATAAAGCGTGCGTCCGCCCGCCGGAATCGGCGGTGCGCCCACCGGTTGGACGGCGTTTTCCGTGACGAAAAAGCTGGGGTTGATGCCGACGAAAATGCGGTCCGGCGGAGCGGTATTGAGGCGCGCTGCGAGTTCACGAATCCGCTGCCACAGCGCAGGAGCATCGGATTCCAACAGGGGCCGGCCCTCAACTTCGCAGAAGTTCTCCACCTTGCGAAACATCGCGGTGACAATGGCGAAAACCGCGAGGGCTGCGAGCAGGCCGATGACGACGATCAATTTGACGAAGTACGAGCCGAAAAAGATCGCCGTGACCCAGAAGGAAAGAAACGCCGCGAGTGTCGCCTGACCGATTACCTGGATGAGTGCCGACGTTCGCAGAACGGGCCATCCGATACGGAGCGACCAGTACTGCGCGGACTGGGAGCGAAACGACATCGCGACGCTGATTCCCACGATAACGAACGTGAGGACGATGGTCGCGAGACAGACCCACGCGGTCCACTGCATCCAACGGAACACGGCATACCGGTTCTTCGCCGGCTCAAACATTGCGCGGAGTTCCGCATGTTTCGGGTCGTCCGATGCCATGATGCGCGAAACCGGCGTTGCTTTGAAAAAGGCATGTGCTGCTTTCCTGTCTTCCGGCGATGCGCCGCGTTCGGCTTCGATGTTCTTATCGATGGATACAAGGACTTCCTCGTCGGTAACTCGCTCCGCGTAGCGAAAGAACCACGCGGATGCGGCGGGAATCAGGAAGACGAAAAGAACGGGAAGGACGTGTAGGCGGAAAAAACTCGGTTTCATGGCGGGAAAAGCGGGATGCGTGAACGTTCAGCGATCGGATTTGTAGTGGAGACTTAGTGTGTGGAAGACGTGCTTTTCCTGCTTTGCCTCGGCGGTGAAGTAAACAAGCTCCACGGCGGTGTTGTTGCGGTTCCATTTGTAACCAACGATGGTCGTGCTGCCTTTTCCCTCGGGGAGTTCCGTTGTCTCGCGGACGATTTGCTGGCCGACTCCGTACGTGCGCTCGAGAAGCTGGCGTTTTTCCCCGAGGCATTTGTTGTAGTCGGCCTCCGTCCATCCGTCCTGCTGATACTGAAGCTCTACTTCCACAAGCGCTCCGCCGCTGATGATATCGATCGCCTTGCCGTCGGGTGCCTTGTCTTTCGCGACCCTTCCACCGCCGAAGTAGAATACGACCTGATTCAGGGCGGGTGGCTTGGGCGCGTTCTTGTCTTTGGCGTCGGGCTTTTGAAAACCGGTGACCACCAGCGCCCAGCGGGCGTCGATTTTCCTGCGTTCCTTGATCGTGAGTTTCGCCGCCGCGATTTTCAGTTCAACGCGCTTCGAGTCCTCGGCCCACTCGAGACCGAAAGGCGGGCGGATTGATTGATCATTCACCGCCGCGCCTGCCGGAACGGCCGCGCCGGGCGCGGGCTTCTGCGCCGCGGACGGAAGCGCGAGTAGAAGAAGGAACAGTAGAAGAGGACGGACGGCCATTTGTCTGGGTGTAAGACGCACGAGAATAGGCGCTTCTTCAATCGCAAAACCGGATTCCCGCCGGAGCGAGCCTCCGTTTGCAAAACGGAACGGGGCGGCGTAGGAGTGCCCGCATGGAAAACCAACCCGACAAAAAGCAGACAAAAATCCAGGTGAAATACGAAGACATGACCGCGCGCTACTCGAATCAGGTCGTGGTCACAGCCGGCGCCGAGGAGGTCTATCTGGACTTCTCCAGCGGCCTGATTCGGGACCAGGGTCAGGGATTCGCGACGCTTCCGATTCACACCCGCATCGCGATGACCCGCGCGGGCCTTCAGCGGGTTTACGATGTCCTCGGTCAGGCGCTGGGCAAAGGCGCGCAGCCAAATCCGCGGTAAACCGGCGCAGCGGGAGCGGCCAAATAGAACCGCCTACTCCCCGAGGAGTTTCTTGAGCGTGGGCTCGATTGCTCCGGCGATCCGCTCGTAGCCTTCAGTAGTGGGGTGAAGGTAATCGCTCATGGTGGATTTCAAGATGCTGCCATCCGGCTCGATGAGGCTCTTGGTCACGTCCATAAACGTCACGTTCTCGCGTCCGTCGAGACCGGCGAGGGAGGCGTTCACCTGTGCGAGTTTCTCGCGGGTGGCGTCGGGCTTTGCGCCGCGTGGAAAAATGCCGAGCAGCAGGATCTTCGCGGATGGCTTGCTGCGGCGAACTTCGCCGAGAACTGCTCTCACGCCCTCGACGATTTCACCGGCTGTGTTTTTCCCCGCGTTGTTGGTGCCGATGTTGACGACCACTACCTTGGCTGCCGCGCCGTCGAGCTCGCCGTTCTGGATGCGCCAGAGCGCGTTCTCCGTGTAGTCGTAGCCGAAGCCGAGATTCGCGGCGTTGCGGCGGCCGTAGTATTTTTCCCACACGGCTTTTCCCGGCTGCGAACGATCGTGAGGCTTGCCGCCAAACATTTGCGTGATGCTGTCGCCAATGAACACGAGGTCCGCCTTCGTCGCGGCTGTGCGAGCCGACACGAGCTTGTGGCGCACCGCCCAGTCGTAGGTGGGAAAATCGCGATCCTGCGTGCAGGCCACGACGCTGGACGGCAGCGGCTTCGAATCAGGCGGCGCGGGAATTTCCAACTCCGCGGCGGCGCTCACGGTTTTGCGATCCGCCGAGACGGCGATCGCTTTTACTTTTCCGCCCGAGCGCAACGTGATGGGCGCGAGATATGGCCCGGACTTCGCGTTCGGCGCGGAACCATCAATCGTGTAGCGTGCGTGCGCGTCCGCGGGAGCGGTGATGATGACTTCGCCGGTGGGTTTCAGTTCGAGCTTCGGCGCATCCAGCGCGACTGCAAAAGAACCTGCGGCAATGAGGAAGGAGAGAATGGTTTTCACGCGCGGCAACCTATCCGGCGGACTTCGGGCGAGGCGAGCCACATCGCGCGAATTTTCCGCGTTGCGTGCCGTCCAACTACGCTAAAATCACTGCATGAAGAAGCTGCTTCTCTTTCTCTGGATCTGCATCTCACCGCTCTGCGCGCAGGATGAGCCCGCGCAGGAGCCGGCGGTTAAGGCGGTGGCGAAGACGCTGCCCGCCGTCGTCAATATCAACACGGAATCCGTCGTCCGCCATCAGGTGCGCGATCCGATGGACTCGTTTTTCGACGACTACTTCGGCCGGCAGATGCGCCCGCCAAGGCTCATTAAACAAAAGGTCCAGAGCCTCGGCAGCGGATTCCTCGTGGATGCGAGCGGCTACATTCTTACGAATGCGCACGTGGTGGATCGCGCGGCGGAGATGAAGATTTCCGTCACCACGAACGATGGGAAAACCTACACGGCGACCTACATCACCGGCGACCCGGAGATCGATCTCGCGCTCATTAAAATAGAAAGCAAAACGCCGCTTCCGTTCATCCCGCTCACCGAGCTGTCGCCGAATCTACTCGGCCAGACGTGCCTCGTCCTCGGCAACCCGCTCGGCTACGGCAGCAGCGTCGCGCGGGGCATCCTCAGCGCGAAGGGCCGCAGCGTCACCGTGGGCGAAAACGAATACCAGAATCTCCTGCAAACCGATGCCGCCATCAATCCGGGCAATAGCGGCGGGCCGGTCGTGGACATCGCGGGGAAGCTTGTGGGCATCAGCTCCGTGAAGATGTCGTTTACCCCGCAGGGTGTGCCGACGCAGGGGCTTGGATTCGCCATTCCCGCGAACATCGCGCGGGAGAAACTGGAGGAGTTCAAGAAAATCGCGCGCGGCGAAAAGGTGCCGGAGAAACCGGGTCTCGCGAAAAAGTATTTCGGCCTCACGTTGCAGAATATCGACGCGAAGGCAGCGGAAAAATCGGGCTATGCCGAAGGCAGCGGAGTGCTCGTCGCGGAAGTGGAGCCGAAGTCCGCCGCCGCGCTCGCGGGCATCGAGCCCGGTATGCTCATCACCACGGTCGGCCGGTACGACGTGAATGAAGTCCGCACTGTGGAGAAACTCCTCGGCCACATTGACAGCGGCAACCGCGTCGATTTTGGCATTCAGTGGCACGCCCGCGGAGCGCGGGGGACGAAGACATTCACCGACACGATCCGCCTCGTGGCGCGGTGACGAGTTACAGCCCGCCGAAACGCCGCTCGCGTCCGTGGAATGCGGCGATCGCCTCGCGCAAATCCTCGCGGCCGAAATCCGGCCACAGTTTCGGCGTGATGAAAAACTCCGCGTAGCTGAGCTGCCAGAGCAGGAAGTTCGAGAGCCGCAGTTCACCGCTGGTGCGAATCATAAGCTCCGGGTCCGGATATTCCGCTGTGTAAAGATGCGCGCCCACCGTGTCCGGTGTGATGCTCTCCGCGGCGAGCCGGCCTTCCGCGACCTCGATGGCGATGCGCTTCGTCGCGTCTGCGATCTCCGTGCGCGAGCTGTAGTTCAGCGCGAGGATGAGCGTCGTCGCGGGATTCTTCGCCGTCGCTTCAATCGTCTGCGCGAGCTTTGCCTGCGTGGTTTCCGGCAGTTCGTGAATGCGCCCGATGGCGCGGAGCCGCACGCCGTTTTTCATCATCGTCGGGAGCTCCATTTCGAGGAAATGCTCCAGCAGCACCCACAGCCCGGAGACTTCCTCCGCGGGCCGCTTCCAGTTCTCGGTCGAGAACGCATAGAGCGTGAGATACTCCACGCCGAGTGCCACGCATTCCTCGGTGATTGCGCGCACACTCTCCGCACCGCGCTCGTGGCCTTTCAGCCGCGGAAGCCCGCGCTCTTTGGCCCAGCGGCCATTGCCGTCCCTGATGATGGCGATGTGGCGCGGAGGCTTCATCCGGCTTTTTTACAAAAGGATCGTCTGCTCCCGGTCCGGTCCCACGCTGGCGATGGCGAGTTTTGCGCCCGTCAGCTTTGCGATGGCTTGCAAATACGCGCGGCATTTTGGCGGGAGGTCGGTCCATTTCCGTGCGCCGGTTGTATCCTTCTTCCAGCCGGGGAATTCCTGGTAAATCGGCACGCACTTCGACAGCGCCTCGATGTCCGACGGCGGATACTCCAGCTTCGCGCGGCCCAGCTTGTAGGCTACGCAAACCTTGATCGTGTCCATCGTATCCAGCCCGTCCGTGTTCGTGATTGCGACCTCGTCGATGCCGTTCACCATCGCCGCGTAGCGCGTGAACACCGCATCGAACCACCCGCAGCGCCGTGCGCGTCCCGTCGTCGCTCCGAACTCGCGCCCGAGGCCGTGCAGGAAATCGCTGATGCCCTTGTCCTCCGTCGGGAACGGACCCTCGCCCACGCGGGTCGTGTAGGCCTTCATCGTGCCCACCACTTTATCGATGCGGTTTGGCGCAACGCCCGAGCCCGTGCAGGCGCCGCCGGCTGTCGTGTTGCTGCTCGTCACGTACGGATACGTGCCGAAATCGATGTCGAGGAACGTTCCCTGCGCTCCTTCGAAAAGCATCTCCTTCTTCGCCTTCACCTGCTCCGCGAGGAAGACCACCGTGTTGCCGAGGAACGGCGCGATGATCTTCGCCGCAGCGAGATACTCCGCGCACGCCTTCTTTGCGTCCACGGTCTCCGCCTTCATCGCTTTCAAAACCGCGTTCGCCTCGTCGATCTTCGCCTTCAGACGGTCCGCAAACCGCACCGGCTGCAACAGCTCGCCCGTGCGCAGACCTGTGCGCGACACCTTGTCCGCATAAGTCGGCCCGATGCCGCGGCCCGTCGTGCCGATCTTCCCTTTGCCCTTCGCCGTCTCCTTCGCCTTGTCCAGCGCGCGGTGCGTCGGAAGCGTGAGATGCGCGCTGTCGGAAATCATCAGATTCTTCGGCGTCACCGCGATGCCCTGCTTGCGCAATCCCTCGATTTCGCCCGCGAGCGACACCGCATCGATCACCACGCCATTGCCGATCACGCACATCGTCCCCTTGCGCAAAATCCCGCTCGGGATCAAATGCAGCACGTATTTCACGCCGTGCACGATCACCGTGTGCCCCGCGTTGTTGCCGCCCTGCGAGCGGACGACGACCTGAGCGCGCTCCGTCAGGAAGTCGATGATTTTGCCTTTGCCTTCGTCGCCCCATTGAGCGCCGACAAGGATCGTATTTGCCATGTCAGTAAATTGCTTGGTTGTTCAGAAAAAAACCCGCCGCCCGAGGCTGCGGGGCGGGGGAGAGTAGTCGGCAAATTCCCATGGGCAAGCTTCGTTCACACCCGACGCCCAAAAGGCGTTTGATTGAAATTGGAAACGGCGCGAAGCGCAACGTAGCCCGCGAGTCCCTTCGCGGCTTGAGATGTCTCGCGAAGCGACACGAATGGTCAGTGTCGCTTCGCGATTGCGGCTTACCCGCGAAGGGACTCGCGGGCTACGTTGCGCTTCGCCGCGCGGGAACTCGGCGGCAGGGAAAAACTACAAATTCGATCCGACAAGGCAACGGATGCCATTGGCGTCAGTAATCCAAAAACATGGGCGGTCGCCGCAGGTCGCAAGGACTGAATCAGACCCCCTGACCGACCCGTGACACGGGACAAAACTCGTCGGTTTTCGCACACTGACTGCCGGGGCCCCTCGGTTTCCCTTGAAAAACAACACTCGCACAACGAATCTTCATAAACTCCTCAGCGGCAACCACGCCGCCCAAACGTCAAATGACATTTTCCGGCGGTCAAATGGCATTTTCCGCCTCTCAAATCACACTTTGCACCCCTCAAACGCCACGGCGGGGGCATTAAACGGTCAGATGCACCCCTCAAACAGTCCGGCGACCACATTAAATGACCATACGCTTACATCAAACGAAGGCGCGACTCGTCCAAACAGCGGATCCAGTCCCTCAAATGGCAAAATGTCCCAGTCAAACCACGAGTTATGATCTTCAAGTTGTCTGGTGCCTCTATCAAACGACCAAACCGCCCGTTAAAACCAATTGAAATCCCCGACCAGCGACGAAGCCACTTCAACCCGTCCTTCATGCAAAGCGGTTACACGGGCACAGCGGTCGGTTGTCTATTTGACGGTCGTCTTAAACCACTCGGCGAATTTCGGGATGCCGTCCACGATTTTGGTGTGGGGGTTGTAGCCGAGGAGTTGGCGGGCTTTGGAGATGTCGGCGTAGGTGACGGGGACGTCGCCGGGTTGCTCGCCCATTTTTTGGATGATGGCTTTTTTGCCGAGCGAGGCTTCGATGGTGGCGATGAGTTCGCTGAGCGTGGTGGTCTGGCTTTCGCCGAGGTTGAAGACGTCGCAGAGCTGGCCTTCGTAGCCGAGGCAGGCTTCCATTCCCTGCATGATGTCATCGACGTAGGTGTAGTCGCGGCGCGTGGTGCCGTCGCCAAATTGCTGGATGGGGCGGCCTTCCCAGATGGCGCGCGAGAAGGAGTGGATGGCGAGGTCGGGGCGCTGGCGCGGGCCATAGACGGTGAAGAAGCGGAGGTTGATGGTCCGCATTCCGTAGAGGTGGCTGTAATTTGAGCAGACTTGTTCGCCGGCGAGCTTCGTGGCGGCGTAGGGCGAGATGGTCTGCGTGAGGGCGAGGTCTTCGCGGAAAGGCAGCGTCTTTAACACGCCATACACACTGCTGCTGCTGGCGCAGATGAAGCGCGGGACGTTGGCCTGCTTTGCGGCTTCGAGGAGGTTGAGGGTGCCGAGGATGTTGGTCTCGACGTAAAGGCGCGGGTCTTTGATGGACGGGCGGACGCCGGCGCGGGCGGCGAGGTGGACGATGCTGTCGTAGCGCCCTTCCTTGACCAGGCGGAGCATCGCGTCGGCGTTGCGGATATCGAGCTCGTGGACGGCGGCGTCTTTTGCAAATGCGGCGACGTTGGCGCGCTTGATGGCGGGGTCGTAGAAGTCGTTGAATTCGTCCACGACATCGACGGTGTGTCCGAGCTTCAGGCAGCGCTCGACGAAATGGGAACCGATGAATCCGGCGCCGCCGGTGATGAGACTCTTCATGGGGGCGAGGGTATTTTC
The DNA here is from genome assembly GCA_005791535.1 of Verrucomicrobiaceae bacterium. Lineage (GTDB taxonomy): Bacteria > Verrucomicrobiota > Verrucomicrobiia > Chthoniobacterales > Chthoniobacteraceae > SXWH01. The sequence goes on along the minus strand of SXWH01000243.1, from coordinate 17,141 downwards.
CGAAACGCGCCAGCGGCAAGAGCGAACCGCGCGGGAGTTTCGGGAAAAGCTTGGCAAACGCCGCCGCGCGCCGGAACGATGCGCGCGCAATGAACAGCCATCCGAGGAAAACGCAATGAGCACGCGCGCCGTAGTGATCACGGTGGTCCGCGCGGCGGTGACGCTCGCCTTGCTGTGGTGGGTGTTTTCGCACGACGAGGTGCGCGATGGCTTGCAGCATGCGCATTTTCACAAGCCGTGGTGGCTCGCCGCAGGCATCCTGTGCGGCGGAATGGCGGCTGCGCTGGCCGCGCTGCGCTGGCAGGCGTGTCTGCGGGCGTGTGATTGCGAGCTGCCGTTCTCGACCGTGCTGCGAATCTCGCTCGCGGGAAATGCGGCGGGGCTTCTCTCGGTGGGAGCGCTCGGCGACGACGCGGTGCGCGTGGCCCTCGGCGCGCGGCAGCTTCCGGAGAAGAAGCGCGCGCTGCTCGCGTCGGTCGCCCTCGATCATGTCAGCGCGGTTCCGGTGATGCTCGTGCTCGCGGGACTGATCGTCGGCGGCATCGGGCTTTCGGCCGAGATGAACCGCGCGACGATCGTCACGCTCGCAGTCACCGCGACGGCGTTTTTCGGCACGGGGCTGTATCTCCGGTTCTTTCACGCAGAGTTGCACTCGCGAATCCTCGGCTACGTGAAAGCGAAGCTCTTCTCGCCGGGCGCCGGACGCGCGATGCTGCTCTCCGTCCCGCTGCAACTCGCGCATCACGGCATCTTCTGGTGCACGGCATCGGCGCTCGCGATTCCGGCAAACCCGTTCGGGCTCTTCGGGGCCTTCGTCGTGGCGGACACCGTGGCGGCGCTGCCGGTGACGATCGCCGGCCTCGGGGTCCGCGAGAAGTCGATCGAGGTGCTGCTCTTTAAATGGTACGCCGTGCCGCGCGCGCTGTCGGTGAAAGCCTCGCTCTCGGGCCTCGCGATCCTCGCGCTCTGGGCGGCAATCGGCGCTGCGTGCTTCCCGATTCGCCGCAGGGAGGAGGCCGTGAAATGAGCGCGCCGCAGTTGGATATTCGCAAGCTCGCCAACCGGTTCCCGCGATGGAATCCGCGGTATTACACGCTGTGCAAATTCGCCACCGACCCGCTCTACGAAGCCGTCTTCGCCGCGCTCGCCGGGACCAATCTGCCGCTGCTCGACATCGGCTGCGGCATGGGCCTGAACTCGTTTTATCTCCGCGAGCGCGGCTGCACATTTGCGATGCGGGGCATCGACTACGACGCCTCGAAAATCGAAGTCGCGAGCAAAGTCGCCGCAGCCCACGCGCCGGATCTCGTTTTCGAAACAAGCGATGCCCGAAGCGGACTCCCAGAGCACGCGGGCAGCGTGACGATTCTCGACATCCTGCAATACATGAGCGCCGACGCGCAAAACGCGTTGCTCCGCGAAGCCGCCGCCCGCGTCGCCGCCGGCGGGAAACTCGTCATTCGGACCGGCATGCAGGCACCGGGCTGGAGGTTCCAGCTAACGCGAATCGCGGACTGGTTCGCGGCGTGTTGCTTTTGGATGAAGGCCGCGCCCGTGACTTACCCGAGCCCCGGGACACTTGCCGCGACGCTTGAAAGTTGCGGCCTGCGCGGGACGATTCGCCCGCTTTGGGGCCGCACGCCATTCAACAACTGGCTGGCGGTCTTCGAACGGCCCCGGCCTTAAGCGAGCTCCGACATCGCGCCGGTGGCGTCGGAGAATTTCTCCGTCTCCGCGCCCATCTTCTGCGCGACGGTGAGCAGGACGTTTGCGAGCGGCGGATGCTTCTCTGGATCGTGCGCGATGTGTTGGCCGTGTTTGAGCCCGTAGGCGCCGCCGCCTGCGACGATGAGCGGAAGATTCTTCGGCGAATGTTCGCCACGCGGCCCGCTGTTCATGCCGGAGCCGTAAACGATCATCGTGTGGTCGAGCATCGGACGCCCGCCTTCGTCCGTGGACTTTAGGAACGTCATGAATCGCGACAGCCGCTCGAGGTATCCGCGGTCCACGGCTGCCAGCTTCTTCAGCATCCCCGGATCACCGCCGTGATGCGAAAGCTCGTGATGATTCTCCCCGCCCACGCCGAGTCCGCCGGCCTCGCGCGCCCATTCAAATGTGATGACGCGCGTCGTGTCCGTGACGAACGCGAGGTAGCTCAACTCCAGCATCACATCGAGCCACATCGGGCGGTCGTGCCCGTCGTTGGGTTTGCTGTTGAGTTGAAGTCCCGTGGCATCGACCTTCGGCTTTGGCACATCCACCCACTCGACCTGCCGCTGCACGCGCAGCTCCGTCTCGCGCACGGAATTCAGATACTCGCCGAGCTTGTTCTGATCCGCGCGGCCGAGCTTCTTCTCCAGCGACTTCGCCTCGCCGAGCACATCATCGAGGATGCTGCGTTTCTCCGCATAACGCTTCAGCGTCGCCTCACGCGAAGCCGCGTCGTCGGGGACAAAAAGCCGCTCGAACAAACGCTGCGGGCTGTTTTCCGCGGGCAGCGGTGTGCCGTTGCGGTCAAACGCGAGCGTGTGGCTGTGCAACGCCGCGCCGGTTCCCGATTGATCGCCAATCTCAATCGATGGAAACCGCGTCTTCATCCCGATCTTCTCGGCGATGACTTGATCGACGGAAATCGTATTCGTGTAGTCCTTGCCCGGCACCGCCTTCAAATCAGCGCCCGTCAGCCATGTATCCCCGCCGCTGTGCCCGCCCGTGCAGCGCGGGTGGCCGAGTCCGGTGAGCACGGAAAACTGCTCCTGATGATCCTTCAGCGTCTCCAGAGTCGGCGACAGCTTGTAGCCTTTGCCCTTCGTCTCCGGCACCCACTCGAGAATGTTCACGCCATTCGACACGTAACAAAAAATCGCGCGCGGAGTCGGTTTGGTGCCGGATTTTGGCAGCGGCTTGTAAGTCGAAGGCGCAGCATGCACCGAACGCGGCAGCATGGCCTCCAGCAGCGGAAGCGTGAGAGTGACACCAAGCCCGCGAAGCGCGGTGAGGCGGGAGATGGGAGTATGAAAAATTGGGTTCATCGGCGTGCTGTGGACTATTTGGTCGTGAATGAATCGGACGTGACGATAGCGGCTATAAGCGAGCGCAAGGTATACTTCTCCCGCTTCATCTGCTCGACAAATCCACGCACCGCGGGGCGGTCGGAAAAGCCCAGTTCGCGACCGAGTGCATAGGTCGTGATCTGGTTCGCGAGAGCAGTCAGAAAAAGATCCTCCTTTTTGAGAAGCTGTGTCTGCAGCCCCTCCACGCCCACGAACTCCGTACCGTCCGGCATTTTGGCGCTGGCGTCGATTCTCGGATCGTTCTTCTCGATGCGGCCGTTGTAGCCGTGTCCCTCCTGCTCGCGCCACTCGCCGGCTGCATTGAAGTTTTCGAGCGCAAGACCGAGCGGATCAATCCTGTCGTGGCATCGAGCGCAGGATGCTGCTTCGCGGTGAATGGCGAGCCGCTGGCGTACCGTGGCTTTGTCGATGCCGGGCACTTTCGACTGAATCTCGCCGACATTTGCCACGGGCAGGCCGGGATCGGTTCCGAGCAGCGTTTTCAATACCCACGTGCCTCGGACGACGGGCGATGTGCGAGTGCCGTTTGATGTGATGCTGTGAATCGATGCCTGCGTGACGAGACCGCCGCGGTGCGATTCCGGCGGCGCGGGCACTTTGCGGATGGCGTCACCTTTCACGCCGGGGATTCCGTAGAACCGCGCGAGCCGTTCGTTGATCGTCACGAAATCGCTCTTGATCAAATTGCGGGCGTCGAGATTCGACCGCAGGATTTCCGCGAAGAAACCTTCAGTCTCGCGCACGATTGAGATTTCCAGATGCCGATCGTATTCCGGATAGAGCGTTTTTGACGGCGGGTTCGAGCCCACCTTGCGGAGCCCGAGCCATTGTCCGGCGAAGTTCTTCACAAACGCATCGCTGCGTGGATCCGCGAGCATCCGATCCACCTGTGCGCGCAGCACTGCAGGCTTTGCGAGTTCGCCGCTTGTCGCGAGTTTCGAGAGCGCCTCATCCGGCATGGATGACCACAAAAAGTAGGAGAGTCGTGACGCAAGCTCATGCGTGTTGAGCTTCCGCGGCGCGGCCTGCGGCGCCTCCGGCTCCACGAGATAGAGGAAATGCGGCGAAGCCAGAACCGCGGCGAGCGGAACTTTGATCGCCTCCACAAACGAAGGCTTCTCCGGCCGCACCTTGTCGAACAGCGCCATCTTTGCATCCACCTCCGCCGCCTGCACCGGTCGGCGGTAGGCGCGCGTCATAAATCGCGACATCACCTCGCGCGCGTAAACCTGCTCGTCTCTGGTCTTGTTCGGCGAATCGAACAGCAGGCGCGTATGACTCGCTGGCGGCCACACGGGATGCAGCGGGCCCTCCAACTCGATCCAGTCGATGAGCAGCTCGGGCCGTGCGAACTCGTCCTTCCCCTGCATCCAGAAATTCTCAAGCACCTTCGGGATGTCGTAAGCGTAGTCAAACTCCAGGCCCGCCTTCGCTGTCGTGAAAAATGCCCGGACTTCAAAAATCCCGGCCGCAGACTCAGGCGCGTCGATGTCGATTTCAGCAATCTCACGCGGGGTGCCGTCGAGGTGCTGCGTCACCGTCACGCGTGGCGGACCGTAGTTGTACATCCGGTGCGTGGAAAAATGCTCCACGCCGCGGGCGAACGCCTCGTCCGCGTATTTTGCGCCCTTCGGATTCTTCGCCAGTTCTTCGTCGCGACGCTTGCCGAGAATCGCGCGTGCCGAGGAAACCACCGCCGCCCGATCCGGAACGCGCCCCGCAGCGCGAAACCGCATGACGTACTCGCCCTGCGCAGGCACCTTGAAATCGCGGAATCCGACGCCCTTGTCCCACGACTCATGATGCACGACGGTGAAACCGCTCTCCGTCGGGTTTTTCCCGTCGTTCAGGATGATATTGTTCGAGCCCATTTTCACGCGGTAGCGATCACCGCCGAGCGTGTTGTCCTCCGGCTCAAAGTGCCATTTGATCGACTCAGGCTGCGCGCCCTCGACGAGCGCGCGGTCCAGTATCTGGCGCGCCGCTGCGTAGTAGAGCTCCACCTGCATCGGCGAAATCGAAAGGGCCTGTCCGATGTTGTCGAATCCCCCGGCGGGCGGGTCCTCGGGGAATTTCTCCGACGGCTTGAAATCCACGCCTACAAGGTCGCGAATCGTATTGTCGTATTCCGAGCGATTCATCCGCCGCAGAACCACGCGTGTTGACCGTTTTGCGATTTCCGCCTTCGCGAGTTCCTGCTCCAGCCATTCGACAAACCGCGCCGAAGCCTCAGGTGACGGCTGCTTTTCCTCTTCCGGCGGCATCTCGTGGCCGTTTACCGAGTTTACCACTTCCTTCCATTTTTCAACAACGAGCGGATCGCGAAAGTCCGCCCTCAGCGTATCCAGCCGCAGCTTTCCCTTCTGCTTTTCCGGACCATGACATGCGGCGCAATTTTCCTTTATGAAAGGCTGTGCGATTTTCGCGAAGCTGGAGTCTCCGCCCGCTGCGGAAGCATTCGCGGAGATCAAGGCAGCAAGACACAACGAACGGGCGATCGGGGACAATATGAAAGCGGACATGTGTGGCTAATCGGCGGCGCTGCAAATTCTTTGCGGTCCAATCCCCGCGGTGCCATTCCTAATCCTTGGGAGTCTGATTCGCCTTGTCCTGCTCGATGAGCTCCCAGATCTGTTTGAGCGTCTCGGTGGAGATGGAAACTTCGCGCAGCGCAGCGCGAACGTCTTCGCCAGGAGCCGCGGGCGGTGGCTTTGGCGCATTGGGCTGGCTGAGAAAGAGCGTGATGGGCTGCGAGAGAATCGGCGCGGGCGCGGGCTTTCCGAGCACTTTTGCAAAGATGCCGCCGAGTTCGCCGAGCGAGTCCTGCAACGCGGTGAGGCGCTCGACGACTTGCACCATAGGGTCTTTGCCGTCGGCTCCGCGGAAGAGCTGGTTCTTGCGGAAGGTCTTTTTGATTTCCTCCCAGCGCGCCGTTTCGTCGGGCGTGATGGTGCCGGTCAGTTCTTTGAACTTCAGCAGGTTTGCCTCCGTGCCGGTGGTGAGCGTTTGCGCTTCGTTGCGGTAGTAGGCCTGCAGCAGTGATTCGAGCTCCTCGTCGTTCATCACGGGCGAGATCTTCTCCGCGAGGCGGCCCATGTTGCGGTAACTGCCTTGCAGCTTGAATGCAGGCTCGGTGCGGAATGCGTCGGACTGCGCGGCGCTGCGGATGTATTCTTCGTTCACCCTCAAAACCACGTCGCGGGCGCGGATGAGTTTCTTCATCACGCCGATGAATTCCTGCTGCTCGACGGGAGACCAGTTGCTCTCAAAGTCCGCGCCTTCCGTGCTGCCGGTCTCGGCGATCTTGATGACTGCGAGGATGTCCTTTTGCGAACGCGAGGCGAGGCGTGCGAGTGTCGGGTTCGACCCGGCGGCGTTTTCGAGATAGCTGGAGTTGAAAGCATCCGCGTGCGCGCCGATTACGTCGCCGAGATTGTACGTATCGGCGCGGTTCGCAAGCATGTCGGGGATTTTGAATTTCTCGCCGCTCTCGGTGTACGGGTTTCCGGCCATCACGACGACGACCTTCTTGCCGCGCAGGTCCCACGTCTTCGACTTCCCGCGCCACACGCCTTCGATGCGCCGCGAGCCGTCGCACAGCGAGATGAACTTCTGCAAAAACTCCGGGCTGAGATGCTGGATGTCGTCGAGACAGATCATCACGTTGTCGCCCATCTCAAATGCGAGCCCGAGTTTCTCCATCTCGTCGCGCGCCGCTGCATTCGGCGCTTCGGCGGGGTCGAGTGAAGTGACGCGGTGGCCAATCGCGGGACCGTTGATTTTCATGAACACGATGCCGAGCCGGCTTGCGACGTACTCGACCAGCGTGGTCTTTCCATAGCCCGGCGGCGAGATGAGCAGGAGCATGCCCATGCGGTCGGTGCGTTTGGCGTCACCCGCCGCGCCGATTTGCTTCGCGAGGTTGTCGCCGACGAGCGGGAGGTATGCGGAATCGATGAGCCGGTTGCGGATGAAACTCGTGAGCACCTTTGGCTTGAACCCGTCGAGCTTCAGGCGCTCGCGTGCGGCTTCCAGCAGTTCGCGTTTGAGCGCGACGAAGCGCTGGTAGAGCGGAACGACGTTGGTCTCATGCTTCCGCATCCGCGCTGCAAAATCGAGGTAGTCGAGGCGGAGCGTGCCGTTGGAAATGCGCGCGTGATTTCCGTTCATGCCGGTCAGTTCGCGAACGGACGATGCGCGGACCGTTCCGGGCGCGGTCGAGTTGCGGAGGATGAGCGAAGCCGCTTCGTCGAGAAACTGGTGCTCGCCCGCGTGGGCCCGCAGCCAGTCGCGGATGAGCGAAAACTCCGCACGGGTTTCCGCCGCGACCGCTTTGCGCGCGTCCTTGAGCGCAGCAGTGCCGCTGCGCTCGACGAGGAAAGCGTGGAAGCCTTCGACGAGTGAGACGGCCTCGGGTGCCGCAGGAAAAACGCCATCGCCGGAAAGGACGTGGAAAAGAAACTCGGCAGCGGTTCCGTCGAGTCCATGGACAGCACGGGCGATTTCCGCCAACAGTTCGGCTGTCGGTGCCTGCTGCGGGAAAAACCGGCCCATCGCTCCGAAGCCACGCAGCTTCGCTTCGAGCAGCGTCTTTGCGTCGTCGGCCGGCAGGGCCATCCATGCGAGCACGGCCTGCGTGCGGGTCTTCGTGTCAAAGCGGAGAAGCCCGAGCGTGTGCTGCATTTCCAGGACGGCTTCCGCGATCTTCGCAGCGTCGGTGTCGTGTACGCCTTTGATGTAGCCTTCTCCGGGGCGCGACGCCGCGAATTCGCGGACTGCATCTGAAATTGGAGCCTCGCTTTTAGCGGTGCCGGACGAGGCGCCCGGGACACGATCACGAGCGAGGGCGCTCGTGCCACAGGCCTGCCACGCCAGCCATTCGGCACGATAAACGTCCGCAGTTTCGGACACGCTTTCGAGACTCCAGACCTGACGCGTTTCCACGAAGCGCGGGTCGTCGATGGGCTCGAAAAAATTCGTCCCCGTGATGTGCAAGCACATCGCGTCGCCGCGATGGATGATCGTGAGGTCGAGGTCCTGCGAATTGACCAGAAACTGATGACGTCCGAGCTGGATTGCGCCGCTGCCTCCGGCGAACAAATCGCGGCGGTCCTTGAATTGCCGCACGGCATCTTCGCGGATCGTTTTCAGCCGGCTTCCGAGGTCGTCGGCCTTTGTCGTGTCGCCAAGATCGAGGAGCTGCGCGGTGAGGTCGCGCACTTTCTCCACCATCATATCGCTGGCGAAGTAGGCATTGATTTCGTCCAGCCCCGGCAGGTTGTCGGCGCGGTGCTTGATGCCTTTCAGGATGCGCTCTGCCGCCGAGAGAAGGCCGTTGGCCCGGCGATTGCGCGCCTCTACGAGCTCGAGTTTCCGCGATTCAAATGCCCCGGCGAACGTGGTGCGCTTGTCGGCAAGTTCGCCAACGAATTCCTCGAAATCCGCGAACCGCGCTTCGAGTTCCTCGACTTGCACCATGAGCTTGTTGAGGAATTCGTCGCACTTCTCCGGCGTGGTGCTTAGGTCGAGATAGTTCGCGAGCGCCTGGTCGAGCAGCCGCTGCTGCGACGCAAATTCCGCGACCGCCTCGGTGCCGCGCAAATCGCGGATGCGCTGGCGCAATCCCGAGCGGGCCTGATTCAGCGTGGCGTAAATGCCGGAAACGTCCTCGATAATCCGGGTCGTTTCCGTGGCGTCGGCGATCTTCAGACTACCGACCGTCTCCACGAGCAGATCCAGCTCCTTCGCCGCCGCGCCGATTTCGTCGTCGAGCTTCTGGGCATCGGTGACCTTCGGCATTTTCGGAACCGACTCGCGAAGCGTGGTCACTTTGGTGCGAAGCGGGTCGAGCGCTTGCGGCGAGAGCAAAAACTGCACGGTGCGCTCCGCGAGCGCGGCGGCGGCATCGGCGGTTTCCTGCTCGGTCTTCTCGACCAGAGGCGCATCCAGATAGCGCAGCTCCTTTAGCGAAATGAGCTCGCCGCGCACGGCACGCAACGCCGCGAGCTTCTCGACGAAGTGCCCAATTTGATCGAACGCATGAGTCGGCAGGGCCCGGAGAATGCCGGTCGCTTTCCCAACGACGCGCTGCGTCTCCGCCGCCGTGTTGCGCTTGATTGCGGTGACTTTGTCAAACTCCGCGAGCGCTGAAGCCGCAGCTTCCTTAATTCCCGCGAGCGGCTCCCGCAGCGCAAACGCCTCGGCGCGATCGAGCCAGAAATAGGTGTCGAGAATATCGGTCGTGCGCTTGACCAAATCGACGTAAAGCCCGGCGTAGCTGTCGTCCTTTGCGAGCAGCGTGAGCACCTCGCCGCACTCGGCCATCGCACGCACGACGGTGGGATTACCAATTTTGAAAAGATAGCTGTCGTTCTTTTGCGGCGGCTGCCAGTCCGCGCCGACAAACGGCGTCTGCCAGATCTGCACGACATGGTGCTTTTGCGGCTCGGGGCCAGCGCGGAAAATCGCGAGCTCGCCGTTTTCGAAAAGTGAAAATCCGTGGCAGATGATCGGCGTTTCGCACTGCCGCGCGATGACGTTGTAGCTGTAGAGAACGTAGGTGCCCGAGTCGCGTTCGTAAAAGACGAACATCGTGTCCTCGCCGTTTGGCGACGCGACGCGTTTGTGGAAAACGAGTCCTTCCAGCGCCGTCTCGAATTCCTTGAATTCGCCGCTTTGAAGATAGAAGCCCCGCGGATGGATGATGCCGTGTCCATCCGGCAGCAGGACGCACGCTTCTTCGATGGAATCGATGCGCCGCACCTCGCGGAGTTTCTCGTTGAAGACAAAATAGCGCGTCTTCTTTTCCTGATACGGCCGCACGCGAAGCAGAATGAGATTCCCTACGACGGCGTGGAAAATCTCCGAGTCGTCGAGCGTCTGGTCGCGCTGTTCGACAGGCTCGGAGTAAATGCCGGAGCCGGTCGCGGTGTTGTCCTCGACTTTGATCGTGAGGTCGCCGCCGACACATTCCACAAAGACGCGGTCCTCGATGCTGATGTGCGGATGCAGTCCGGCACGATGCTGTTCGCGAGTCGCCCGCTTCCACTCGAACTCGTGTTGCGGCGGATAGACGTATTCGTGGTCGAAACGATTGCCTAGATACGAGAGCGTGTTCGCGCCGCACAGCCACTTGAACGTCTTTACATCCGCCGCCGTCTTGCCGACGCGGAACTCCATGAACAAATGCGGCCCGCGGACCGACAGTTTCGAAAGCGCCGTTCCTTTGTAATAGCGGTAGAGCGACTTGAAGTCGGACTCGAACTGTCCGTCCGCCAACTCTGCCAGCGGCACGGCGTGAAACGCGCGGTCTTTGTATTGGTAGAGCGAGAATACATCCGCGACCTGCGTTTCGCTGCGCAGACCGAGCTGCACGTTGTAGCCGAAAACAAACCGTCCGCCGCCGACATGGCGCATATCGCGCGGCGTGCAGTTATTCTCCGTCGTGAGCCGCTCCGTGGCGACCAGCGCCGTCGGAATCGCGCCGAAAACATCCTGCCGCGAAGCGTTCAGTTTATCCAGACGCCCACGAAGCTCCGTGCCCTGCGCATTGAGCCGCGCACGGAGAATCTCGTAAGTGCCTTGCTCGAGTTTTTGGGCCGGAGCGGTTGGTGTGTTGTCAGACATGGGTGTCCGGGCAGATAGGACGCATCCGCCCTATCGAAAGTCTGTCGGCATTCCAGTTACGCCTTACCAACAGTCGCGAGTGTCTTGTCCGCGAGGCCGAGGCGGTGGGCCTGGCCCAGCAGCATGGTGAGAAGACCTTTGGTTTTTCCGTCGTCCGCGATGTCGGCCATTTTGCCGAGTGCCGCTGCGACGCTGAGGTTCTTCACGTCCTCGGTCGTGAGTCCAAACTGCGCTACGAAGGTTTTGAGTTGCGTCTGGAAATACTCCGGGTCGCTGTTGAAGAAGGTCTCTTTTACGTCTGTGAGCGTGGTGCTGCTTCCGACGAGTTTGTCGACCGATTTTCCCGCCGTGACTGCACCGGTGATGCGGTCGAGGAATGCAAGATCCCCGCCGACGATGTCGATCTTCGCGCTCTTGAGCGCTTCGCTGACGACACTGGCCTGGCTGCTTGCGATGTTTGCCTGCGTGTTGATTGCTGCGAGCTCGATGTCCCTATCCTTGTTGAGGCGAAGCTTGAATTCCTCGTGTTCCTTGCCGACGGAATCGAACAGTTTCATCGCCTCAGCTTTCTTCGTGATTCCCTCGGCTTCGGCTGCCGCCTTGAGTTGGAGCACCTCGGCTTCAGCGGTTCCTTGATCGCGGACTGCGCCGGCCTTTGCCTGCTGGACCTGTGCCTCTGCGAGCCCGGGCGCAGCGGCCTCGGCGGTAACGCCTTCGGCAATCGCCTTTTTGGCGGCCGCGAGTTTCACGGCGGATTGTTCCTCGGCCTCGGCGAGAATCAGGATCTCCCGCGCCTTCCGTTCGGCAGCTTCGCGACCTGCCTCTGCGTGCGTGACGGTCGTAACGCGATCCTGCTCGGCGTGGAGTTCCGCGGCTTTCTTGGCGGCCTCTGCCCCTTTGATGTCCTTGATGAGCACCTGCTCGGCTTCCTGCTCGGCTGCGGTGATGGCCACTTTCTTTGCCCGCTCGGCTCCGGCAAATGCCTCGGTGTCCTTGATGCGCTGTTGCTCGATGACCACCGTCTTTTCCACTTCGAGGCGCTGACGAATCACATCCTGAATCGCCTTCTTCTCCACTTCGACGGCCTTGTCTTTGTCGATCTGCGCGAGTGTCACGATGCGTTCGCGCTCCGTGACTTCCACGAGCCGATCCTTCTCCACGCGCTCCTTTTCCACCGCATCGGTGCGCTCGCGATTCCGCGCGGCGACGATGATCTGGCGATTCTTGTTTTCTTCCGCGATCTGCAATTCCTCTTCCACCGCGATTCGGGCCTGCTCGCCTTTGAGACGGCCTTCCTCCTGCACCTTCTTCGCCTCCGCCTCCTCGCGGGCCTTGATCGCGGCGATTTCACGCTTTTGCTTTTCCTCGGCTTCGGCGAGTTGCTTCTGCATTTCGAGGATCGCCTCGCGGCCTTCCACGTTTTGCTTCGTGATCGTCTTTTCGCGCTCGTTGTCGATCTTGTTCGAGAGCACCTTTTGCGTCGCGGTGAGCTCCGTAATTTTCTTGATACCCTCGGAGTCGAGAATGTTGTCGGGGTTCAAGAGCGTGAGCGGCGTCTGCTCGAGGTAATCGATAGCCACGTCATCGAGAACAAACCCGTTCAAATCCGTTCCAACTGCGCGGAGAATACCCTCTTTCAGTTTGTCGCGGCTGTTGTAGAGCTCCACGAACTGGAACTGCCGGCCAACCGTTTTCAGCGCCTCGGAGAACTTCGCATCGAATAGCTCTACGATTGCGCTCTGGCTCGATGCCCGTTCGCAGCCGATTGACTGCGCGACTTTCAGCACGTCTTCCTGCGTCTTGTTCACGCGCACGAAGAACGCGACTTTGATATCGGCGCGCATGTTGTCCATGCAGATGAGGCCGTTCTTCCCGGCGCGGTCGATTTCCACGCGCTTCACGGAGATGTCCATGTATTCAGCGCGGTGAATGATGGGATAAATCACCATGCCGGAAAAATCGACCTTCGTTCCGCCGACGCCGTTTTTCACGAGGGCCTGGCCTTGCGCGACTTTGCGGTAGCACGTGAGCAGCGCGAAGACGCCGCCGACGAGCACGAGCACGCCGAAGCCGATAACGAAGTAAAGCAGCGCTTCACCGAAGGTCGCCGCGAGTAGTGGATGGATGTTCATTGGTTGGTTGTTGGGAGTGGATTGGCTGTTACGTAAAAAATGCGGTTTGCTTCGTCTTCGCGGACGATTACCGCGAGGTCGCCACGGCGGAGTGTCTCGTTGTTGAGCACGCGGACATTGATGAGCAACGGCGCGCCGCCCGTGGTCACTTCACCCTGCCCGAATTCCGCCGTCGCCTCGGTCGTCACGATTCGGCAATGCGAGCCGACGATGTCCACGGGTTTGTCGTACTGCTTGTTGATCGCGCGAAAGAGCGGCTTGAGAGGCATCGTGACGTAACGGGTCACGACCGCGCTCACGACGAGATTCACCGCCAGAAACAGCGCGGACAGCAGCGCGGAGCCGCCCGTCCAGTAGTAGTTCGCGATCATCGAGAAACTCCATGAAGCCACGACGAGCACGCTCACGACCACCATCACCGGCACTTCGCCGAGGTTCACAAACTTGAGTGTCGAACTCCAGAGCGAGCCGCCATCGTGATGCGCGTGGTGATGCCCTTCAACGTGGTGTTCGGCATCGAGGTCGGCATCGATTTCAGTGTCCAGCCCCACTTCGCCATGCGCATCCACGCCGTGATCTCCGCCCACCAAGCCGAACATCACGAGAAGCCAATAGACGCCGACGATGAGAAGAAGGACCGTGAACGGAAAGTTCACCAGCCGGAAGGACTCTGAGATGAGCTCGGTCATTACAGCGGAGTATTGAAAGCGCCGGTTTTCACCGGGCCGCTGTGCGGGGTTTGGAGGACTGTTTCATGATGTATGGATGCAAGCGAAGGGGATTTAGCGCGGCAAGAAGAACCGGAAACCAACATGAACAAATCTTCACCTGCATTCCGCGGTTTTCAAACCGGCCCGTCTCCGCGTATCGTCGCGACAATGAGCGCAATTCTTCTCAAAAACGGCCGCGTGATCGACCCAGCAAACAAGCGTGATGCATTGGGGGATGTATTGATCGTCGATGGGAAAATCGCGCCGCTCAGCGAACTGCCGGCTTCGGCTGCGAAGCTGGAAACGATTGACTGCACGGGTCTCGTCGTTGCGCCGGGGCTGATCGATTTACACGTCCACCTCCGCGAGCCGGGACAGTCGGCGAAAGAGACCATCGCGACGGGAACTGCATGCGCCGCAGCGGGCGGATTCACGAGCGTCGTTTGCATGCCGAACACCTCCCCATCGGTGGATAATGCGAGCGTGGTGACTTGGATTTTGGAAAAGGCGAAAACTGATGCTGTGGTGAACGTGTTTCCGACCGGCGCGCTGACGAAGGGGATCGCAGGCGAGGAGCTTGCGCCCATCGGGGCGATGAAGAAGGCCGGCATCGTCGCGCTTACAGACGATGGTCACTGCATCCAGAATCACGAGATCATGCGCCGCGTCTGCGAGTACGCGCGCATGTTTGACCTCACCGTGATGGACCACTGTCAGGACTACAATCTCGTCGGAAAGGGCGTGATGAATGAGGGCCGTGTCTCGGCGGAGCTCGGCCTCCCGGGCTGGCCTGCGATTGGCGAGGAAATCATCGTCGCGCGCAACGGCCTCATCGCCGAACTCACCGGCACGCCGATTCATTGCCAGCATCTTTCGGCCGCGGGCAGCGTCCGTATTTTGCGCGAAGTGCGCCGGCGCGGAGTGCCGCTGAGCGGGGAGATTTGCCCGCACCACATCGCGCTTACGGATGAATCGATCCGCGGTTTCGACACGAACTTCAAAATGAACCCGCCGCTCCGCTCGCAGGAGCACGTCGAAGCGTTGATCGAAGGTGTGGCGGACGGAACGATTACGGTCCTCGCCAGCGACCACGCGCCGCATTGCGGGTTTGAGAAGGAGGTGGAGTTCGACTTTGCGCCATTTGGGATTCTCGGTCTCGAAACGGAACTCGGGCTGTTCCTCGACATCCTCGTCCACAAGAAGAAGGCCATCGACCTTGCGCGACTCGTGGAGCTGTACACCTTAAATCCCGCGCGCCTGCTCGGCCTCGACCGCGGGACGTTGAGCGACGGCGCGGTGGCGGATGTGACGCTCATCAATCCCGGCCTCGAATGGACCGTGGACAAGGAGGCGAGTGCCTCGAAGAGCCGGAATAATCCGTTCCACGGCTGGGAGCTCAAGGGCCGTGCCGTCCGCACCATCGTGGCTGGCCGGACGGTTTGGTCGAATTGAAACGGCATAAGCGCGGCAGCGGTTGCGGGTGGTTTGCCGCGTATCTCCTTTTGATGTGGGGCATCCCGACCGGGATTGTCTTCGGGTGCTTTCGCCACTTTTTGCAATGGCCGGTTGCGCAGTCGCTGATTATTGCCGCAGCGAGCTGGTTTTTCTTCGTTGAGGCATTCGCGACGGTGGTCGCGCTTGTGATCTGGTGCCGGGAAAAAGCGATCGCCCGCCGGAAGCGAAAGGCGGATGATTGACCGCAGAAAATCGAAAAGCCGCCTTCGCGCGAAAGCGGCTTTCCGTGGGCGTTTTTCTGGAATCGTTCAGGCGGCGGTGTCCGCTGCCTTCGGTGCCTGCGTGAGGACGCGCATGAGTGCGGAGTAAATTTCTGACGGGCCGAGGCCTTTGCTCACGTAGCCATTTGCTCCGGCCTTCCGGGCGGCCTGCATGGCCTCCTCGTCGTAGCCAAGCCCGGTGAACATCACGATGGGTACGGAGGCGAATTTTTCCCTGATCATGGAAATGAGCGAGAGGCCGTCGATCTTCGGCATCCCGATATCCAGAATGATGGCGTCGCAGGGATTGAGGTCGAGCCAGCTCACGGCCTTCGTAGGGTCCGTAAGGGACGAACAGCTGTGACCTTTGCTACGGAGGTAGGTGGTCAGGAAGCGGTTCAGCAGGCGATTATCGTCAACAACAAGGAAGTTCATCGGCTTGGGAATAAATATTTCCAAACCGTAATAGCACTGCCTGTGCCATGACTTCCCGGTTTTCTTAGCGGAGCATCATTCCCAGCGCGAACACCGCCGTGGCTGCGCCTGCGTAACGAATCGCGGCGCTGCGGGATGTGCGAATCAGTGCGCTGCCAAGGGCGATTCCGGCGATGTGGAGCAGTGCGCTGGAAATCACAAAACCAAGCCCGAAGACGAGGCCGTTCGAGTCGGCGGGAATCTCCATCCCATGCGCCATGCCGTGAAGTGCGCCGCTGATTGCCACTGTTGCTGCCGCTGCGCCCATAGGGAGCCGTGCGGACAGCGCGATGACAGTACCGAGTGCCAGCACGCTGAATGCGATGCCGTGCTCGAGCCCCGGGGCGACAGCTCCCGCGACACCGGCGATTGCTCCGAGCGCAAGCGCCGCGACGAATGCGACCGGCAGCGCCCACCGTGCACGACCGCCAAGCTGTGCGGCAAGGAGCCCCACGGCCAGCATCGCGGCGAGGTGGTCCATCCCGATTACGGGATGAAGTGCGCCTGCGGAGAACTCCAGAATGCCGTGTCCCGGGTGCGCGTGGACGGTGGCGGGGATGGCGATTGCGACGACCGGGAGGGCCCGGCGGATGATGCGAGAAGTCATGTGGTGGCGGGTAGGCTTTCCGACCGGATGAGTCGAGCAGGAAATGCCGGCGGCGCGCCGCTTACTTGAGTTTCTTGATGCTGATATTGCGATACATCACCGGATCGCTGTGGCCGGCGAAGCCAAAGAATCCGCTTGTGCGATTCATGCCGGGATGCGCCTTGCCGCCCATGAACTCGGTGACTTTGGAGAGGTCGCCGTTGAGAATCACGCTTCCGTTGGTTTCCACGCGAACGGTGGAGCCCTTGATGGTCACTTCGTGGAAGTTCCACTCACCAATCGGGTGCTGGTAGCCGCGTTCCGCTGCGATCATTCCGTAGGCGGAGCCGTGCGCCTGACGCGGGTCGATACCCTTGTAGTCATCCGCGAGGATTTGCGATTCCATCATGCCGACGTATGCCGTGTCGCCTTCGCCGGGATAGCGGATGGCGAGGCCGTTGTTGCCGTTTGGAGGGAGTTTGAATTCGAGCCGCACGACGAAGTCCGAATACTCGTCTTTCGTATAAATGGTGCCGCCTTTTCCTTTTTTGCAGACGATCGCGCCGTCCACGACTTCGTAGTTTTCGACAGGTCCGGCCCAGCCGGTGAAATCCTTGCCGTTCCAGATGGACTCAAAGCCTTCGCCGCCTTTGCTTGCGAGAATCTTGTTGGATTCCTCGCTGCCGATTTCGCGGATGAAAACGTTGCGCCATTTGATCGGTGCGCCGTGGGTCTGGAGGCAGATCGGGCCTTTCGCCGGGACGGGCTTCTTGCGGTCGTAATAGTTTTCGAGGATGGCGTGATCGACGACCATTTTCTCATTC
>SXWH01000242.1 GCA_005791535.1 Verrucomicrobiaceae bacterium | reverse complement strand
TCGCGGTTCTGAGCGATCAATTCGGTGCTGGCTGTGAGGGATTCACGCGCCTTCTTCGCGGTGACCGAATCCAGTTTTTGCAGCAACGCATCGAGTCCGCCAAACTGCGTGAGCAGCGACACCGCAGTCTTCGGACCAATGCCCGGAACGCCGGGAATATTGTCCACCGAGTCACCGATGAGGGCGAGCACCTCGGCAATCTGCACCGGCGGGACGCCCCACTTTTCCGTGACTTTCGCCGCATCGAGCAGCGCATGCGGATCCTTGGGGTCGGCCAAATCGGTCTTGTTCGTGGAGTAAACGAAACAGCGCTCGTCCACGAGCTGGAAGAGGTCCTTGTCGTTCGTCGCGAGGATGATTTCATCGCCACGCGCCTTCGCCACGGTCGCATAAGTCGCCATCAAATCATCGGCCTCCGTGTCGGGAACTCCGATGGATTTCAAACCGATGAGCGGCACCAGGTCGCGGAGCGCATCGATCTGCGGACGCAGTTCATCGGGCGTCTCGGTGCGCGTGGCCTTGTAGGCCGGCTGGAGCATGGTCCGCCGCGCCGGAAGTCCCTGATCCCAAAGCACCGCAGCGAGGTCGGGCTTCAAGTCCTTCAGCATTTTGCGGACGGTCTTTACGAAGCCGTAAATGGCATTGGTGCTTTCGCCGCGCGAATTCGTGAGCCCGCGAATCGCATAAAACGAGCGGTAGCAGTAGTAGTGGCCATCAATCAGCAGCAGACGCATGGCGGAGTCGTATGCGCGAATCACACGGCTGAACAGCGCTCATTTTGCGCGCGCCCGGACGCTCTCCTCGGCGTCCACGAGCGAGAGAAAAACGCTTTCCAGCGCGCCCTTGTCGTCACTGTTCGCGCGAAGCTGCTCCACGGTTCCCAGCGCAATCAGCCGTCCCTGATGAATGATGCCAATGCGGTCCGCGAGTTCCTCGGCGACTGCAAGCTGGTGCGTGCTCAGAAAGATCGTCATCCCCGCGGTCGCACGCGCACGGAACTCGTCTTTCACAATGCGCGCATGCATCGGATCGAGGCCGACCATCGGTTCATCGATAATGAGCACACGCGGCTCGTGAAGCAGGGCGCTGGAAATCACGAGCCGCTGCCGCGTGCCGTGGGAAAGATTCTCCGTGAGTTCGTGGCGGTAGTCCTGAAGGTGGAGCTTGTCGAAAAGCGCTTCCGTCCGCGATTCGATGTCTTCCGGAGCGATTGCGAAGATGTCGCCGACAAAATGCATGAACTCCATGCACGTAAGCTTGTCATACGTGAATGGAAAATCCGGCACGTAAGCGAGCTGCGCCTTTGCTTTCTCCGGCTCCTTTTGAATATCGAATCCGCCGACGAGCGCGCTCCCGCCGGTCGGTTTCAAAAGCCCCGCGAGCATTTTGATCGTCGTCGTTTTCCCCGCGCCGTTCGGGCCGAGGAACGCGAAAAACTCACCCTGGGCGATCTCCAAATCGAGGCCCTCGACGGCATGAAGATCCCCGAAGTGTTTGGAAAGGCCTCGAATCGAAATCATGAGGTGCAGTTCCTACGGAACGGAAACCGCTTCGCCAAGCGCAACCGCCATCTCCCTTATTTCTTCTTTTTGCCGGAATAGAGCGCCCCCACGGCAGCATCGCCATTGATCTCCTGGTTCGCTTTCCAAACCATGTGCCGGTAAAACTGCATCAACCCCGCGGTACAAAACGCGAAGAACAAAACCAGGATGACTCGCTGGGAAAATGAATTGTGCATGCCGGTGGGAAAGCACGTTGCCAGCCAACCTCACCAGAAACCGTGCTGCCCGGTGCGGAGGATGTATATTCCGAGCAACAGATTTGTGACCGCATGGGCCACAATGCAGGCGCTCAAACTGCGGGTCCGGTAGGCAACCATGTTGAAAAGAACGCTCGTGACGAGCGCCGCCGGCCAGTCCGCCATCTGATGTTCAAAGCAAAACGCGACCGAGACGATGCCGAATGATTTCCATGTAAATGTCCCGAACGGGACCTTCTGGAACTCCTCATCCACAAAGAAACGCAGGAGAAAGCCGCGCCAGAAAACCTCCTCCACGATTGGAACCAGAATCACCATTCGGAGCAGCCGGATGCCGACATTCATCCAGTAACCGGGACCTTCCGGTGCGAAAAATGCGGGGTCGAATCCCGTCGTGCGCGCAGCAAACCCAAACCACTGCTGCGGCGAAATCCAGATGACCAGGGAAATGACACCTGCGATCGTTGCTAAACCGAGACCGCGCACCGGCCGGTAAGTGACGAGCGAGCGACTCCGGAGCAAGAGCCAGGAACAGACCGCGGTCTGCAGCGGAAAGATCCAATACTTCGAGTGCACGACGCTCCAGTGCGTGGAAAAGACGTCCAGTTTCCCGAACAATTCCGAAAACAAAAGGAACGCAAGAAACAGGAAAAACGGCCCGATATAAGCTCTTTCGTGAGGCGTAGTGCCAATCATCTCGAACGAATCAAAGCCATGAACGCACAGGAAAACAAGACATCCGAACCCACGCCGGAGCAACTTCTGAAAATGCTCGACCTCCAGATGGAATCGATGCGCTCGAAACGCGCACATTCGACCAATCGCAATACGATCCGGGCGGCATCCATTTTGATCGTCCTTTTAGTCGCCGGCGGAGCCCTCGCAGCTCTGATGATGATGTTGGACAGCCTTCGGGACGCCCGCCCGCAGGCGGGGTCCGCGTCCGTGGAGTCGCTGCACCAGTAGAAATTTTTCAGAACAACCGTAACCGGGCACACTCGCTGCTATCTTCAAATTGCAATGCCAAAGAATCTCACATCCGTAATCGGACTCGATATAGGGCGCTACGCACTCAAATCCGTCATGATGCAAAAGAAGGGCGCGAATCGCTTCGTCGTCACAAACTTCGCATCGCACATCCTCGACGAATCGCGCGAACCCACGCCGCAGGAGCTCGGTCGGGGAATCAAGTCGATGCTCAAACAGATGGGCAGTCACGCCAAGGCCTGCGCGGTCTCCGTTTCGCATCCGGATGCGCTGCTGCGCCTGATCGAGCAACCATCCACGCCAACCGACGTGCTTCGGGATGCATTGAAACTCAATGGCATGATGTTGCTGAATCAGGATACAAAGAACTACATCCTCGACTGCGACCTCATTCCCTCCAGCGGCCCGTCGCTCAACGGCGAGAGCGACCAGAAGACATACCTCGTCGCCGGGCTTCCGCGGATGCAGGTGAATGAGATCGGGCTCGCAATGCACGAGGGCGGAGCACCACCGGTGGCCACTTTGCAACTGGCACCCGTGTCGATGTTCAACGCCTTCGAGTTCGCACAACCCGAGGCTTTCAATAACTCCGCGTTTTTCCTGCTCGATATAGGCCACCAGACTTCGACGATGATGCTTGGTTCGAAGAAGGAACTCGTCCTGATTCGCAGCATCGATTTTGGGGGAAAGGCGCTTATCGAGAATCTCCAGACCCTGAGCGGAGAAGACCGCCAGACGGTGATTCACGCCCTCGACAACGAGGACGAAGTGATGGTCGAGAACGCCCGCATGGCGCTGATGGTCCTGACCCGCGAGATCGGCAATTCCATCGGATTCTTCGAAGGCCGCCGCGAGGAACCCATCCGTCAGGTGTGGATTTCCGGCGGCGTCGCGAAGAGCAAGGCCGTCATGCGCGTGCTCGCCGAGGAACTTGGCATGCCATGCATTGCTTGGAACGCAGCCGAGCGCTGCGAAGTGTCGGTTCCCGCCGCAAAAAAACAACGATTCACAGACGAGGCGCTCGATTTGAGCGTCGCGTGTGGAGCAGCAACCGAGGCCCTCTCAGCCTGATTCAAATCCTATGGCACTACGCATCAATCTCTATCACGAAATCCAGCGCGCGCGGAAAGAGGAGCAGTACGATCCTCTCAAAATCTCGTTCATGTGTCTCGGCTTCATCGGGCTGTGCCTCGCGGGGTGGTATTTCATGCGTTTAAGCGAAACCAACACCGTGCGCGGAGAGCATGCGCAGCAGGTTGCGGAAATCGAGCGTCTCAAACCCCTCTCGGAAAAGGCGAAAGTCGATGAAAAGCAATTCAGCGCGACAATCGGACTCGCGGAAAACTTCACGAAGCGAATCGAGGGTCGGTTTTACTGGGGGCCGGTATTCCATCACATTGCCACCGTCATTCCGCCGAGCGTGCAGGTAACCAAGATCTCCGGAGATTCAAACTCTGGCGAAATTCCGCGCCGGATCAGCGTATCGGTGGAGGGAATCGCCGCCGGGGATCAGCCGCGGAAGGTCGCCGAAGACCTGCGCCTCGCACTCAACGATGTGCTCGGCCAGAACTACAAGGGCGTATCCGCTTCGTTCCGCTCGCTGGACGACAGCATCGAGAAGGTCCATGTGGACGGGCGCGAACTTTCGACCGCTCTCTTCGCAATTAACATCAACTTCACGGTCCCCGCAGCGTCATCTCCAGCCCCTGCGCCGGTGGTTACGAAAACGGCGTCCAACGTCACCGCACAGCGTTAATCCCGAAAATGAAACTTAGCAAAGATCAGCAACAAAAGGTCATCCTCGGAGCAATGCTCATGGTCGGCGTAATCTACGCCACCAACGAATTCCTGCTCTCTCCTCTGGCACTGGAACGTGCCGCACTTGCGGATGAGATGACCTCGAACGAGCCGAAACTCCGCGAAATGCGCGGCCAGGTCGCGCGCACGAAGGGGCTCGCCGAAAAAGCACCTGCGGCATCCAAAATCATCGACCAGGTCGGAGCTATGATTCCCGATGGCGCACCGGTGGCGTGGTTCCCGCCGAAGATCTCCGACTTTTTCAAAGCCGGGGGTGTGGATAAAGCAGTCGCACGATTCGGAACCGAAGCCCTCGAAAAGGATCTGCCCGGCTACCGGAAGCTTTCATGGTCGGTGGAGATTCCAAACGCAGACTTCCTGCGTTTCGCAACAACACTCGCGAAAGTCGAAAATGCCGAACCGCTGCTGGAGTTTACCGGATTTGAAATACAGGCCAATCGCGAACAGGCCGATACCCAGCGCGTGCTCCTGTCCGTTCAGAACATCATCAAACAATGAAATCCTCGCATCTTCTATCCGCCGCGATTCTGTTGACGTCGCTCGCGCATGGGCAGCAGCCCGCCGAACCGGAAACGTATTCGTTGAAGAACCGTTCATCGTTCTCCATTTCGCTCGATGGCCGGGTGCCATTCTGGCCAATCGG
>SXWH01000241.1 GCA_005791535.1 Verrucomicrobiaceae bacterium | reverse complement strand
GCGCAGCGGATTCACGCCGGTTCCCTCGCGCCCGAAAGGTCCGGTGAGGAGCGCGAGATTAACGAGGCAGATGACGCCTTCGGTACCCTGAATGTGCTCGGTCATTCCGAGACCGTGGAAACACATGGATGCAGGACTGGTGGCGTAAATGCGGGCCGCTTTGCGGATGTCGTCCGCATCCACCCCGCAAATCGCGGCGGAACGCTCGGGAGTCCATGCGCTGATGAACTCGCGAAATGCTTCGAAGTCGCGCACCCGTGTTGCGAGCACTGCTGCGTTCACGAGCGATTCGGTTACGATGACGTGCGCGATGGCGTTGAACAGCGCGACATTGGTGCCCGGTCGGAGTTGGAGGTGAACAGTGGCGTATTGCGCGAGTTCGATGACGCGCGGGTCGATGACGACGAGTTTTGCGCCACGTCGGACAGCCTGCTTGATGCGGGCTCCGACAATTGGATGGTTCTCCGTGGGATTGCATCCGGAGATGAAAAACGCTCTGGCATGTTCGATGTCGTCGAATGAGTTTGTGGCCGCGCCGGTCCCAAGCGTCATCTTCATTCCAGCGGCTGTCGGTGCGTGGCAGACCCGTGCGCAGCAATCGACGTTGTTTGTCCCGAGGACTGCGCGGGCGAACTTTTGCGCGAGGTAGTTCTCCTCGTTGGTGCCGCGGGCCGAACCGAGAACGCCGACGCTATCGGGGCCATGCGCTGTCGTAATCTCCGTGAGTCTGCGCGCGACATACGAAACCGCCTCGTCCCACGAAACTCTCCGCCACTCTCCGTTCTCGCGAATCATCGGCTCGGTCGCGCGTTCGCGGGAATGGACGAAGTCGAATGCGTACCGGCCTTTCACGCAAAGATGGCCCTTGCTCACCGGCGCGTCGGTGACGGGCTTCACCTGCACGATGCGGTTATCGCGGGTTCCGACGAGCATTTCGCAACCGGTGCCGCAATAAGGGCACGTCGTTTTTGTCCACGCGTCCGGCTTGCCGCGTGTGAGAACCGTGAGATCCTCAATGGCTCCGGTCGGGCACGTATCGGAACAAGCGCCGCAACTGACGCACTCGCTGGAGAGCAGACTTTTCGCGTCGGATGGAAGAACCCTGGTTTCAGCGCCGCGATGCCATGAATGCCACACCGATTGCCCCTGCACCTCGTCGCAAATCCTGATGCAGCGCGTGCAGCGGATGCACGTGCCCATATCGACGCGCAGATACGGATGTGAGGAATCGCGGAACGCGTCGGTTGCAGGAGCTCCGGTTCCTCGAACTCCGTAAGCTGCGAGCAGGCGGTGGAACTCCCGATTCGGATTCGCGTCAATTGCTGCTTGCGGATACCCGGCGGCGAGCAGGCCGAGCATCGTGCGCCGCGATTCCTCCACGTCCGGTGCGTGTGTCGCGACCGACATTCCATTACTCAGCATCGTCGAACACGCAGTCTGGAATCGCTCTGCTCCATCGACCTTGACGATACACATGCGGCATGCGCCGTTCGGGGCGAGACGTTCGTCGTGGCAGAGTGTGGGGATGTCGATTCCACAAGCCTGCGCCGCCTGGAGAATGGTCGTTCCTTTGGGGAAACTCCGGCGCTGATTGTTGATGGTTACCTCCAGCATGATTCGAGTTCCTTTCCGTAGTGTTTGAGCGCAGAGGCGATGAATTCGCCTACGCCGGTGCCGTGACCGCACAGGCTTGCATTCCGCAGGGTTGTGGTTAGCGAATGAACGGTTTCCCGATCACGCGCCGCGGTCTGCTGTGCCGAATCCTGCTGCGCGAATATCCGCGCCAGTTCGGGACATCCGAGCGCGCACGGTGTGCACTTTCCGCACGACTCGGATGCGCCGAATTCGACGACGTGGTGAATCAACGAATCGATGGAAGTCGAGTGATCAAATCCGATCACGCCTCCGTGGCCGACCGACGCGCCGATTGCCCGGAGTTCATCGAACCCGAGCGGTGTATCGAGCAGATGCGGAGGAATGATGCCGGCGAGGGGACCGCCGATGATCAATCCCTTCAGCGGTCCGGTGCGCAGCCCGCCGCCGAGTTCCTCCACGATCGTCCGGAGCGGCGTTCCAAACTCAACCTCATACAAACCGGGCCGGGCGACGAGCGAATTGAGCGAGAGCACCTTCGTCCCACGGCTCGTGCCGGTCCCGAGCGCGCTGTATGCGGCCCCGCCGTGCCGGATGATCCACGGCACCGAGGCGAGTGTTTCGACGTTGTTCACGAGCGTTGGGCGTCCTTGAAATCCGGACACGGTGGGAAAAGGCGGACGAACGGAGGGCTCGGGGCGCCGGCCTTCGAGCGAGTGAATGAGCGCGGTCTCCTCGCCGCACACGTAGCTTCCGTGTCCGATGAAGATCTGGATATCGAATGCAAAGCCGGAGCCGAGGATGTCTTGTCCGAGCCGTCCGGCGCGGCGCGCCTCGTCGATCGCGCCCTGCATTGAAGCGTGGGAGAGGGGATACTCTTTGCGCAGATAGACCCGGCCCTGTCGTGCTCCGACGGCGCATGCTGCAATGGTCATTCCCTCGATGAGCGCATGCGGGTCGAGTTCCATGATAAAGCGGTCCACGAAGGCTCCGGGGTCGCCTTCGTCCGCATTTGCGATGATGTACTTCACATCGCGCGTCGGGGCATTTGCCACGGCCTTCCACTTTTTCCCGGTCGGGTAGGCCGCACCGCCGCGACCTCGAAGTCCGGACGTATCTATTTCATCGAGCAACTGCTCGGGTCGTAGCGCAAGAGCCTGTTTCAGTGCGGATGGATTGTCTGATTCGTAAGCCTCCAGGCTGGCAGTTCCGCCCCGCGCGATTCGGCCAAGAATGATCCCTTCGCGTGATGCGATGCGACTGTGAGGGCGATTGCTATTGGTTCCCCGAACCGGCGCTTCAAAGCATCGCCCGGAGCAGTAAAGTCGGCGGCCTTGCGGGATGTTCTTCGCCCCGGCGACGAAGCATGCGGTTCCTGCGCACGGCATCTTGGCGAGATCGCTGTCGAGGAGGTGGTAAAATGAATCGACTGCGGCGCGTCCGGTTGTCTGGGGTTTGGTCATGGAGTGAATTGCTCGGCAGGTTGAAGGGTGGCCCGGGAGTCTATGGCGATGACGCTGTCGGCGCTGACAACAATCGGATTCATTTCAATCTCCGCGATGAGGCTTGTTTTCGTAACGATTTGACTAAAGCGAGCAACCACGTCGGCGAGTGCCTTGACGTTCAATGCTTCGCGCCCGTCTTTTCCTGAAAGCACGGAGTGGACGCGTGTCTTCGCGATGAGTCGCGCAGCCGATGTTGTATCCAGCGGTGGGAGTGCAAAAGCCCGGTCGGAAATGACTTCGGCCAGAGAACCTCCAGCGCCGAAAAGGACCACTGGTCCAAATGTGGAGTCCGTCGTGCTTCCGAGGATTACTTCGACGCCGTGCTGATGCGCCATACGCTGAATGGTGATTCCGAGAAAGGCGTTGTCTCCGGCTTGGGCACGGGCTGCGTGCTCAATGCGGTGCCACGCGGCTCGCACTTCCTGAGCGTCCCGGAGATTCAGCGCAACGCCGCCGATACGCGCTTTGTGCGTGATTCTTTCAGACCACAGCTTTGCAGCGACCGGATAGCCGAGAGCATCTGCGATTCGCACTGCTTCGGCCGCACTGCGTGCTGCAGTGCTTTCCAGAATCGGAATGCCGTGGGTGGAGAGAATGCGTTCTGCCTCCAACGTCGTGAGCGTGGTTCGGCCGGACTTCCGGATCGAATCGAGTTCCTTCGCGGTGCCGGTATCGAAAGTTAACGCGTCGTCCGGTGGTTGCCGGAGGTTTGAAACGAGCTTGCTGTGCTCGCACATGAGTCCGAATGCGTGAGCGGCGGCATCGGGGTAATCGTAGGTGGGAATCGATGCGCGGTTCAGCGCAGCGCGTGCAGGTGCGACAGCGTCGCCGCCCATCCAGCTCGCAAGCACGGGTTTATTGATGCGTGCGGCAACTGCGGCCAGGGAATCTGCCGATTCCAACGGTGAGGTCATCGCTTGTGGAGTGAGTATGGCGAGCAGAGCGTCTACGTTCTCATCGCCTAGGAGAACTGCTGCGGCGCGCCCGTACGCGGTTCCGGAAGCCGCGCCGAGCATGTCGACTGGATTCCCATGACTCCACTGTGGCGGAAGGAATTCATCGAGTTCCTGAAGCGTCGAATGGGATAGCTGTGCGATCTGTGCGCCTCCGCTGACGGCGGCATCTGCAGCGATTGCGGCGGGCCCGCCTGCATTTGTAAGGATGCCGAGACGTGGGCCGTTTGGCTTCGGTTGATGAGCGAGCACTTCGGCGATATCGAAGAGTTCCTCGATGTTGCGCACTCGAAGGATTCCTGCTGATTCGAATGCAGCGCTGAAAACTGCATCCGAGCCGGTCATCGCACCGGTGTGGGAAGCCGTGGCGCGCGCGCCCGCGTCAGTGTTTCCTGCTTTTAGAATCACAATTGGCTTTCGCGGAGCGATACGCCGTGAGACTTGGAGAAACGCGTGAGCATCGGGTAGTGACTCCATGTAGCATACGATGCTGCGTGTTCGTGGATCGCTCCCGAAGTGTTCAATGAGGTCGCTCCAGCCGATATCTGCCATGCCTCCGGTAGATATCAGCGCGCTGAAGCCGACACCTTCGCGAAGGCTCCAATCGAGCATCGCGGTGCACAGAGCGCCACTTTGGCTGATGAAAGCGATGTTCCCTGGATGGGCCATGTTTCCGGCAAATGTCGCGTTCAGACCGCCTTTGGGCACCATCGCTCCGAGGCAGTTCGGGCCGAGAATCCGCATGCGCCCTGCTGCGGCCAGCATGTCATGCTCGAGCGCCGCTCCTTCCGGTCCGTTTTCGCGAAATCCCGCGGAGATGACTACAGCCGCCGCGATTCCCTTCGTCGAGCAATCCGCAATCGCACGCGGAACTTCGCTCGCTGGAATGGCGATGATTGCAAGATCGGGAACGATTGGCAGCGAATACACGGAGCGGTGGCATGTGTGGCCGAGCACTTCGCGATGCGTGGGTGAAACTGCAAATACTTTTCCGGGGAACGTGGTGAGGTTTGAAAGGATTGCTCGCCCCACGCTGCCGGCCCGGTCGGAGGCTCCGATGAGCGCGATGGCACGGGGACTGAACAGTGGAGCCAGTCGTGCGGATTCCATGGCCGGATGCTACCGGAACGGCGGCACTGCGAGGAGCGGTGTTTTCACATGCCGCAGCACGCGCTCGGTGGTGCTTCCGCGCAGTGCGTCGAGGAATCCGTGATGCCCGGCCGTGCTCATGGCGATCAAACCGGCATCGATCTCGGAACTCGCGGCGAGAATGGCATCGACGATGGAACCGGTCCGCTCGATCCGATTCCACGTCCAGTTGGGACACTCGGGAAGGTCCAATGCCGGCATCGTTCCGGTTGGTCCAACGTGCAGCAGATGAATCGTGCCCGGGCCGGTTCCGAGCGATTCAATCATCCGCGCTGTGGCAAAAATCGCTGCTCCCGGTCTTGGCTCATGTGCGATGGGAACAAGCACGTGTGCCAGATTCACCGAACCGTCTTCCATTCGTACAAAGCCATCGCAACCCTGCGGGATGAACAGCGTCGGCGTGTGGCATTCCCTCGCGATTGGTTCGGCCTTGGAATGACTCAGCCAGCTCATTCGCTCATTGTGCGCGTGCGCGGCGAGCACGATGAGATCGGTCGGATGTCCCTCAAGGTAGCGCTTGGTGGCCTCGACGGGATTCCGAAAACGGCTCACGACCTTGTCCACCGAGATGCCGAGTTTCAGCACCTCACCGCGGTGGCTGCCGGCGGCGATTAAAGCCCAGCGCACGAGCGTATCGCGAACTCCCGGGAAATCCTGCCATGCGGCTTCGCTCTCCTCGCCCGCATGCAAAAGTGTGAGCGCGCTGCCCGAGGTGAGGGCGAGTTTCAGCGCGTGACAGAATGCGACTTCGCTTTCACGCGAGAAGTCGGACGGATGGAAGATGGATTCGTATGGCGGGCGATGGCTGCTCATGCGTGAAGCCTCGCCGAAATCGTCCGGGACTGCGTCTCCGTGCTTGCCCAATTCACAGCAAAAGTTGCCGTGCCTACTTTTTCTTCGCGGGAGTTATTTTGGTCGCAGGAGCCTTCTTCGATGCTCCGGATTTCGGCGTCGCGACTTTCGCTGGAACTTTCTTCGGACTCTGCGGCTCGGAGGTGTGTTTTGAAAATGTCAGAAGAATCACAAGTTCCCGCGCTTTGATATCCGCAGTTTTGCCGGCGCTTCTCGAAACGGCCGGCGAGGTGCGCAGCAGGACGGTCTGCCCACTGTTTGTGGAGCCGCTGAAGTAAACCTCCCGGGTTGCGAACTCGAGAACAGTCACGCGATCCGCCGCGCGCTTGCCGCCGATGGCGCGGTCGATGACGCGACCTGAGAAGTTGATGTTCTTTTCATCCAGCGTCGGGGTGATCTGAAGACTGACTCCGAGCGGCACCGATGCGCCGCCCGGTGCCGACTGCGCCTGCGTGATCTCGATGGTTCCGCTCTCGCCGGGAGTCGTGACAATCCTTGGCGCGCTGAGAACGTTCACGCCCTTGATCTTCTCCAGTTTCGTCGCAGATGCGATTTCAGTTCCCGCAGGGATGTCCGCGAGTTTGGCGGAGATTTCTATGGAGGTGGCAGCATGGAGCGGAAGTGCGGCGGCAAGAATCAGGAGCAGAAATTTCATCGCGCCGAGGATTATCACGCAGGTGTGAAAACTGCGAGCGGTTCCCTCAAGAATTTGTGCATCGCTCGAAGTCCGAGCGGATGTGGTCTTACTATTCGTCCGGGGGGGGGAGCGCTCAGCGGTTGCTCCATAATGAGGGCTAACTGCCGCTCGACGCGTGCATGATCCACGACTGGCGTGATGTTCCGAGAGGCGAGGGCCGCGAGGCACACGGCGATCTGAGGCGAATGTGCGCAGACCGGTTCATTTGTTCCGAAGGAAGCCGCCCATTGTCCTCTTTCGCGCTTGAGTTGGAGCGGTCCGGCAAGGTCCGTTGCCGCCGCCACCATCTTCCAGAACGCGGAAGGGTCGGACGCGTAGCATCGATAAATCCGCACCTCGCGCACCATGGTTGTAGTCCAGTCCACATCGGGCAGGAAATTCTGGTAGTAGGGATCGTGCAGGGCCTTCCGGGCAGCAGGTTCGGTGTCGAACTGGAAGGTGCCGTGGGAGTCTTCCCAGTGAATCTCGGGAGATTCGCGCACGACATGCTCTCCAACGAGGGCGTCGAGTTCGGCAAGAGAATTGACCTTGGAGGACGGAATCATTCGGGCGATGGGAATGGGGGGAATTCCTCACAATGCAGGCGGACGCGCCGTGAAAAACGACCGCTTTTATTCGGCACCCGGCATTTCGCCATTGCCGAGGCGGCGTCCGTCGGCTGAATTGCGCGCCCCGCGGGAATCCGCACATTTTAAACACTCTTCA
The DNA here is from genome assembly GCA_005791535.1 of Verrucomicrobiaceae bacterium. Classification (GTDB taxonomy): domain Bacteria; phylum Verrucomicrobiota; class Verrucomicrobiia; order Chthoniobacterales; family Chthoniobacteraceae; genus SXWH01. The sequence goes on along the minus strand of SXWH01000241.1, from coordinate 244 downwards.
TCATCATGCTCGCAGCAGGCATCGTAGGTCTTCCAAACGTCGGTAAATCGACGCTCTTCAACGCAGTCACCCGCACCCGCAAGGCGCAGGCGGCGAACTATCCATTTTGCACGATCGACCCGAACGTGGGAGTGGTGACGGTGCCGGACCCGCGGTTGGCGGTGTTGAGCAAGCTGAGCGGAAGCAAGAAGCTCGTGCCGGCTGCGATCGAGTTTGTGGACATCGCGGGACTCGTGAAGGGTGC
>SXWH01000240.1 GCA_005791535.1 Verrucomicrobiaceae bacterium | reverse complement strand
GGAAACTCGTGGAGCAATACGAGGACGGAAGCACGGAGCTGTTCGATTTGAGCGCAGACATCGGCGAGACGAAGAACGTCGCGAAGGAGAATGCCGCGGTCGCGGATTCGCTGAAAAAGAAGCTCGCCGAGTGGCGCACGAGCGTCGGCGCGCAGATGCCGGAGCCGAATCCCGATTTCGACGCTGCGAAGCACAAGGCGCTTTACGTGGACTTTGATCCGTCCGTGCAAAAATCCGGCCCGACCGCCGCTGCCGATGGCGCGAAGTGGGAGGCCTGGCGAAAGGCGATGAACGAAGCGGTGAAGGGCTCGAAGGTTCGCGTGACGCCGGCAAAGGGAATCATTTCGCTCCACGCCCGCGCGGCGACCGTCCACGCCGTGAAGATGAAATACGAGGAGCAGACTTACAAAAACGTGCTCGGGTTCTGGGTGAACCCCGCAGACTGGGCGGAGTGGACATTCGAGACCACCGCGCCGGGCACCTACACGCTGGATATTTTGCAGGGCTGCGGAAAAGGAAGCGGCGGCGCGGAAGTGGAGTTCGCCATCGGCGAGCAGAAGTTCACGACGAAGATCGTGGAGACGGGTCACTTTCAACACATGATCCGCCGCGACCTCGGAACGGTGAAACTTCCCGCTGGCAAACACACGCTGACTGTGAAGCCGAAGACGAAACCCGGCGGTGCGGTGATGGACCTCCGCGAGGTGCGTCTGGTGCCGGAGTGATGGTTTGCTAACAGAAAACTCAGTTGGCCGCGGGCGATTTCGGTGCACGCTGCACTTATGAAACTCCTCGCACTCCTCACCAGCATCCTGACCATTGCAGCGTCCGCGCAGGACGTGCAGACGCTCCTCACCGAAGCCCAACGCGACTACATTCGCGGCGATCGCGCGGCGGCGAAGGAGAAATTTACGATCATCCAGAAGGCGGAACCGAACAACCGCATTGCGGCAAATTACCTGCGGATGATTGCCGCCGAGGAAAAGAAACAGGGCGTGGATGAAACCGCCGGCCTTCGCACGCGCATGGAAAAGACGGTCATCGACCGGATCGACTTCCGGGACGCCACGGTGGGCGAGGCGCTGGAGTTTCTCGGCAAGAAGGTCGCCGCCGCAAATCCGAACGCGGACAAGGTGAACATCGTGCAGCAACTCTCGGACGAGCAGAAGGGCGCGCGCATCACGCTTTCGCTAAACAATATCGCCGCAAGCGAGGCGCTGCGGTACGTGACCGAACTGGCGAACCTTTCCGTGAGTTATGAGAAGTTCGCCGTAGTCGTGAAACCGAAGGCGAAGTGAGGAAAGCGCGCGGTGGGCGCTACGCGGGTTCGTCGGATTTGTCCGATGACCAGAACACGGCATTCACCAGCCGGTTGTTCGTTGCGCGAAGCCGCTGGGCAAGTTCACGCATGAGGCCGCTGGCGATCTGATAGCCGGCACGCGGACGCTCTTCCATGAACTGGCGGAAGTCTGCGTAGCTGATTACCGCAAGCTGCACGGTTTTCATCGCAACAATCGTCGCCGTGGCAACGCCGGGATCGAACAGATTGATCTCACCGAAGAAACCACCGGCCCCGATTCTTCCCATGAGCATCTCGCGGGAATTGGCGCGGCGACGGACATGCACGACTCCGTCACATACGATTGAGAAGGAATCCGGCGCGGAGCCTTCCTCCAGGATGCGTTCACCAGCTTTATGTTCCTTTGCCTTCAGCAGTGCGGCAAACGCCGACAGGTCTTCATCGGAAAGCGCCGACAGAAATCGGATGCTCCGCAGCAGCTCAACGTAAACCGCGATCATTCGATGGTGACGGGCGTGCCGACCTCAACGTTGTTGAAAAATGTCTCGGCCATGAAGCCGGGCATGCGGATGCAGCCGTGCGAGTCCGGGTATCCGGGAAGGAAGCCCTCGTGCATCCCGACGCCGCCGTTCACACGCATGAAGAAGGGCATTTTCGCGCCGTCGTAGCATGCGCCGGGTGGCATTTTGTCTTTTGTGCGGTCGATGTCCTTCATCACGATGTTGCCCTCGGCGTCCACGTAATCGCCGTATTTGCTGGAAACGTGATCCTTGTTCTTCTGCTGGATCTTGTAGTTGCCGGCGGGTGTGTCGAATCCTTCGCGGCCGGTCGAAATAGCGGAAACACCGACAAGCTGGTCGCCTTTGTAAAAGAACGCCTTCTGCTCACTCCGGCTGATGCGGATCCGCGGCGAGCCGCTCGCTGAATCGCCATCCCAGTAGGAGACGTTGTCGAAGTTCATCCGCTTGTCCTCATTAGGACGCGCGGGAACGCGCTTGCCGCCGAGATACACGGTGTCGGTGCTCAGGCGCGGGTCGGTCGAGCACCCGGCGAGCATCGATATCGCGAGCGAAAAAATGGCTATGACTCTGGAACCGTAATTCATTGCAGGGAGCGGGATTTAGCGGGGAAAGCCGTCCAGTCAAGGCTGAGCATCGGCGGGGAGCTTCGTACGGAGACTAATGAACCCCTCGCCTGCGGGT
>SXWH01000239.1 GCA_005791535.1 Verrucomicrobiaceae bacterium | reverse complement strand
CGTCCCGCACAACAATCCGCACATCCCCATCGGCGCAAAGCCGGAGCTGACGGCGAAGAACAAGGACGCGTATCATCCCGAATACGCAGCGATGATCGAGACGCTGGACGACACGGTGGGACGGCTGATGGCGAAGGTGCAGGCGCTCGGACTCGCGGAGAAGACGATCTTTATTTTCACAGCGGACAACGGCGGGCTGCACTGCCTGGAGTTCCCCGGAACGCCCGCGACGCACAACACGCCGTTCCGCGCCGGCAAAGGCTATCTTTACGAAGGCGGACTGCGCGAGCCGCTGATCATCCGCTGGCCCGGAGTCGCAAAACCCGCGAGCGAAAGCGCCGAGCCGGTGGTGCTCACCGACCTCGTGCCGACGCTGCTGAAGGCGGCGGGAGTGGATCCCGCCAAGACCGTGGGGCCGCTGGACGGCGTGGATATTACGAAAGCAATCCGCGGCGAAGCGATGCCGCAACGGGCGCTGTTCTGGCATTTCCCAAACTACACGAATCAAGGCGGCCGTCCCGCCGGAGCGGTGCGCGAGGGACAATGGAAACTCGTGGAGCAATACGAGGACGGAAGCACGGAGCTGTTCGATTTGAGCGCAGACATCGGCGAGACGAAGAACGTCGCGAAGGAGAATGCCGCGATCGCGGATTCGCTGAAAAAGAAGCTCGCCGAGTGGCGCACGAGCGTTGGCGCGCAGATGCCGGAGCCGAATCCCGATTTCGACGCCGCGAAGCACAAGGCGCTCTACGTGGACTTTGATCCGTCCGTGCAAAAATCCGGCCCGACCGCCGCTGCCGATGGCGCGAAGTGGGAGGCCTGGCGGAAGGCGATGAACGAAGCGGTGAAGGGCTCGAAGGTCCGCGTGACGCCGGCAAAGGGAATCATTTCGCTCCACGCCCGCGCGGCAACCGTCCACGCCGTGAAGATGAAATACGAGGAGCAGACCTACAAAAACGTGCTCGGGTTCTGGGTGAATCCCGCGGACTGGGCGGAGTGGACCTTTGAGACCACCGCGCCGGGCACCTACACGCTGGATATTTTGCAGGGCTGCGGAAAAGGAAGCGGCGGCGCGGAAGTGGAGTTCGCGATCGGCGAGCAGAAGTTCACGACGAAGATCGTGGAGACGGGTCACTTTCAACACATGATCCGCCGCGACCTCGGAACGGTGAAACTTCCCGCGGGCAAACACACGCTGACGGTAAAGCCGCAGACGAAACCCGGCGGCGCGGTGATGGACCTCCGCGAGGTGCGTCTGGTGCCGGAGTGATGGTTTGCTAACAGAAAACTCAGTTGGCCGCGGGCGATTTCGGTGCACGCTGGGTCTATGAAACTCCTCGCACTCCTCACCAGCATCCTGACCATTGCAGCGTCCGCGCAGGACGTGCAAACGCTCCTCACCGAAGCCCAGCGCGACTACATCCGCGGCGATCGCGCGGCGGCGAAGGAAAAGTTTACGATCATCCAGAAGGCGGAACCGAACAACCGCATCGCGGCAAATTACCTGCGCATGATTGCAGCGGAGGAAAAGAAGCAGGGCGTGGATGAAACCGCAGGACTTCGGACGCGCATGGAAAAGACGGTCATCGACCGGATCGACTTCCGCGATGCCACGGTGGGTGAAGCGCTGGAGTTCCTCGGCAAGAAGGTCGCCGCCGCAAATCCGAACGCGGACAAGGTGAACATCGTGCAGCAACTCACGGATGAGCAAAAGGGAGCGCGCATCACGCTTTCGCTAAACAATATCGCTGCAAGCGAGGCGCTGCGGTACGTGACCGAACTGGCGAACCTTTCCGTGAGTTATGAGAAGTTCGCCGTGGTCGTGAAACCGAAGGCGAAGTGAGGAAGGCGCGGCCTGAGCGCTAGGCGGGTTCGTCGGATTTGTCTGACGACCAGAACACGGCATTCACCAACCGGTTGTTCGTCGCGCGAAGCCGTTGGGCGAGTTCACGCATGAGACCGCTGGCGATTTGATAGCCGGCACGCGGACGCTCTTCCATGAACTGGCGGAAGTCGGCGTAGCTGATTACCGCAAGCTGCACGGTTTTCATCGCTACGATGGTCGCCGTGGCAACGCCGGGGTCGAACAGATTGATCTCACCGAAGAAGCCACCGGCTCCGATTCTCCCCATGAGCATCTCGCGGGAATTCGCGCGGCGACGGACATGCACGACTCCATCGCAGACGATGCAGAAAGAATCCGGCGCAGAGCCTTCCTCCAGGATACGGTCGCCGGACTTGTGCTCCTTTGCCTTCAGCAGCGCGGCAAACGCCGAGAGGTCTTCATCGGAAAGCGACGACAGAAATCGGATGCTCCGCAGCAGTTCAACGTAAACCGCGATCATTCGATGGTGACGGGCGTGCCGACCTCGACGTTGTTGAAAAATGTCGCGGCCATGAAGCCGGGCATGCGGATGCACCCGTGCGAGGCCGGGTATCCGGGAAGGAAGCCCTCGTGCATCCCGACGCCGCCGTTCACACGCATGAAGAAGGGCATTTTCGCGCCATCGTAGCGTGCACCGGGCGGCATTTTGTCCTTCGTGCGGTCGATGTCCTTCATCACGATATTCCCTGCGGCGTCCACGTAATCGCCGTATTTGCTGGAAACGTGATCCTTGTTCTTTTGCTGGATCTTGTAGCTGCCAGCAGGCGTGTCGAATCCCTCACGCCCCGTCGATATCGACGACACTCCAACAAGCTGGTCGCCCTTGTAAAAGAAGGCCTTCTGTTCACTCCGGCTGATGCGAATTCTCGGCGACCCGCTTGCTGCGTCGCCATCCCAGTAGGAGACATTGTCGAAGTTCATCCGCTTGTCCTCATTCGGACGCGCGGGAACGCGCTTGCCGCCGAGATACACCGTGTCGGTGCTCAGGCGCGGGTCGGTCGCGCACCCGGCGAGCATCGAAATCGCGAGCGAAAAAATGGCTATGACTCTGGAACCGTAATTCATTGCAGGGAGCGGGATTTAGCGGGGAAAGCCGTCCAGTCAAGGCTGAGCATCGGCGGGGAGCTTCGTACGGAGACTAATGAACCCCTCGCCTGCGGGT
>SXWH01000238.1 GCA_005791535.1 Verrucomicrobiaceae bacterium | reverse complement strand
CGGTCACCGCCTCGGCACCGCCGAAGTGGAGAGCGCGCTCGTCTCGCACCCCGCAGTCGCCGAAGCCGCAGTCGTCGGTAAGCCCGATGAACTCAAGGGTCAGGCCGTCGTCTGCTTCGTCACGGTGAAGGAGAGCGTCACGTCATCCAAAGCCCTCGCCGACGAGCTGAAAAAGCACGTCCGCAAAGTCATCGGCCCCGTCGCCACGCCCGACGAAATCCGCTTCACCGCCGCGCTCCCGAAGACGCGCAGCGGAAAAATCATGCGCCGCCTGCTCAAGCAAATCGCCGCCGGCGAAGTCATCACCGGCGACACCAGCACGCTCGAAGACCTCAGCATGCTGGCAAAGCTGGCGACGGCGGAGGATTGATTCGTGACTGAACAGAATCAAAGCGCCCAGTCCGCGGAGCTTCATAAAGCGATCAAGGCGGTTCGGTTCGCGTTGGTGCTTGTTCTCATCGCTGCGTCCTATCCTGCGGTCCGATTGAGTCTCGGTATTTCAAAGTTCCGGATGATTTTTGGGGACATGCTGGGCGAGGGCGCGCAGCTTCCCACGATTACGCGCGGCGTGATTGCGTCCGAGCCGGCTCTCATCGCGCTCAGCGTGGCCATACCACTGATCGGCATCGCGCTGCTGTTCGTCCGGAATGTCACGCGGTCGCTCTATGTGCTTGGAGGGCTTTTCCTGCTCCTCGTTCCCACGTGCATCGTCGTCTCGTCTGCGTTGTTCATGCCGCTGGTCGACATTATCGAGAAGATGCAGCAGTGAGCCGGGCTTCTTCCGAGCGATCGCGTCTGCTTACCCCTGCCTCCGGCTTCCGGCGTTTGATGCGTGCGGTGGTTTCATTGATTCCCTGATGGACCGTCCGCCAGGCAAACTCCCGCTCGTCGTTCGCATCGCGCTGGTTGTCTGGTGTGTGTTCATCCTCGTCGCGTTCAGCGATGCGGGTTTCGGGCTCAGCGTGTTCTTCGGTCTCTTTATCGGCGGGGCGGTGTGGGCGTTTGTTTGGAGCGTACGGCTTGGCATTGTGCTGTGGCGGCAGCGGAAGGGCTCGGTTCCCGTTGTCACGGCGCGGCAGATGTGGCGCTACTGGGCCGTCGAACCGGTCGTGCTTTCGGTGACGGCGGCGATTGGGCTCTCCGGAGTATTGCTGCATCTCCGCCTCCAGCTTTCGATGAGCGCATTGGAATCCTTCGCGGCAGACGTGGTCGCAGGACGCGTTTCCACGCAGCGGCGCGATGCACCTGCGCGGTGGGTCGGTCTGTTTCGCATTCGCGAAGTGGAGCGGCTCGACGACGGAGTCGTCCGCCTCATCACCTGCGAGGATGGCATGCTCGACGAAGCCGGCATCGTGCGCTCGCCGAAATCCGACCCGCCCGTAATCGGCGAAGACACCTACTCCCACCTGTCCGGTCCGTGGTTCCGCTGGCACCGGAGCTGGTGAACGATGAAGAGTCCGTCGCTTCATTGTGGCGACCGCCGCGGAGCTGCAAAAGCGGGCGGAGCGCGCGATGGGCGGGGCCGGATTGCAAACGACTGTTCCGCTCGACAGGCAGGACGCGGAGGGATTCCCTCGGCGTGCGTAATCCTCGAACACCGCCATGACCGCACTTTTTGCAAATCGATTCCTCACTCCGCTGCGTGCAAAGGCCGCGGCCATTCTGCGCTTCGTCGTCATCCTCGTGCTCGTCCCGGCTTTGTGCGGCGGGTGCGCGGGTTTGGCTCGTTCGGGTGCGCCTCTTCCTGCGGCGACCGGCAAGTATCGCATGGCGGAGATGCTGCCTGCGCTGTCGAATGATTATTGGGAGATAAATCCCGGGCACCGGGCCGGGTTCATCGCCGAACAGTTTCCGAAAGGCATGCCGGATGATTTCGTGAGCATCGAAGGGTCTGGCGCGCAGGCGGACATTCAGGCGTTGCGACTCGATCCGTGCACGGTTGCCGTCGTGTCGGGAACCCAGCGGCATGAGCGTTTCGCGGATGGGGACCACCAGATCGGATTCACTATCGAAATCCTTCGCCGAACGGACGACGGATGGCAGGACTTAACCCCGGCGGTGTTTCCGTTTCCGGTCCCGCCCCACGGCAATATCGAACTGAATGCAGACGGAAGCGTTTTGGTCAGTGATGAGCACCGGAAGGCCTCGCAGAAGTTTCGCTTCGATGGGGAGCGGTTTGCGAAGGTGGAGTGACCCGGTAGGTTTTTGCTTCCGGTTTGACGCGACCATGCAATGGACTGATTGTCACGTGCGCTCGACTTAACACGCTGGACGCCGTTCCTTCGGCATCCGCAAGCCACCACAACCTGTCATGCCCACCGACCCACCGCTGCGCCGCAAATGGAACATCACGCGATGGCTGGTCGTGCTCGCACTGCTCGGGCTGGGGTGGAGCGGGTGGCGGGTTTACGCGTTTCGCTCCGCGCTCAAGCAGGCAGAGGCGCTGGGGTGGACGGTGGAGCACACCGACCCGGTCGAAACGATTCGGGCGAACTGGAAGACGGCGTTCAGGAAAGAGACCTGGCTGGATGGCGTGACATTCGTGGACATCCCGACGAGCGAAGCGTTTGAGCAGCACCCCGCCATCGTCCGTCGGCTGAATCCGAGGGGGCTCCGGATAGACAACGCCGCCACCTTGCGCGACCTCTCCGCGCTCAGCCCACTCACCCGACTGCAAGGAATCTATCTCTACGACTGCACGGGGCTGACGAATATGGACGCAATCAAGAACCTCCCCGCTCTGCGAAGGGTCGATCTCATCGGCTGCACGGGGCTGACGAATGTGGACGCCCTCAAGAGCCTCTCCGCTCTGCAAAATCTCTTTCTCACCGGCTGCACGGGGTTGACCAATGTGGATGCCCTCAAGAACCTCTCCGCTCTGCAAGGGCTCGGGCTAATCCGCTGCACGGGGTTGACGAATGTGGACGCCCTCAAGAACCTCTCCGCTCTGCAAGATGTCATTCTCACCGGCTGCACGGGGCTGACGAATGTGGACTGGCTCAAGAACCTCTCGGGTCTGCAAGAGGTTTGGCTCGACGGCTGCACGGGGCTGACGAATGTGGACGCACTCAAGAATCTCTCCGCTCTGCAAAAGGTCTGGCTCAACGGCTGCACGGGGCTGACGAAGGAGAGCGTCGTGGCGCTGAAGGCGGCGCTTCCCAATGCGCAAATCTCTGCTCCATAACACCCCATGCCCGCCGACCCACCGCTGCGCCGCAAATGGAACATCACGCGATGGCTGGTCGTGCTCGGACTGCTCGGGCTGGGGTGGAGCGGGTGGCGGGTTTACGCGTTTCGCTCCGCGCTCGCGGAGGCAAAGACGCTGGGGTGGACTTTGTTATACACAGATCCGGTCGAAACGGTTCGGAAGGACTGGAAGGCGGTGTTCAAGAAAGAGACGTGGCGGAATGGCGAGAAATGGTTGTTTATCCAAACTGGCGAAATGTTTGAACAGCACATTGCCGTCGTCCGCGAACTGAACCCCGAACAACTGCAAATCGAGAACTCCGCCGGGCTTCGCGATCTCTCCGCGCTCGAACGTCTCCCCCATCTCCAAGAAGCCTCGCTCCACGAATGTGCGGCACTGACAAACCTGCGCGGATGCAAGAGCCTGCCCGTTGTCTTTCTTTCCGACTGCAAGAGCCTCACGACATTGGAAACCCTGCCCCCAGATTCCGCGCTCATTACTTTAGGTCTGATACGTTGCACAGCGCTCACGAATGTGGACGGGCTAAGAAACCTCTCCGCTCTGGAAACTGTCTCGCTCGTCGGTTGCACGGGGCTGACGAACGTGGACGCGCTCAAAAACCTCTCCGCTCTGCGAGAGGTCTATCTCACCGGCTGCACAGGGCTGACGCCGGAGAGCGTCGCGGAGCTGAAGGCGGCGCTGCCGAAGGCGAAAATCTACCGCCCGTAAACATCACACCCCATGCCCACCGACCCACCGCTGCGCCGCAAATGGAACATCATCCGATGGCTGGTCGTGCTCGGACTGCTCGGGCTGGAGCAACGGGTGGGTTTTGCGCGTGGGCGCAAAACATGTGTCCCGGAGGGACTGCCCGATGGTAGCCGGTGGTGGAGCGACGAAGGAGCGAGAACCACCGGACACTGGCCCCAATGCGCACACGCCCCGGCAGGGGCGAAAGAACCGGGCGGCAAGCGGGCGGTTCTCGCGCACCCTCCGGGGCGCATTCCATTCCATCTGCTGATCCGGTGGTTCCCGCTTCTTCGTCGCTCCACCACCGGCTAATTTCTCGCAGTCCCTCCGGGACAATACAAATGCCCGACGCGACCCTGGGCTATAACATTGCCGGGCTTTCAGCCCTCCGCGGCACCGGCGGCTTTGCACTCGACTTCAAAGACGAGGAGGGATTTTTGGGGCTTTGGGAAAACACCTCAACCAATATGCCCGAAACTTTTGTCAACCGGTCCGTCATCCTTTGCGAGGAAGCCGGGGTAATCTTTTAGCCATGAATCAAACTGAAGAAGACTTTGTTCACTACGTCGAATGCATCGAGAGCCTCAACCGTGCATGGAGCATTCTTCAAGCCCTCGGGTCAGTTGAGCAGCCGTCTGCCATTCACGGGGCAGCCTTCCGCTTCGCTCTCATTCAATATGCAATACCGTACACTGTATCCAAAGGCGCGCACGGAAGGCGTAAACTGCCAGCACCGCAGCTAACGCAGGAACTACTTGAACTCCACCAACAAATACTTGCTCTTCGCGACCAAGTGCTCGCGCACTCCGATTTAAACATCAAAGACGCAAAGCTCCATATCCATTCATTCGGCGGTAAGCCATACCATATCATTGCCCAAAATACTGTTGATGTGTTCCCAAGTCGCGAAGCTGTTATCACCCTCATCGAAAAAACGCTGGATCAGATGTATGTGGAATCAGAACGGAAACTCCAGGCTCTCCCTATCACGTCATAATCCTCCCTGCTGACATCCGTGACCGAAATCCCCGGTCTCACCATTCTTCTTTCGTTGAGCGCACCTGCCCCACTTCCCCTCTAATAATCCCCGCGCGCGCGGCCTCTGTGCTAGCGTGATTTCCACCATGACGAAGAGCCTTTCCATTTTCCCGCTGCTTGCGCTGCCTTTTGCGACGGTCGCGGGGGAGATTGATTTTGCGCGCGATATCCGGCCGATTCTTTCGGAGACTTGTTTTACATGTCATGGGCCGGACTCGGGGAAGCGCAAGGGGGAGTTGCGGCTGGATTTGAAGGAGTCGGCTTTTGGCAAGGCGGAGTCGGGGGCGAGCGCGGTGGTGCCGGGGGATGTGGCGAAGAGCGAGTTGGTGAAGCGCATTTTCACGGACGACAAGGACGATGTGATGCCGCCGCCGAAGGAGCTGAAACGGCTGAAGCCGGAGCAGAAGGAGCTGCTGAAACGCTGGGTGGCCGAGGGGGCGAAGTGGACGGGGCATTGGGCGTTTGAGCCGGTGAAGCCGGTGGCGGTGCCGCAGGTGGCGGGGGCGAAGAATGCGGTGGATGCGTTTGTGCAGTCGCGTCTGGCGAGGGAAGGGCTGAAGCCTTCGCCGGAGGAGGAGCCGGCGCGGTTGCTGCGGCGGGTGTCGCTGGATTTGACGGGGCTGCCGCCGAGCGTGGCGGAGGTGGATGCGTTTCTCGCCGCACCGGACCGCGAGGCTGCGTACTCGGCGGCGGTGGACAGGCTGCTGGCGTCGCCGCATTTTGGCGAGCGGCTGGCGATCCCGTGGCTGGACCTGGCGCGCTATGGCGACACGAGCGGGTATCATAATGATTCGCTGCGGGACATGTGGCTGTGGCGCGAGTGGGTGATCAAGGCGTTCAATGCGGGGATGCCGTTCGACCAGTTCACCATCGAACAGCTCGCGGGCGACATGCTGCCGAATGCGACGATCGACCAGCAGGTGGCGTCGGGCTTTCATCGCAACGTGATGACGAGCGACGAGGGCGGTCTCATCGAGGCGGAGTATTTGAATCTCTACGTGGTGGACCGTGTGGCGACGACGGGCGTGACGTGGATGGGGATGACGGTGGCGTGCGCGCAGTGTCACGACCACAAATACGACCCGATCACGCAGAAGGATTTCTACAAGGTGTATGCGTTCTTCCACAACGTGCCGGAGAACGGAAAGGACGGCGTGCGCGACCGGAATCCGAAGCCTTTTCTGCAAGTGCCGAGCGCGGAGCAAGTCGCCGAGCAGAAGCGGCTCGATGGCGAAATCGCCGCCGCAGACAAGGCCGCGCAGGAGATCGGGAAGTCGCTCGATGGCAATCAGGCGGAGTGGGAGAAGGCGCGCGTGGCCAGCGGTGAAGCGGTGGAGCCCAAAGGCCCGGTGGTGAAAATCCCGCTGGATGCCGACGGCAACGGCGCGAGCGACGACGGAAAGAAAGTGGAGGGCACGCTGAAGGGCACGGGGACGTTTGTGGAGGGCTCGGTGGGGAATAGTTTCCGCGTGGAGAAGAACGGGTGGATCGAATACGGCGACAAGTTCGGCTTTGAGAAGGATCAGGCGTTTTCGGTGTCGGCATGGCTGCGCTTGAAGCCCGGCGGCGGCTCGCCTTTTGGCAAGATGGAGGCGGGCGGGAATGTGCGCGGCTGGGATGTGGAGTTTCACGGCACGAAGCCCAGCTTTCATCTCATCAGCAAATGGCCGTCGAACACGATTCACGTGCAGGGCCAGCGCGATTTGCCGGCGGATACGTTCCTTCATCTCACGGTGACCTACGACGGCTCGGGCAAGGGCGCGGGCGTGAAGATGTATGTGAACGGGCAGCTCGAAAAGACGGCGGTGGTCATCGACACGCTCACCGAGACGATCAAAACGCCGGAGCCTTTCAGCATCGGACGCCGCGGCGCAGCGGGCACGCTGTTCACGGGGCGCGTGGATGATTTCCGCGTGTATGGCCGCACGCTCGCAGCGGGAGAAGTGGCCTCGCTGGGCGCGGGCGCGACGATGGCCATCGCGGCAATCCCTGCGGACAAGCGGACTCCGGAGCAGAAGGCGCAATTGCAAAAGCTCTTCCGCGAGACGCAGGCACCGGAATACGCGGAGGCGCAGAAGAAGGTGGCCGATTTGAAAAAGGCGCGCGCGGACATCGACAAGGCAATCCCGAACACGATGGTGATGGCCGAGATGGAAAAGCCGCGCGACACGTTCATGAAAGTGCGCGGCGCATACGACCAGAACGGCGAGAAGGTCGCGCCGGGCGTGCCGGAGTTCCTCCCGCAAATCCCGCCGCGCGCCGACGGCAAGCCGCTCAACCGGCTCGACTTTGCAAAATGGCTCGTCTCGAAAGAGCAGCCGCTGACCGCCCGTGTGACGGTGAACCGCTGGTGGTCGATGCTTTTCGGCACGGGAATCGTGAAGACGGTCAATGACTTCGGCTCGCAGGGCGAATGGCCGAGCCATCCCGAGCTGCTCGACTGGCTCGCGGGCGATTTCATGACCGACTGGAACACGAAGCGCGTGATCAAGCAGATGGTGATGAGCGCGACCTACCGGCAGTCCGCCCGCGTCGCTCCGGAACTGCTCGCCCGCGACAGCGAGAACCGCCTGCTCGCCCGCGGTCCGCGCCAGCGACTCGATGCGGAGATCATCCGCGACAACGCGCTCTCCATCGCCGGAATTCTCAACCCGAAACTCGGCGGCAAAAGTATCAAACCCGAGCAACCGCCCGGCACTTGGGAGATCAACGAAATGGGCGGCTACAACTACGACAAGTCGAAAGGCGCCGACCTTTACCGCCGCGGCCTCTACGTCTATTGGCGCCGCTCGACGGTCTATCCGTCCTTCATCACGCTCGACGCCCCGACCCGCGAATTCTGCAACGCCCAGCGCGCCAAAACGAGCACGCCGCTTCAATCGCTCGTCCTGATGAACGATCCCGTCTTCGTGGAAGCCGCGCGCGGTTTCGCCCAGCGAATCATGAAAGAAGGCGGCCCCGACAACGCCGCCAAACTCCGCTTCGCCTGGCGCACCGCGCTTGGCCGCATCCCGACGGAAAAGGAAACCGCCATCCTCGCCAAGACGCTCGACGCCCAACTGCTCACGTACAACCAGGACAAAACCGCCGCCGCCGCGCTGGTAAAAATCGGCGACCTCCCCAAGCCCGAAGGCATCAACGAAAGCGAACTCGCCGCCTGGACCGCGCGCGGAAATGTGCTGCTGAATTTGAACGAGACGATCACGAACTGAGGGTGCGTTCAACATCCTGTCCCTTTATTGGGCAGGTTCTTTATAGAAATGGATTCGGATGTCGGCGATTCGGTTGTTAGCCTGCAGAAAACTGCCGATCCAATTATGAGCACCATTAGGAAGCGCGCCAGCATGTCCCCCCGTTCAATTCTCATTCTCGCCGGGCCCGTCGCGGCTTTGACGGCCATGCAGACCGCGCATGCGGTAAACTACTTTTGGGACATCGATGGTGCCATCGCGGGGGCTGGCGGTGCTTCTCCGGTTGGCGCGTGGAGTTCCGGCGGAACAACCTGGAGCGCCAATCCCAACGGCATTCTTGCGACGTCGGCTTACACGACGCTGAGCTCGGATGATCTGTTCTTTTCCGCAGGCGTCGGTGCGACTGGTGCATACACGATCGCTCTGGCTGATGCGCAGAACGCGGGCAGTCTGAACTTTCAGGAAGGCTTGGTCACGATCAGCGGAAGTGGTGGCGTGGTTACCTTGGGCGGAACGGGGAGCGTGGTCGTCAATAACGGCGCGACGGCCACCATCGGAGCGAATACGGATACGGTTCTCGGCGGCAGCGCGGGGTTGACGAAGTCCGGCTTGGGCTCGCTCACGCTGAGCAGCACCGTGGCGAATACTTTCACCGGAGGTGTGAGAGTCAACGGCGGGTCGCTGGTGCTGGACTTCGCGAACATGGCTACGCCGACGGACCTGATAGCGGCGACCAATGCGCTGAGCTTCGGCGGCGGAAACCTTGTCCTTCGCGGCAAGGGCTCCGGGAGTACGACGACGCAGACATTTGGAGGTGTCACCGTGAATTCCGGCGGCGGGAGCATTCTGGCGAACCCGAATGGCGATACGACGACGACGCTGAACCTCGGTGCGCTTACTTCCACGGCGAGCGGTGGGAGTCTGCGCGTGGGGCGTGCGCTGAGCTCCGGCGCGGGCACTTTGGAAATCACCACGACGACCGACAAGGACGCGACCGGCGTGTACGGCGGACGGGTGGTGTTTGCGAATGGCACGGCCGGCACGGGATTCGATTGGGCCACGAATACGGGAGTGGGTCCGAACTATGTGCTCGCCGCGTATGCCGGCTACACCGCGCTCGCCACGGGTGGTGGAGTGGATTCGAATAATTCCCGCGTATCGGCGAGCGCGACGCTCTCGGGAAGCGTGACGACGAACAGCCTGAAATTCGAAAATCCCGCGACTGCCCAGACGCTCACAGTCGGCACAGGGAACACCTTGACCCTCGAAAACGGCGGTTTGCTTTTCACGGGAAACAGCGTCGCGCAAGGACCGAGGATAGCCGGAGGCAGCATCACCGCCGGGAATGCCAGTGGTTCGTATGACCTTCTGCTCCACGTTTACAACATCACCGCGCAGAACATCACGATCGGTGTCACAGGAACGAACCTCGGTCTGGTGAATACCATCTCTTCGGACATCGTAGATAATGCGGGAAACCCGGTGACGTTGGTGAAGAATGGCCCGGGCAATATGGTGCTCTCCGGACCAAACAACACGTTCTCCGGCGGCATCGTGATCAACGAGGGCAACATGGCTTTCAATACGCTCACGGCCATCAACAACAATCCGATCACCGTCAATGCCAGCACGACACTGCACACATTTGGCGGCTCCTCCACGAGCGGCCAGATTACGCTGAATAACAACAGCCTGATGACGCTCCTGAACAACAACAGCAGCTTCACCATCTCGGGCAAAGTGACGGGCACCGGCGGCATCGGCCTCGCGCAGGGAGGGCAGGGTTCGATCACGGTGAATCTCACTTCGCTCGCAAATGATTTCACCGGACCGATCCGGTTCTTGCATACGCAGTTCAGGCAGAGCGCGCATCTCACGGTGGCCAGCCTCGCGGACACCGCGACCATAGGCGAGGGGAACATCGTCCTTGGAGCGGCGGCCAATGCGGGAAATCAGGGCATCATCAGCTCTCACAATTTTAACTACAGTGCCGCGGCGGTGGCACCTTTGACCTTGAACGGCCGGCAATTCGAACTGGGAACGACCCAGATCATGCAGCAAATCAACAACAACAGCGCGCAGGCCTTCACGATTAACACGGATTTGCTGGTCACTGGTACGGGCTTCAAGGCGCTGACACTCGGCGGCACGGGAACCGGCGTGAACACCTTTGCAGGCGTGATTACGCAGGGAAGCGCCACCGTGTCCGTCACGAAGGATGGCAGCGGGACTTGGAATCTGCCGGGGTTGAATTCGTTTGCCGGTTCCGCACGGGTTGCTGCGGGAATTTTGAACATCAATAGCATCGCCAATGCCGGTTCGCCGAGCAGTATCGGTCAATCGCTCAGTCCGGCGGGCCTGGTGCTCTCGGGCGGAACGCTGCGCTATGCGCCGATCGCTTCGGCAGGCGGCGGCGCGGGTTCGACGGACCGCAACTTCGTCATCACCGGATCCACCACGCTCGATGCATCGGGCACGGGTCCGATCGTATTTAGCGCGCCGGCGGGCGGTGCTATTTCGCCGGATGTCACGGGGCTTACCGGAACCTGGGCGGTATCAAACGCCAACATTATCACGGCGATCAGCAGCACGGCGAATCTAGCGCCGGGGATGCGTGTCATTGGTAATGGAATTCCTGCGGGGACGGTCATCGTGGCGATTGCCAGTGCCACCTCGGTAACCATCAGCGCACAGCCAACGATCGCCGGCACCAATGCGCCGCTGACCTTCGGTAGTCCGACTGCGCGGACACTGACCCTCACGGGCGCGAACATCGGCGCGAACACGATTGGCGGAAATTTGCAGGATTCCTCGGCCGCGGGCGCGGGTGTCCTGAGCGTCGCCAAGACCGGCGGCGGCACATGGGTGCTCGGCGGAATCAATACCTACACGGGCACAACCACCGTCAATGCGGGCACGTTGGTAATCGGCGGCAGCATTACCGGCAGCGCGACGGTAAGCGCTGGAACGTTGCAGGTGGACGGCAGCGTCGGCGGCAGCGTGACGGTAAATGCCGGCACGTTGTTCGTGAACGGAGCCATCACGAGCGGGACGACCGTGAACAGCGGCGGCTTGCTTGGTGGCACCGGCAATGCAGGGACAACGCTGATCAACACAGGCGGCACAATCGCCCCCGGCAGCAGCATCGGAACGCTCAATACCGGCGCGCTTTCGTTCAACGGCGGCACCTTCGAACTCGAGATCAATACCACGGCCATCACAACCGACCTCGTGAATGTATCCGGCAATTTGAATCTGCTCGGCAGCGCGAGCCTCAATATTTCGGACTTCAACGTTTCCGCCACGCCGCTCCCGTTCGGACAGGTGTTCACGTTCATCGACTACAGCGGCACGTGGGACGGCGGAACTTTCACCGGTTATGCCGATGACACGGATTTTGTCCTCGGGTTGAATCAATACCGAATCAGCTACGATGGTGTGGATAACGCGACCAGCGCAGTGACGCTCCAGGTCATCCCCGAGCCCGGCAGCGCAGTTCTGCTGCTTGGTGGACTTGCCGCAATGGCGGGATTCCGCCGCCGTCGCGCAAACTGAGGCGTTTCGCTGCGGGCGACGGTGTGGTGCAGCATCCACCAAACAAAAAACCGCGGGCACCCCGTTTCCAGGATGCCCGCGGCTGTGATTGGTTTTCGCGTTTAGGTGAAAGCGACCTTACTTCTGGCTGGGACGGTAGTCCTCGAACGCAGAGGCGAACGCTTGATCGAGGCCGACGAGGTCTTCGCCGGGCTTGATTGCAGTGTCGAAGGCTGCGTTCTCCAGCGGAATGGAGCGATATACTGCTGTCACAATAAATGATGCCCCACCCGGTGGACCGGGCGGGCTTCAGCGTTGTGACCATTTGGCTTCCGTGAAGCTAAAAGGCCCAAAACCTCCGACCTTGAGGTCCCCGCGAGCATCGGGTGTTGAAAATGTGGAGTCAGGTGCCAGGCCAGGGTTTCACAAAAACGAACCAGCCGGGAAAGTCGCGCCGCCGACACGCACCACCGCATGCTCGAGAAGGTCAACGTAGGCGACCTCGAATCGAGCGGTGAAAGGTGGGCAATTGGAAGATCGAACGAAGTGAACGGACCGGCGACATCGAAGCACAAATCACCTCAACGAACCAATCCCATCCAATCCCCGGGACCATTCGCCGCGCGGACGGGGTGCTCAACTTCGGGTTTGATGTGGTGCGTGCGACCGTGACGTTGTTATCTCCGCTCCATGCACGCACCCGCAATCGCACTCGGCTTTGGACATCCACCGGATGACGCTCAACGAAGGACCGTCCTTGATGTCCATTTGCATCTCGATTTTCCGGAGGGTCCGCTTTCGCTTGGCGAGCGCTCGGGGGCAGCCCCGGATATCGGGACGCAGACAACGCTTCAGGAAATTGTGGAGCGATATCTTGCGCATGTGAGGGCTTGTGGATGCGAGTGGCTGGTGCCGCTCGCCGCCGAGGAAAAGCTGCGCGGGAGAAAGTTCACGCCGCACGAAATCCTCGCCCGCAGACCCGCACCGACGCCACCATTGCAGACGCAGGCAATGCCAAAGCCCACGCGTCGAGGAAAACCGGCAGCCGAGTTGATGCCCGGGATTCTCGACGCGATTGCGGCGTGTAATTTTGAGAAGCTGGAGTGTCTGCGGGATGAACTGAGCGACGAGATAGTCGGCGAAATCGTCAAGCAATGGCACGCGGGTCTGCCTTGGGAAATCAAAGACGCATACGCCTCGCTTTTGCAGGATCAATTGTCCGACTGCGTGCATCCGCTTTTCCGCGATGCGCTGAACTCTCCAACCGTGGAGACGCGAGCATACGCGCTGTGTGTGCTGACTGGCGACTTCACGCAGTTCACGTCCGTCATGACCAAGGGTGGCGTGGATGCGGTGAAAGTGGATGCGGCAATTGCGAAAGCGGGGTTGCGGCGTGAGTAGGATGTCGGCGCGTATTTTCCAGCCCGCGGTGCTCAAAGTCGTCGACGCCCTTCAGCCGACGCAGTTTAACTTGTTCCAGTGCACAGGAGTGAGCGATGCGGAGGTGCGGTCGTCGCGGATGGCGATGCCGAAGTTGCAGATTCTCCGATAGCTCGGTGCGCGCCGTTTAATGCGGCGGCGCCGCCCGCCCGAGCAACACTGGAATCCCCGCCTCGCTGACAAACAAAAAACCGCGGGCACCCCGTTTCCGAGATGCCCGCGGCTGTGATTGGTTTTCGCGCTAGGCGAAAGTGACCTTACTTCTGGCCGGGACGGTAGTCCTCGAACGCAGAGGCGAACGCTTGATCGAGGCCGACGAGGTCTTCGCCGGGCTTGATTGCAGTGTCGAAGGCTGCGGCTTCCTTGCGCATGTCTTCTTCGCTGTAGTTCGCTGCCTTGATCGAGAGGCCGATGCGGCGCTCACCCTTGTCGACTTTGATGACGCGGGCTTCGATTTCGTCGCCGACTTTGAGCACGTCCTTGACCTTCTCAACGCGGTCTTCGCGGAGCTGGGAGATGTGCACGAGGCCGTCGATGTCGCCGTCGAGTTCCACAAACGCGCCGAAGGTGGCGAGCTTGGTGACCTTGCCTTTGACCTTGTCGCCGATCTTGTAGCGCGTCTCGATGGCCTTCCACGGATCCTCTTCGATCTGCTTCATGCCAAGGCTGATTCGCTGGGCGTTCTTGTCGATGTCGATCACGACTGCTTCGACTTCGTCGCCCTTCTTCACCTGCTCGGAAGGATGGTTGATCTTGCGTGTCCAGCTCATGTCGGACACGTGCACCATTCCGTCGATGCCTTCTTCGAGCTCCACGAACGCACCGTATGCGGTGAGGTTGCGGACGATGCCTTTGACGGTCTTGCCGATTGGATACTTGTGCTCCATCGCGTCCCAAGGATTCGTCTCGAGCTGGCGGATGCCGAGGCTGATCTTCTGCTCGTCTTTGTTGACGCCGAGAACGATCGCTTCGACTTCCTGGCCCATCGTGAGCACGTCGCTTGGACGGGCGATGCGCTTCGTCCACGAGAGTTCGGAGACGTGGATGAGGCCTTCGACGCCCTCTTCGAGTTCGACGAATGCGCCGTAAGGCATGAGGTTTGTGACCTTGCCCTTGACCTTCGCGCCGACTGCAAAGCGCTCTTCGATTTTGTCCCACGGATTGCGCTGGGTCTGCTTGAGACCGAGCGAAATGCGCTCCTTGTCCATGTTGATGTCGAGGATGACGACGTCGATTTCCTGGCCAACCTTGAGCAGCTCACCGGGGTGCGTGAGGCGGCCCCACGACATGTCGGTGATGTGCAGCAGGCCGTCCATACCGTCGAGATCGACGAATGCGCCGAAGTCGGTGAGGTTCTTGACGATGCCCTTAACGGTGTCGCCCTTCTTCTTCGCCGAGAGGAATGCGCCCCGCTTCTCGCTGCGCTCCGCCTCGATGATCTCGCGGCGGGAGAGGACCACGTTGCGGCGGTCGTCGATGAGCTTGACGATTTTGAACTCGTAGGTGTTGCCGACGAATCCGGTAAGATCCTTGGGTGGGACGATGTCAATCTGCGAGCCGGGGCAGAATGCCTCGACGCCGATGTTGACGAGCAGGCCGCCTTTGACGGAGCCCTTGACTTTGCCTTTGATGAGGCCGCCTGCGTTGAACACGCCGACGATTTTCTCCCAGTTCTGCTTTGCAGCGGCGCGCTCCTTGGAGAGCACGACCATGCCGTCATCATTCTCCAGACGGCAGAGCAGCACTTCGACTTCATCTCCTACCTGGAGATTTTCGAGGTCGTCGAATTCGCTCGATGGGATGGCGCCTTCGCTCTTGTATCCGATGTCCACGAGCACTTCGCGCGGACGGATTTCGAGGATGGTGCCTTTGACGATGCTGCCCTCTTTGAAGTCACGCATGGACTTCGCGAGCAGTTCTTTCATTTCAATCATTTGATTATTTGAGATTACAAACCACGGTTACCGAGTTGATCCCATCCCGCCGGGCATGCGCACACGCGCACGCCTATTACGGTGGAAAGGAGCGCGAACCCTAGCGCGGGGCAGGGCACAGGCAAGGGAAAATACGGGATTCTTTGGTGCCGGCGGACGGCCCTTTTTCCGGCGGAAATGCGCGCCGCTTCTCCGGTTTCGGGCGTTGCAAGTGCGATGGCTCGCGCAGTAGATGTCCGTATGACCATCCGACCCGGACTCGACCGCCGCCAGTTTCTCGCCCGTTCTGCGATGGGCACGCTCGCCGCGTTTTCAGGTGCCCGCGCAGTCGCGGAAGACACCGTTCAGCTCCCGTTTGCGAACGGTGAACGCAAGCTCGTGCAGTTTCCGGGAAAACGCCCGCTCATCCTGCTTACCCATCGTCCGCCGCAGTTGGAGACGCCGTTTCCGGTTTTCAATGACGGCGTCATCACGCCGAACGACGCATTTTTCGTCCGCTACCACCTTGCGGCGAT
>SXWH01000237.1 GCA_005791535.1 Verrucomicrobiaceae bacterium | reverse complement strand
GAGATACAACGCGGTCCATACCGGACCAAAAACCCACGATGGCGGATTCCACGACGGCTTCCGCAGCGATGCATACCATTCGCCGGGCGGAGCCCAGACGCCGAGCGCAGGCGCGAGAAAGGTCACGACAATGAAAAGCGCAAGCACGACGGCGGACTTTCGCGATGAGTTGGATTCGTTCTGCACGGTTTACGAATGCACCGTTTGCAGTCGGTTGACGAGTCGCATCGACGTGCCTCCTACTCCTCGTCCTGATAATAGTCCACGTCCTGCGGCGCAATGACCCGGTAATCGGGCTTCAACTGCCGCTTCCCGGTCCGCGGATACGTCGTTACATCGGCGCGATGGTGGTCGGAGATGACGTAATAGACCAGCGGCTCCGCAGCGTCGGACCGGATCTGATGCGCCTCGCCGGGATGAAAAATCACATGGTCGCCAGGCCGCAGCGGACGTCCGGGACTTTCCCTGTCGCTGATGACTCCCGTCCCAGAGAGGATGATGTAATGCTCCGTCTGGGCCGCGTGGCTGTGCAGGGGGTAATTCATTTTTCCAGGCGCAAGCGTGACAAGCTCCACATCAAACGGATGCCCCCCGCTCCACGGTCCGGTGTCCTTCACTCCACCGAGGGCGAGCGATACGTGCTGTCTTCGCAACTCGAATGCTCCGCGGGGTGAACGACGGTGCTCCACGGGAATATCGGAAATATTTACGATGTTCATTTCGGTATTTGTTCGCATGGCTCTAACACGGCGAATTCGGCGCGGCTAATCCGAAACCGTATCCGGCGCTACATAGCAGTGGCTCGCTATTTTTTCCGCACGCTGAACAGCGGCCAGTCGATGTCGCCGTGTTCCTTCACGGTATGCTTGTCGAAGATGAACTGGACCGGGTTCTCCGGTCGAAAATCAGGAGATTCTCCAAGAAATCCCGACCTCCGAATTACTCCGGAGCGCCGGCTTTTGGTGCCGTCTGGGGCGGGCGGGTTTTCGCCGCGAGAGCGGTAAACTCATCGGTCTGCTTCTGCCACGCCGCCTCGAGCTCCTTCACCTTCTCCGGCATTTGGGCGGCGAGATTGTTCTGCTCAGCGCGATCCGTCTTCAAGTCATACAACTCCCACGGCTCGCCTTTGAGAGCGACGAGCTTCCAATCGCCCACGCGAACCGCCCGATGCCCCTCGTGCAGCCACCACAGGCTGTCGCGGGCAATCGTCTCGTCCTTCGCAAACGCAGCAACCAGACTACGCCCCGGCGCGGGAGGAACCTGCTCGCCATTGATCTCGCGCGGCTTCTCGATTCCGGCGAGTTCGAGAACTGTCGGAACAAAATCGACCACATGTCCGGGAGTGTGCCGCAGCTCGTTTCTCGCGGAAATCCCGGCCGGCCAATGCGCGATCAACGGCGTGCTAATGCCGCCCTCGTGCACCCACGTCTTGTGGCGGCGGTGCGGTGTATTGCACGCGCTGGAAAATCCCGGACCGAGGGAAAGATACGTCGCAGCGCTGCCCGGCGCGGCCGTCTGATCATGGCCACCATCGCGGACCAGCATCTCGGCGCTCGCACCGTTGTCGGAGGCAAAGAAAATCAGCGTATTTTCAAATGCTCCCATCGCCTTGAGCTGCGCAATCACGCGGCCTATTTCGCGATCCATGCGATCCACCATCACTGCGTGAATCGCCATCTTCGTGGCCTGAAAGCGGCGCTGCTCGTCGTTCAGTTCACTCCACGGAAGCGGACGGTTGATTTCACCGGGGCCGAGCTTCTCCAGCACGCCAGCCTGCACGTGAGGCGGACCCACTTCGCGCTCGAGCGGCGAAAGCGTGGTGTTCGTGATTCCCATTTCCTTTTGCCGCGAATAGCGCGCCGCACGCATCGCATCCCAACCGCCGAGATACTTGTCGCGATACTTCGCGATGTCCTCCGGAAGCGCCTGCAGCGGGAAGTGCGGGGCGTGAAACGCGATGTACTGGAAGAACGGTTTTCCAGCGTGATTCGCAGCGTGGTCCTTGAGGCATTCGATGGCGTGCTCCGCAGTTGCCGTCGTGAGAAAATATCCACTCTCGTCCGCCGGCGGCTTCACCGGCACGTCATCCCGGACGGAGCCGCGCGCGGTGAAGTAGTTGCCGCCATTGTTCATGATGAGCGCACGGTCGAAGCCTGCATCGAGAGTCTTTCCATCGATGTGCCATTTCCCGCTGGCGTAACTACGATAGCCCGCGGGCTTGAGCAGTTCGGGGAGTAGCGGCGCCCATTTCTGCCTCACGCCGCGCACGCCGCCGAAGATTTCAGGCAACGCATCGCGATGAATCTGCTGGGCGTAGTATCCGGTGAGCAGCGCACCGCGCGTGGGCCAGCATCGCGTCGTGTTGTAGAACTGCGTGAAACGAAGTCCGCCCTTCGCCAGCGAGTCGAGGTTCGGACTCTCGATCTCGCCGCCGTAGCAGCCAGCGTCGGAGTATCCGAGGTCGTCAGCGAGAATGAAGACCACGTTGGGCTTCGGCGCGGCGATTGCGCGACCGCATACGACCATGGCGAGAAACAGAATGAGCCGGATAGCTTTCATACATCGGCGAGGTTCCCGATTTCCGTGCATCCAGCAAGCCTCATCCCATTTCGCGGGTTGCGATGACGTCTAATATTTCGCAGCAGACGGGACCTTGTGATGCACTCCCCGCTTCACACGATACAATCCAACCAACTCCATGAACCCGCTTCCTTCATTCCTCGCCGTTCTCGCAATTTCCGGTTCCGCATTCGCGCAGTATCCGGGTTGGAAAAACTCCGGTTCGCTGTTTCTAAACACGACGCCCGATGGCGCAAATCTCCCAGCCTCGGCGAGCGTGGAGGAGTTTCCGGTGCTTGTGCGGTTGCACAAGGATTCGTTCGATTTCAAAACGGCGAAGCCCAATGGCGATGACATTCGCTTTTCGGCGGATGGAAAGCCGCTGGCGTTTCAAATCGAGCAATGGGACGCGGCCGCGGGAACTGCGAGCGTCTGGGTGCGCGTGCCGAAAATCTCCGGGAATGCACGGCAGGAACTCAAGGTGCATTGGGGCAAGGCGGATGCCGCGAGCGAATCGAACGACAAGGCTGTGTTCAACGACTCGAACGGCTACCTCACGGTGATTCACATGGGCGACAGCGTCGCGGATGAAGCCGGCTCGGTGCAGACGAAGGACGTTGGCACCACGGCGACAGCGGGAGTCATCGGCGGCGCGCGGCGTCTCGCCGGGAAGCAGGGAGTTTTGGGTGGCGAGAAGATCGAAAACTTCCCCGTAGGTGCCGCTCCGCACAGCACGGAAGCGTGGATTCGCGCGGAGAAATCGAACGGCACGGCGGTGGCGTGGGGCAATGAGCACGGACAGGGAAAAGTCGTGATGCAACTGATGAGTCCGCCGCATATCCGGATGGACTGCTATTTCTCCGGCGCGAATGTCGCGAGCGAGGGACGACTGCCTTTGAACGAATGGGTTCACGTGGCGCACACTTACGAGCAGGGCGAGTCACGAATTTACATCAATGGCGAGTTGAACGCCTCCGCGAGGACCAAGGACGCGCCGCTGGCCATCAAGACTCCTTCGCGGCTCTATATCGGCGGCTGGTACAACAACTACAATTTCATCGGCGACCTCGACGAAGTGCGCGTTTCCAAAGTCACGCGTTCGGCGGATTGGGTGAAGCTGCAATTCGAAAACCAAAAGCCGCTGCAGACGCTTGTCGGTCCGGTGGTGCAGCCGGGCAGCGCATTCGCGGTGTCGCCCACGACGGCGACTGTCGATGAAGCGAAAAGCGCGACGTTTACTGCGCAGGCGGGCGGCGCGCAGAAGATTTACTGGGTTTTGAAAAGCGCCGGCGCGGAGCGCGTGGTGGCGGTGGATCGTTTTTCATACACGTTCGATGCGGGCCGCGTGTCGGGCGACACGGCTGTGACTCTGCAATGCCGCGCGATTTATCCCGACAGCGTGAAGACGAAGGACGTCGCCATCGAGGTGAAAGAGACGATTCCCGACCCGGCTTTCACGCTGACCGCGCCGAAGGCTTGGGACGGGCGCGCGACGATTGAAGTCGTGCCGACGCTCGCGAAGCCGGCAGGCGATGTGAAGACCGAGTGGAGCGCCGGGCCTTTCGCGGTCATCAAGGAATTCGCAGACGGAAAACTCATCCTCAAGCGCGCGCAAAACAGCGGCAAACTCACCGTCACAGCGACCATGAGCAATGGCGGTGCGCCCGTTTCGCAGTCGGTGGAAATCGCAGTGACCGAGCCCGCGAGCGACGCGTGGGTCGCCCGCATTCCGGCGAAGGACGAGAAGCCCGAGGAAGGCCAGTTCTATGCGCGCGACGACAAGGGCGAGGGCACGCTGCACTACAACGGCACGCTCGATACCGCTGCGGACTCCGTCTTTCTGCGGCTCTACGCCGACGACAAGCTCATCCACACGCAAATCGGGAAACCCGCAGCCGACAGGAGCTACGCGCTTTCCGTGAAACTCAAGCCGGGGCTCATCAAATACAAAGTCGAATTCGGCAGCGGCAAAGACACCGTGCTGAACACTGTGGGCAACATCGTCTGCGGCGACGCCTACATCATCGACGGCCAGTCGAACGCGCTCGCGACCGACACCGGCGAGAAATCGCCGCCGGAGACGAACGAGTGGGTCCGCAGCTACGCGCGGCCTTCGCAAAACCCGAAGGACAACACCGGCAACGGCTGGGTGCTGCCCGTTTGGAAAGCGCAGAAGGGCGAAAAGGCGGAGCTCGGCTGGTGGGGCATGGAGCTCGCGAAGAGTCTCGTCGAAAGCCAGAAAGTGCCCGTCTTTTTCATCAACGCCGCAGTCGGCGGCACGCGCATCGACCAGCATCAGCGCAGCGCCGAAAACCCCACCGACCTCACGAGCATTTACGGACGCATGCTGTGGCGCGTGCAGCAG
>SXWH01000236.1 GCA_005791535.1 Verrucomicrobiaceae bacterium | reverse complement strand
TCGACGGCATGGTTCCTCTTCGCATTCCCGACACCGGGCTCGGCAAACGGCAGCGTATCCGACGCCGGATTCACGCTCCGGCTCAGCGAGGCGCACTTCGATGCACAGGCCCGCGTGGACTGGGTGGAACTTCAGAACACGTCCTCCGGCGCGCTCAACGTCGCCGATCTCTTCCTCGCATCCACCACGAACTTCGCGGACAAAATCGCACTCACCGGCAGCATTGCCGGCAACGGCTATGCGAGCTGGAACGTGGTCTTTCCGACCGATGCCGGCGGTGACGTGA
This sequence comes from Verrucomicrobiaceae bacterium, assembly GCA_005791535.1. Classification (GTDB taxonomy): domain Bacteria; phylum Verrucomicrobiota; class Verrucomicrobiia; order Chthoniobacterales; family Chthoniobacteraceae; genus SXWH01. Next base: position 13,498 of record SXWH01000236.1, on the reverse strand, counting down.
CGCTTTACCTCATCGACTCATCGAACAACGTGCTCGGCGTCGCAGAGCTCGAGCGGTTTCCCGGCCGCGACTCGATGCAGGCAGTGTATCCGACGCCGGTCGTCTCAAAGCCATCGTGGCAATATGCGCCCGAGCAACCGTGGTGGCATTCGTCGGTCACCGACACACGCGACGCCGCGAATGCGCCGCCGATTCAGACCAGCATCGTCATCAACGAAATCATGCCCGACCCGCCGAGCGATCATCAGAACGGGCAGTTCATCGAGCTCCACAACAAGGGCGCATTTTCCGTTTCACTCGCGGGCTGGAAACTGCGCGGCGGCGTGGATTTCGATTTCCCCGCGGGTACATCCATCGCCGCTGGCGGCTATCTCGTCGTGGGGCTGGACACCGCATATTTGCAGGCCACCTACCCCGGCGCAACGGTCGTAGGACCGTGGAGCGGCTCGCTCAGCACCAACGGCGAACTCATCCGGCTCATCGATCAATACGGCAATCTCGCCGACGACGTGTATTTCAAAATCGGCGGTGACTGGCCCGACCTCGCCGCCGGTCTCGGCAGCTCGCTGGAACTTGTAAATCCAAATGCCGACAACAGCGTGCCGTCGGCGTGGCGCGACTCCGATGAAAGCAACAAGACCGCGTGGCAGACGTACACGATCACCGGTACGTGGTCGCAACTCAACACGCTCGGCGCGGTGACCGATTACAAGGAACTCCACCTCATGCTCGCGGGCGACAGCCACGTGGCGCTGCGCAATTTCAACCTCCGCCCCTCGGCCGGCGGCGCGAATCTCCTGCCCGGCGGCGGCGCGACGATTTCCACCGACGGCACCGCGGTAAACGGATGGCTTTGCCAGGGCACGCACTGGGCGAGCTTCATGAACGGCGCGGAACTCCGCCTCGTCGCCGACGGCCACGGCGACAACCGCCCGAACCGCGCGGAGATCGACACCACCGGAATGAACGCAGGAACGGCTTACACGCTCACCTTCGACGCTCGCTGGGTGTCCGGAAAGAACCGCCTCACCGTGCAGACGTGGGATCACAGCTTCGGAAACTCCTTCGCGCTCCCGATGCCAAACAACCTCGGCACCGCCGGCGCGCAGAACTCCCGCTTCTCGGCAACGCCGCCACCGCAGGTGGACTACGTCATTCACAGCCCCGCGGTGCCACGGCCGACGGATGCTGTGAAAGTTACCGCCCGCATCGCGAGCGCCGCACCGCTGACATCCGTGCTGCTCTTCACCCGCGAGGATGACATCAACAATGATCTCACCGGCTTCCCGTGGTCGAGCCAGCCGATGTTCGACAATGGCACCAACGGCGACGCGGTCGCGGGCGACGGACTTTACACGGCGACAGTCACAACGCATCAGGTCAACGGCCGCATCGTGCAATTCTACGTCCGCGCCACGGCTGGCGCCGCCGTTCAGGACATGCCGAAACTCGGCGCATCAAAGCCGGCCGTGTGGATCGTGGACAACCGCACACTGAGCAATCAGCTGCGCCGGCAGCGGTTCGTGGTGCCGCAGTACGAGCGCGATATTTTCAACACGGGCGGCGGCGATGCGCCCGCGGCAAAATACGGCTTCCGATTCCCGCGCCTCTCGAATCACTACGCGCAATGCACATTCATCCACAACGAGACGGACGTTTACTACAACTGCGAGATCCGCAAGAGCGGAAGCCCCTGGACGCGATCGGGAGGCTCCGAACTCAGCCGTGGCAAATGGAAGACGCCGAATGACCGGATATTCCGTGGCCGGCAGAAGAGCACCTACGACAACGACGCCGAAGCCGGAAACCACAACAACCGCCTCACACGCTACTGGCTCTACGTCCTCGGACATCCGGTGAATGAAAACGAGTTCGTGTACAACGTCATCAACGGCGACGGACTCGCCATCCGCGAGGACGTGGAACCTTGCGACGGCGAACTGCCGTCGCGGTGCTTCCCGAAAGGAGGCAAAGGCCAGGTCTTCCGCAGCGATGACGAGTGGTGGTTTCAGGACGACTGGGGCCGCGCTCAGCGCAACGCCGACTGGAGCTACAAGAGCACCGACAATCCGCTTCGCTACCACACCGAATGGATGATGCGCTCGCGCGAGGCGGAGTTTGACTACAGCGCGCTCATCGACTTTTTCCGCAACGTCTCCGGCGCATCCGGCCTGACCGATGCCGTCTATCGCGAACGCGTGGACCGCATGCTCGATCCGGACCTCACGCTCATGATGGCAGCCGTGCGCGGATACATTTACGACTGGGATTCGCTCACACTCACGCGCGGAAAAAACGGCTACATGTATCGCAAATCCACTGACGGACGGCTCATGTTCCTCCACTGGGATAGCGACCTCGCATTTGGCGACGCAGCCACAGCACAGACGGCGATGGTGGTCGGCAATCTACCCGGCTGGGATACCTACATCTCGAAGCCGTGGAACCGCCGCACGTTCAATTACTACCTCACGCGGATGCTCGATCTCACAACCGGCGCAAACGCGGCGCGGTCCACCGCATTTCTCGACGCCGAGGAGGCCTCGTCGCCCGCATTCACCGTGAACAAAACGTATTACCAGACATGGTTCACCAACCGCCAAAGCCGCATCATCACAGAAATCAACACCCAGGTGAGCAGCCCCGGAACGGTCGGCACCGGCGGAGCGTACTCGGCCACGTTCGGCGTGAATACGCCGCAGAGCACGACCGTGGCGAACTCCATCACGATTTCTGGAACCGCACCATCCGGCGCGGCAACCGTGACCATTGACGGACACCCGGAAGCGGTGCTGACGTGGAGCACCCAGACAAACTGGACGCTCGCCGGCATTCTCCTCCGCGAAGGAACGAACAACCTCGTCGTCCGCATGCTCGATCACCTTGGAAACACGGTCGGCAGCACGATCACCTACGCCTACGGGAAAATCGGCAACGCACCGCCGGCGATGCGCCTTGTCTCGAATCCCGCGTCGCTTAGCGCCGCGCTCGGAGAACCGGTCGCGCTGGATTCGAGCACCAGCTTTGATCCGGAAGGGACGCCGCTCTCCCACGCATGGAGTGTCTCGCCAGCGACGGGATTCACGACCACTGCCGGGTCACCGACACAGCGAATCTTCACTTTCACGACACCGGGAATTTACACGGTCACTGTCACCGGAACCGATGCAAACAACATCACTGGCTCGATCTCGCGTGAAATCGCGGTCTTCAATACGGAAGACTTCGACAGCTTCGGCGTGGACCTTCTGCCCGCTTACTGGACCAAGCAGAACATCGAAAACCGCGACTCCGACTCGCCGAACTCGTGGTACTCCGTCGAGGACCAAAGCGGGCGCATCTTGATGCAGACCTACGGCAACGCATCGCGTCCCGTTGCATTCAACGCGCCGACGTATCCCGCCTTGCTGCGTCCGCTTCCCGCGACGGCAAATTGGACGCTGCAGACCGAGATTACCTACGACGGCAAGCGCACTGGAAACCACATGGCCGGCCTGCAGGTGGAAATCAACGAAAACGGCACGCTCACCCGTTACATCTTCGGCCCGCAGAATGGAACCGAGGTCGCGGTGAAATACACCACTGCTGCGCTCGGCGGGGTCTCCACGCTGAACAGCCCGCCGCCATCACTCGGCGCGCTCAACGCAACGCTGCGCATTCGCCGCACGGGCGGCACGCTCACGTTCGAGCGCCGGGTGAACGATGTGTGGAGCATCCTCCACACCCGCGCGCTCACCGGCGGAGCTGCGGCCACCGCGGTGAATGGCGGCATTTTCCTCAGCACTACTGTGGCAGAGAATCTTCGGATGGCGTTTGATTACGTGCTGCTCTCCGATGTTTCCAACGTCAGCAGTCCGCTCAACAATCTCCGAATCACGGAGATCATGTATGCGCCCGCATCTCCCTCAACGGTCGAATTTATCGAGCTTAAAAACGTCGGCACCGCCGCCATCAATCTCGCCGGATGCCGCTTCGCAAACGGCGATCCGTTCGATGAGTTCGTGTTCCCGTCCGTGACGCTGAATCCCGGTGCGTTCGTGCTCGTCACCAACAGCGCCGCGGCTTTCACCGCGAAGTATGGCGCTGGGCCGGTGCTCGCTGGCGAATGGGGCACCGCGAGCGGACTCAGTAACAGCGGCGAGCAAATCCGGCTTCTCGATGCGGACGGAAACGAGATCCACAACTTCAGCTACGCCAGCCTCGCACCGTGGCCCACCAGCGCCATCGGAACGGGCGCGAGCATCGAAGTCATCAACACCGCAGGCAATTTCGCCGACGGCGCAAACTGGCGCGCTTCATTTGAAAACGGCGGCAGCCCGGGATTCACGGGACTTGGACCGGATTCGGACGGAGACGGCCAGCACGACAGTCAGGAACTGCTATTCGGCACGGATCCGAACAACTCAAGTTCGCGTTTTGCCGCATCGCTCACGAACGGCACGCAGGTCGCGATTGCTTTCCCCGCGGTCAGCGGACGCCAGTATCGCATCGAATACCGTGATTCCATGGCGACCGGTACGTGGCAGACGCTCCAGACCGTGACCGCGACAGGCGCGAGCGTCAGCGTGAACGACACAACCACACCGCGGCCCGAAATGCGCTTCTACCGAGTGATCGCGCTTTAAACCGCGATGCTTGCACCCGTGCGGTGCGATTCCAGCGCGGCAGCGAAAATCTCATGCGACGCAACGGCCTCCTCCGGCGTAGCACATCCGAAGCGCCCGCCGAGTTCGCCCGCCCGTTCGGCGAGATAGGCAGCCCACATTTGCTGAATCACGTCCGCAAATCCCGGCTCGAAGATACCGCCGGTCACCGTCTTGAATGCCGTGCTGAATCCAAGGTCCGTGCGCTTCCACCACTGCTCCTTGCCGCGTTCAAACAGCCACAACGTCTTCGGCTCCGATGTGGAAAAACGAACGCCGCCGTCCGTTCCGAGCACTTCGATATACCATGTATTCGTGGCTCCGGGCGCGAGTCGTTTCATTTCCAGACGCAGCGGAACCTCGTCACCGCCGACCGTCGTCCAGCCGTGGACCATCGCATTGTCCCAAGTGTCGCAAGCGACGCTTCCGCCCTTGCCGTCGGGCCGCGTCGGGTAGCCGCGCTGAAGCTGCGCGAACACCCGCGAAGGCTTCCATCCGAGGCGCAGCGGGATGTGGCAGGCATGCATGCCGAGATCGTTGAGCACGCCGCCCTCGCCGCAGGTCGCGCTGAGACGCTTCCAGTTTGCGGGCTTCGTCGCATCGAGATCGCTGCTGTGGTGAAAGCCGGAAACCACTTCGAGAACGCGCCCGATGGTTCCGCTCGCGGCGAGCGAAAATGCGCGCTGCCCGCCCGGGAAAAACGGCATCTCGGAACTGCAGCGCACAAAGCGACCGCTGGACTTCACCGCCGCAAGAATCCGGCGCGCCGACGCGAGATCGATCCCGAACGGCTTCTCCGCAAACAGATCTTTCCCAGCCGCGAGCACGTCGCAGTAAATCTTCTCGTGCAGATTGTGCGGCACCGCGACGTACACCACATCGATCGCCGGATTTGCCAGCAGTTCGTGGTAGTCGGTCACGCGTTGGGTGCAGGATGGGATGCCCTCAAACCACGAGAGCGTCGCGGGATTCAAATCCGCCACCGCCGCGAGCACAGGCCGAACGGAGACATCCGTAATCGCGCACCAGCGCGCGAACGCGCTCGCCATTTCGCGGCCCATAAGTCCGCCGCCGATGATTCCTACGTTGATGATTTTTTGTGACATGGAGATTCGTGTGGTGATTGCGGGAAACTCCCCGCGACGCTGGATTCATTGTCGGATGCCGACCTGCGGCGCAATCACTCAATCACTTTCCCCTTTCCTTTCACCGCGCGCCTCCATTTCACTGCGGCCATGACAAGCGCATCCCAAATCAATCCCGCCGAACGAATCCTGATGGGCCCCGGCCCGAGTTCCGTGCCGCACCGCGTGCTCCGCGCAATGAGCGCGCCGACGCTCGGCCACCTCGACCCGCAATATCTCGCCATCATGGACGAAACGTGCGAGATGCTCCGGCAGATTTTCCGCACGAAGAACGCGCTCACCTTTCCCGTCAGCGGCACCGGAATGGCCGGCATGGAGTGCATCGCCACCAATTTGCTGGAGCCCGGCGACGAAGCAATCGTGGGCGTGAACGGTGTCTTCGGCACGCGCATGAAGGACGTCATGGAACGCTGCGGCGCGAAGGTTCACGCGATGGAGCAGACGTGGGGCGAAAGCTTTACGCTCACGCAAATCTCCGGCGCGCTCGAAGCAAACCCAAAGGCGAAGGTCCTCGGTATCGTCCACGCGGAAACCAGCACCGGCGCGCTTCAATCGCTCGAAGGAGTCGGCGAGCTTTGCAAAAAGAAGGGCGTGCTGCTCGTCGTCGATGCGGTTACGTCGCTCGGCGGCCACGAACTTCGCGTGGATGATTGGGGTATCGACGCAATCTACAGCGGCACCCAGAAATGCCTGTCATGCCCTCCCGGACTTTCACCTGTGAGCTTCGGCCCGAAGGCGCTGGAAGTCATGGACGCCCGCAAAACGAAGGTCCAGAGCTGGTATCTCGATGTCTCGATGCTCCGGAAATACTACACCGGCGGCGGTGGCGGCGGACGCGTCTATCACCACACCGCGCCCATCAACATGACGTACGCCCTGCGCGAAGCCCTCGCCGCCGTGCTCGAGGAAGGGCTCGACGCCCGCATCGAGCGTCATCGCGTGCTGCACCTCCGCCTACGCGCAGGGCTTGAAAAACTCGGCCTTCGCTACGTTCCGTCGAAGTCCCTGCACACTCTGAACTGCATTCACGCGCCCGAAGGGAAAGACGAGGCACTCATCCGGCACCGCCTGCTGGAGGAATACGGCATCGAAATTGGCGCCGGCCTCGGCCCGATGGCCGGAAAAGCTCTGCGCATCGGCCTCATGGGCCACAGCGCGAGTGTTCGCAACGTCGACCTCGTCCTAGCGGCTCTGGCCGAGTTGCTGAAATAAGCCAGCCCGCCGGAACGCTAGACCTTGTATCCGTATGGCAGTTCCGCGGGCAGTTCCGCGAACTGGCGCATCGCGCCGTGCAACTCGGTGAAGTCGAGTTCGAATACGTCGCCAATAAGACAGTCGGTAAGTTTTCCGCGTTGCTCGGGATGCGCCTTGATCATTTTTCCGAACGAGAAGTTCTCGTCGTAGAACGCATACACGAGCTTCCGCATGTTCTCAATTCCGCGGCACAGCGTGGCGCCGTATTGCTCAAATCGGGCACCGCTCGTGTCTCCCGCGGTCAGCGCGGCATCGACTGCATCGGCTGCGAGCTCGCCGCTTTTCAGCGCGAGGAATACGCCGCTTGAAAACACCGGATCGAGAAACGCGAACGCGTCGCCGGCGAGCAGAAGACCATCTTGCGCCGGGTGCTTTGTGCGATAGCTGAACTCTGCGGTCACCCAATACTCGCCGAACTGCGTACCGCCTGCGAGGTGCTCTTTAATCCATGCGTTCCGGCCGATCTCACGCTCCATGATCTTCGCCGGGTCCTTGCTGTCGGAGAATAGGTAATCCTTCTCGGCCACGACGCCCACGCTGATGACATCGTCCTTCAGCGGAATATACCAGAACCACCCGCGACCTTCGACGTAAGCGACGGTCGTGTTTCCGGCGTCGATTCCCGGATCGCGTTTCGCGCCGCGCCAGTAGCTCCAGACGGCCATTTTGTTGAGCATCGGATCCTTGTTGAACCAGCCTTCGCGCCCCTTCGCCACGCGATCGCGCCCCGAGCAATCCACCGTCACCGGGGCGTAAAAATGAAACGAGGCGCCATCCGGCCCCTTCGCCTCCACGCCAATCACGCGCCCCGAATCGTCTTTCAACACACGCTGCACGGGCGTCTGCTCACACACTTCCGCGCCTTTGTTGCGGGCGTTCGCGAGCATAATTTCGTCGAACTCCGAGCGCTCAATCTGCCACGTCACCGCGCTGGGATGATCGTAATGCTGGAAGAAGTAAAACGGCTGCGACTGGTGGCCGTCAGGCGTCACAAACTGCACGCTGTATTTCTTGGTAAACGCCCGCTTGTGCATCTCGTCCACAAGTCCCAGGCGGTTCAGCGTAAACCAGCAATACGGCATCAGCGATTCGCCGATGTGGTAACGGGGAAACTTCTCCTTTTCGAGGACGAGAACGCGGCGCCCCTTCTCCGCCAGCAAGGCTGCTGCTGTGGTTCCCGCAGGTCCGGCTCCGATGATGATGACGTCGTAATGAGTGTTCGCAGGCATGGCAGAATATTACGTGTGCATACGATTCTGGCAACTCCCGCGGATGCAAAACATCGACCGGAATTCTCGAAGAAATCGCGCTCCCGCGCACTCAATCCCCCGCCCCGCCGAGCTTCTTGAGCACTTCATCGAGCGACGCGTTGTCCATTTCGATGAGATGACTCCGCTCCGGAAAACGCCCCTCCTGCACATCGGCGATGTACTCGCGGAATGCGCCGATTCGCTCGCGCTGGAGACGGCGGTGCTCTTCGGCGAAATTGCGGTAGGCTTTTGCGTGACGCGGCGGACGCTCGTCGTAATCGCCGAGGATGTCGTCCGAGAAAAGGAACTGCGTGTCGCATCCGCTGCCGGAGCCGAGCGACATCAGCAGCATTTTCGTCTGCGAGGAAAGAAACCGTGCGAGATTGTGCGGCACGACTTCGAGTTCCGCGGCGTAGGCTCCCGCGCTTTCGAGCTCCTTCATTTTTCCGTGCAGCTTCGCGGCTTCCTCCACGGTGCGGCCGATTGCCCGCCAGTTCGTCCACGTGACGTGCCGCGGCACGAGTCCGAGATGGCCCACGACCGGGATTCCCTCGCGCGCCATCGCTTCGATGATGAACGGGCTCGCCGAGCAATACACCGAGCTCGCGCCGAGTTCGAGCGCGCGGAAGCCCACGCGAATCGCCTCCTCCTGCGACGCCAGTCCGTGCGGCGTTGCGCCGGAGAGAAAGCTGTTCGGTGCTGCTGCGACGAGCGCGGGCAGACGCGCCTGCGATTCCGGGCTGTCGAAGCTGCAGCTCATCAAATCCACGCCCGCCTCCTCGGCTGCGGCGGCCTCCTCGGGCGATTTGACGTGGATGTGCGTGAGGCAGCGTTTCCCCTTCAATTGCTGAAGGTCGTACACGGTATATTTTTTGCGCGGTCTGAGCATGGCTCCGCTTTACCGAGCAAATCGCCCGCTGTGAATCCCCGACTCGCCGCTACTTCAGCTCGCGGATGTACAAGTTCCCCACCTCCACCGCCGCGCCGCCGTGCACGAGATGAATGCGCGCCGCTTTCGCGTCTTCCAGAGCGCGAAACGCCACTTCGCTTCCATCCACCGTTCCGCTCACGAGCGTCCCTTTCCGCGTGAGCACCATGCGGCACCACGCTCCGGGCTTCAGTCCGTTCTTCGGCTGAAATGGCAGCGCCACAGCGGTTGCGGAGCCGATTGCGATTCCGCCCGATGCGCTCTCCGGCGCGTCCTTCGCGAGCTTCACATCGGCCACGAGTTCGAAGTCCCCGTATTCCTTTTCCGTCGCGATCGACTGCCCGCCTGCTCCCGCTTTCAGCGCGATGCGCCAGTCGCTCGGCACGAAATCCTTCGCCTGCTCCGCGCCCTGCCAGCCGCGGAGATCCACTCCATTATAAAGCTGCACATGTCCCTTCGCCTCATCCGCAGTCTGCTCCGGCGTGGCGGAATTTCCCGGTAGTTCGCGGATGCGCACCTTCCGCCACTCCGTCGGCGAGCCTTCGCTTTCCAGCCCCACGTAGCCTTTACGCCAGTTGCAATCATCGCCGCCGCTCACTTCCTTTCCATTCACGCTCAGGCGCAGCTTCCCGTCCTTCGCCGTGATCAAATAATGATTCCACTCCGGCGACGGCTTGCTGCGCTCCTCGCTCGGGAAACTGCGCATCCCATTGTGCCGCCCGAGCGGCACCATCGTGGACCCGTGAATCGGGAACACATCGCCATGCGTCGTATAGCCCTTCGTATTGCCGTAACCGTGGTCGAGCACCTGCACCTCGATCGCCCGCAGAAACGGCTGCCCTTTCGCCGCAATCGGCGAGGCCCAGATGAAAATGCCCGCATTCCCCGCGTTCTTCATGTGCCGCCACTCCACCTCCATCTCGAAGTTCTCGTACATCCGCGGCGTGCGCAGCGCACCGATGGGCTTGCCCGTGCAGCGAATCACGCCATCCACCACGCTCCACGTCTCCGGCGCACAATTCACATTCACCCAGTTCGAGAGGTCCTTCCCGTTGAAAAGATCCACCCAACCGTCATCGGCGGCGAGTGCAGTAGTGGCGAGGAGCGGAAGCAGGAAAAAACGCATACCCAAAGTGCTCGGGCACATCCCCGCCGGGAACAAGCAGAAAACTGGTGTTACTGGACGGCAAACGGTTCACACATCAAGCCTGCGGAAGCAGGCGCAACGTAGGCGAGATTTTCAATCTCGCTTCTCGTGCGCGTAAATTTTGAAGAGCGAACCGCAGCCGGGAGAACGAAAGCTCTCAGAGCGAGATTAAAAATCTCGCCTACGTTGCGCGCCGCAGCCCGACCGACTCATCGGCGCTTCAGTTCCTTAACGATTGGCTTTTGAGCCATTCTCCGTCGGGGATCGAGATCCAATTGAGTCGGACGATGCTTGGCTTGGATGTCGTGCGAATGATTGCCGAAAAAGGAAGAATCTGAATCGATTCAATTTCCTCCCATGCCAGTGTTCTCATTTTAGTTCCCGTGTTGATGGAAATGCCTGACTCACTCACCACCCAGACTGTGTGTCGCGCACTGAGCCAATCAAACAGGATTGGTGCACCCAATATGCAGGAAAGTGCGATGGTGCCGAGAATCCATTCCGGGACACTGCCCTGTAGTATTCCGTGGGTCGGCCACCAGATTGCGGGAAATGCGGTAAAGCAAATGAGGAATACCCAAAACCCACCAATGAGCATTTTTGCCACGAGCAGTGCTCTTTGGGCATTTGGTTTAATCTGTCGACTCGTTTGCATGGGCGAAAGGCGCGAGCTAGTGCATAGCGGTCAAGCGCTGGCACAGTTGGGGCGGGAGTGAGCGTCGAAACGGTATGTCGTGAATCTAGGGGGCAGCGTGCGAATATCGACAGGATTCATCTCTTATGATGGGTCGGTCGCTTCGTTTCTCATTCGCTGCGGGCGGGGGCAAGGCTTCTTTGATGGGTTTGTAGGCCTTGCTGCAATTTCCGTTTCGGGATTCGCTTAAACGGGCTTTTGCCTTTTGTTAACCGCAATTCTGGTCGTAATAACCACGGCTTGACTTGCTCTAACCACGACACGACCTGCAATAACCACGACACGACCTGCAATAACCACGACACGACCTGCAATAACCACGACACGACTTGTGATAACCACGGCCCGACTTGCTCTAACCACGGCCCGACTTGCTCTAACCGCGGCCCGACTTGCTCTAACCGCGGCCCGACTTGTGATAACAGCGGCTTGGGTTGCGTTAACTGCGATTTGACCTTCGATAACTGTGCTACGGGTTGCGTTAATTGCTCAGTTATTGGAAGTCGGGGCGCTGTTAGCGCGAGTAGGATTGGTTTTTCGTAGAGTCGGGGGGGATTGTTTTTGCGATTGTGGGACGGATGTCGTGTCTGAGAACTTGGTTTTCCTATATACTATACTTGTAAGACAGTATCTTGGACAAGTTTTGGCTTTTCATTTTATAAAAAGCATGGCAAAGCGCGTGGTGTAGCGCTTCCTATCCTTTAAACCCTGAACTTCTTCTCCAGTTATGCCTGCCAATACTGAACAATCCTTCGCAGACCGCCTCAGCCGTGCTCGTTTGATGCAGACGAGAATCGCTTCTTTTGCTCCGCCTTTTGCTCCGGTGGACGCGAATATCGGCGCGAGTGCGTTTGAGAGTTATTGCAACGGGTGCGAGCAGGCAAATACGGCGGTGAGTGATGCGGAGGCGGATTATACGACGGTGACGGGCTCGCGGAGTGCGGCGGCGGCGGCGCTTCAGGCGCTGGCGGGGCGGGTGCAGGATCATGTGGAGGGGGTGGCGGCTTGGAAGAAGTATCACAAGAGCATTGTGGATGCTTCGCGCGCGGTGCGCGGGGTGAGCACGCCTTCAAAAAAGGCGGCGGCTCCGGCTGGCGCTCCGGTGAAGCGGGCGCGGCAGGGCGGGAAGTCGCAGCAGGGGTATGCGGATATTGCGAAGCATTTTTCGAAACTGGTGAAGGCGGTGGGGAAGATTGCGGGTTACTCGGCGCCGGCTGGTACGGGGATGACGCTGACGGATCTCTCGGCCTCGGAGGTGGCGTATATCGCGCTGAACTCGGATGTGCAGGACGCGGAGTCCGCTCTGGAGACGGCGCAGCGGGATCGCTCGAATTATTACGACGGCGAGGGCGGGCTGAAGGAGAAGATGAAGGCGATCAAAAAGGCCGTCTCCGGCCAGTACGGGCGCGGGAGCGACGAGGCGAAGTCGGTCGGCGGTATCGCGCTGTAGCTCGACTTTCCAAAGTCGAGTGCGGGCGTTTTCAACAGCGGGTCGCGCTTCGACTCAGCGGTCGCGCATTTTCGACATCGGAATGTCGAGCTACTTCGAAAGCCCGAAGGCCTCGTGCACGACGTTTGCGCCTTCGGCGAGTTTGGCTTCGTCGATGATGACGGCGGTTTTGATCTCCGAGGTGCTAATCATGACGATGTTGATGCCCGCTTTGCTCAGCGCCTCAAACATACGCGAGGCGACTGCGCTGTGGCTGCGCATTCCCACGCCGATGATGCTGAGCTTGCCGATGCCGTCCTGCGTCTCCACGGCTTTCGCACCGATTTCCTTGGCGACGGGGCCGAGTGATTTTTCGACCTTCGGCAGCTCATCGCGGTTGAGGGTAAAGCTGATGTCGGTCGTGCCGTCGCGCGAGACGTTTTGCACGATCATATCGATGATGATGTTGGCCTCCGCGACTGCGGTGAAGACGCGCGCGGCCACGCCCGGCCGGTCCGGCACTGCGCGGACGGTGACTTTGGCTTGATTCTTCTCGATGCTGACGCCGCGAACGACGACGGCTTCCATGCTCTTGGTTTCTTCTTTCACGATAGTGCCGGGATTGTTGTTAAATGAACTGCGAACTTCGAAAACGACGCCGAATTTCTTGGCGAACTCGACGGAGCGCGACTGCATGACTTTGCTGCCGCTGCTGGCCATTTCGAGCATCTCGTCGAAGCTGATTTCATCGAGCTTCTTTGCCGTGGGCACGACGCGCGGGTCGCATGTATAGACGCCGTCCACGTCGGTATAAATCTGGCAGACATCGGCCTTGATTGCCGCCGCGATGGCGATGGCGGTGAGGTCGCTCCCGCCGCGGCCGAGTGTGGTGATGCGGTGGTCCTTCGTCTGGCCCTGAAAACCGGCGACGATGCAGATGTAGCCTTCGTCGAGATACTGCTTGAGCTGCTTCGGAGTGAGGTCGGAAATTTTCGCCCGCGTGTGCAC
>SXWH01000235.1 GCA_005791535.1 Verrucomicrobiaceae bacterium | reverse complement strand
GCTGATCGTTCTGTGCACTATTCCACGCCGGAAAGAGGGCACGGCGGCCGAGGAGGCGCGGCGCAGGTCGGGCGGATTTGCGCCCGGCTGGAACCACGTGAAGGCAGACCCACCCACCCGGCGCATGATTCTCATGATGGCGGCGAACTGTTTCTTCTGCTCGCCGTTCATCATCATTCTGCTCACGTGGTACGGCGAGCGAACCCTCCAACTCGGAGAAATGCGGATGGGCTGGCTGATGTCGCTTTCAGGAATCGGCGCTCTCTCCGCCTCGCTCATTCTCCTCGGCGTGCATTCAGCAAAGCGGCTCGCCGTCCTGCGCGCGGGCGCGGCCATCTCGGCGGCCGGCATGCTCGGACTGGCCGCAGCACAGGGATTCTGGAGTGCGGCGGTGTGCGTGAGCGCGCTCACGTTTGGGCTTAATTTCATTTTCGGCATCGCCAATCAAATCGTCCAGGAACGCGCACCCGATGAAATCCGCGGGCGCGTCTCGTCCGTGGCTGCGATGAGTTTCGTGGCGATCATCCCGTTTTCGGGAATCCTCACCGCCGCTTTGGAAACTTGGGCCGGAATGCGCCCGGCACTCGTGATTTGCGGTGCGGCATACTTCCTCGTCGCCGCGTTCATTCTCCGGCGCGACGATCTACAGAGATAAGCTGGCACGGCGGCTTTTCCGGGCTAAGCTTGCCCCGAAATATGGAGCAACCTGCGCTACAGGGAATTCGCAGTATCATCGCCTGCACGCTCGCTGGCATTGCGATGCTTGCTGGCGCATGGATGACCGCAGGCTCGGGCGAATCGCGGCCGTCCCAAGCCGAGGTCGCGGCATACTTCGACGGCAATGTAGTGCCGCTGCTCGATGAGTTTGCACGCCGCGACCGGGCGGCAGCGGAGCGTGCCATCGCCCAGCTTCACGCGCATTTCGCGACCTTCCACGCGGGCGTGCCAGCGTTTGCGGAGGACATCACCGATTGGGGAACGCGCTTCGGCGTTGCCGGGCGGACCGTGAAGGATTTGTGGACAAAACTCTGGAACGATCCGGCTCAGGCCACGGCGGCGAAGGATTTCGTGAACACGAAGTTTCGCGCGCACATCGTATCGGAGGAAAAACTGCGGCGCGCGGTGGAGGATACCGTGGCTGTGTTTCGCGAGTCTGTGGCGGCGAATCACAACGAACTTCTCGCATCCGTGCGCCTCGCTTTGCAAATGCCCGGATGCCCGATTCGCATTCCGCCGGTGCAAATCGACCGTCGATTGAGCGATGCGACAATCGCAGCGGAGCGAATCGCGATCTCGAAGGGCGGCGAAAGCATCGCGGCCGGACTGGCGGGATTCGCAGGCGGCACGCTTGCTTACGAAGCCGCCAGCCGACTCGTCGCTGCTTTATTCGCAAGACTCGCAGTTGCCACGGCGGCGGGGGCCGCAATCGAAGGCGGTGCAGTCGCAGGAAGCACTGCGGCCGGCGGAGCCACAGGCACGTTGGCCGGCCCCCTTGGAACCGTGATTGGTGCCGGTGTGGGACTTGCGGTCGGGTTCATCGTGGATTCGTGGATGACCGACTCCTTTAAAGCCTCGCTCCAAAAGGAGTGTGGCGCATACCTCGACAAGCTTGAGCAGGACTTGACGAAAGGAAGTCCCGAGGCACCCGGATTGCGGAAAATCCTCACAGACGCGGCCGCCCAAAATCATGCTGCCTTCCGCGCTGCGCTCATAGCTGAAATCAATCGCACCACGCCATGAAACCGTTCCTGCACTTGCTGACCTTCATTTTCCTTCTGGCTCCCCAAATTGTCGGAGCGACGGCAACATCGGAGCTTGCCGAGGCACTTGCCCGAAAGTTCGCCGGACAGTCCGCAAAGGAGTTCGCGGAAGCTGGGGGCGAGACCGCATTACGAAACGTCATTGCCAAAGCTGCGAGCGAAGGCGGCGAGGCGGCCGCGAGCCAGGCGGCGGGATTGTGCGAGCGCTTCGGGCCATCGGTCATTCGGGCAATCGAAGGCTCCCCCGCCAGAATCGCGCAGAGCCTTGGCAAGCTACCGGATGACCTCATCGAAGCAGGAGTTCGCGCCGCGGCGCGCGAACCGCAGGTTGTCGGAAAACTGGTCACACAATTCGGCGACGACGCCCTGCTGGTCGCGGCAAAACATCCCGGAGTTGGCACCGGAATCGTGGAGAAGCTTGGCGCGGATGGAGTCTCACTTTCAAAGAACATGGCCACGCCGGAGGCCGTCCGTCTGGCCCGACTGGCCGACGACATCTCGGCGGTGGCTCCGAATCAGCGAGCAGCGGTGATTTCAAAGATTCAGCGCACGGGAAGTCGCGCGCTCGATTACCTCGAACGCCATCCGAAACTCCTGCTTACCGGTGCCGGCGTTTCGGTGTTTCTCGCCGCGAAGGACGACATCCTCGGTACGGCGCAGGCGCCTGGATTTGTCGAGCGGATCTGGAAGCGGTCCATCGACGCCTTTCACAATCCGCTCAGCATCCTTTTCCTCGCGGTGTCCGCGATGCTCTTCGCACGGGTCGCATTCATCATCGTGCGTATCGTGAAGTTTCGCCGCCAGAAGCGGTAGCCCTACTTCGCGCCGAAACCGAAGAGCACCACGGGAATGGTCCGGAGCAGGATCTTCACGTCGAGCCAGAGCGACCACGTGTCGATATACTCGAGATCCAGCGCGACCCACTTCTCGAAGCTCGTGATGTTGCTGCGGCCGCTAATCTGCCAAAGGCACGTGATGCCGGGCTTCATCGCGAGTCGCCGACGCTGGGCTGGCGTCTCGAATTTCTCCACCTCGTAAACCGGCAGCGGCCGCGGTCCGACGAGGCTCATCTCACCGCGCAGCACGTTCCAGATTTGCGGAATCTCATCGAGGGAAGTCTTGCGAAGAAAGCGTCCGATCTTCGTCACACGCGGGTCGCGGTTCACTTTAAACACCGGCCCTTCCATTTGATTCATGCGCTGCAATTCATCGCGCTGCATCTCCGCATCGGTGACCATCGTGCGGAACTTCAGGATGGTAAATGGCATGCCATTCTTCCCGCCTCGCGCCTGCCGGAAAATGACAGGACCGGGCGACGTGATTTTGATCGCGACGGCAATGAGCAGGTAGAGCCACGAGAACAGAATCAGCAAAACCAGCGCGATAAAGCGGTCGGCGAGGTGCTTGATCGTAAGCGCCCACGACACACTTGGCGCAGCCCGGAAAACCAGCATCGGGCGCGATCCAAACGCATCAAACTCCGGTCGAGCGATGCTTGTGCGGATAAAGTCCGCGCTCAGCCAGGCTTCCACGCCCTCGGTTTCGCAGGCACCGATGTATTCATTGAGCCGCCCCATTTCGCTGTGCCCGCCGACGAAGAGAACACGCCCGACCGAGTGCTCGTGAAGCGCATGCACCAGGACGGAGAGCGATTCCTTCTCGATGTCGATTTCCTGCACCACTTCGATTTCCATCACCTGCTCCGGGGTAAATGCATTGCGGAACGCGAAGTTATCCGCAGCGGTTCCGACGATGATGACCCTCTCCCGCTGGATGCCTTTCCTTACCTTCCGCTGGTAGCGTGCAATGGTGACGCGCTCGCGAATCATCAGCCCGATCGCGGAGAACACTGCGAAAAGCGGCATCACCGCGCGGCTCGCCACATCAAGGCGGAGAAAATAAGCGCACGCTGCGATCACGACACCGAGAACAATTGCTGCCTGTCCGAGTTGCCCAAGCGTGCGTGCGGGAGTTTTGCGGGACGGGTGTTCGTAAAACCCGTAACTCTCGAGTGCAATCGGCCCGACCGGGACGATCACAGCCAGCAGCCACTGAAATTCGCGAAACTCTGCGATCTGACCATCAAAGAAACCGTACTGCGGCCCCATGTAGCGCAGCGTGTGGGCAAGCCAGAATGCGAACGCGAGAATGAGCGCGTCCACGATTTCTAGAAATTGCAGATTAAGTTCCTGTCGGCGACCAAGCATGGCTGGCGGATGGGTTCGGGTCGGGCAAGGTAACAGGGAACGGAGGCTTGTCGGCGAGAATTTTCGTGAAACTGGGAGTGAAACCTGCGTTCTTGGCCCGCACCAAGTGCAGTAAATCCCTATTAACAATGAATTCCGGTCCGACCATCCATCTCCTGCGAACGCTTTTCGTGGTCTTTACGGCCTACCTCGGGAGCCAGATTGGCCTTCATATTTGGGAAAGTCCGAAGCTCGGAACTGCGGGCGGAATTGCGTTCGGTCTGAGTATCATTCTTGCCGATCGATTTCTAAAAGGCATGTCGCTCCGCATGTTCTCCTCGGCAACGTTCGGCCTGCTGATGGGTTTTATTGCCTCGCGTCTCCTCCTCGCCTCGGGCCTGCTCTGGCAGACGCCGGAACGCGAACAGTGGCTCATCAGCCTCGCGGTCTATTCCACGTTCAGCTACATGGGAATGATGATCGCGATGCGTGGCAACCGCGATGAATTCGCGCTCATTATTCCGTTCGTCCGTTTCCGCGAACAGGAGCAAAGCGACCCGCCGGTGCTTGTGGATTCCAACATCATCATCGAGGGGCGCCTCGCGGAACTCGCCGAGACGGGGTTCATCGGAAAGGCATTCATCGTTCCGCGATTCGTGCTCGAAGAGCTCCAGTTGCTCGCGGATTCCAATGACCCGGCAAAACGTGAAAAGGGCAAGCTCGCGCTGGAGCGCCTCCGCGAAATGCAGCGCGACCCCGGTTTCACCATCACGATTCACGAAACGGAGCTCGACCCGTTCTCAGCCGTCGATTCGCGGCTTATCCAGCTCGCGAAGATGACCGGTGCGCGCATTCTTTCAAACGACAGCAACCTTTGCACAATCGGCCGCCTTCAGGGGCTGCGGATGCTCAATTTAAACGACCTCGCCCGCGCGCTCCGTTTTCAACTTACGGCCGGGGACGAAATGGAACTCACGCTCACGAAGGAGGGCCGCGATGCGCATCAGGCGGTCGGCTATCTGCGCGACGGGACGATGATCGTCGTCAATCACGCCCGTCCGCTCATCGGCAAAACGGTGCGCGTCACGATTTGCAGCGTGCTTCAAACATCGGCGGGCCGGCTGTTCTTTGCCGAGTTGCAGAAGGCGGGGTAAACCGCTCGCGAACTACTCCGTCGCGAAGCGGCCTTCGGGGCAGTCGGCGCGTAGGACTTCTGGCAATTGCTTTGTGTCGAGTTTGACGACGAGCGTGTGATTGCCGGGTGAGAGTTCCACTTCGGGCGACGGGTTGCTGGCGATGGCGAGCGGTGCGCCGTCGAGCCAGGCTTTCGTCACGCCTTGCATGTTAAGGCGTGTCTTTCCGGTTCCGGCAAACTTGGCCACGGCGACGAAAGTATCGCCGCTTTCGGGCACCATTTGGAGCGCTTCGGTAAGCATGGCTTTGGTGAGCCGGCCATCCACGTTAGTGAGCGTTTTAGCGCCGGGGGTTGCGATTTTTCCGCTCACGACGGCTTCCACGTCCTTGCCTGGATAGAGCCACCAGACTCGGGCGACACTGGCTTTGGTGGCGTCAAATGGGCCGGGCTTTCCGAGTTGGGCCATGAATGCGAAGACGTGCGCTTTTTCGCGGTCGGTGAGTGTGTTCAAAAGTCCGGCGGGCATGATGCTGCCGACGTTTTCGCGGGCGGTGATGTCGGCTTTGGGCACGCTGGTTTCGTTGCCGGCGGCGTCGCGGAGGAAGACAGCGTCGGGCGTTTCGCGGAGGAGGACTCCGTTTGCGGCGCGTCCGCCTTTGAGGGAAAAGGCCACGGCGTTGTAGCCTTCTTTCACTTTGGCGTTCGGGACGTAGAGGCTTTCGATGAGGTAATCGAGCGGGGCGCTTGCGCCGATGGTGGTCATGTCGGGACCGACTTTTCCGCCCGCGCCGCCGATGGCGTGGCAGGCGGTGCAGGCGAGGGCGAGGCGGCGGTAGATGGTTTCCCCTTCGACGGGGTTTCCGTTTTTCTGAACGTTTGTGACCATCGCGGCGATGTCTCCGGCGTTTGAGGCGGGAGCGGGTGCTCCGGCGATGGGCGTGAGCGCGGCGACGAGCGCTTCGCCTTTGCGTCCGAGTTCGCGGGCGGCGCGGAGGGCGGCGGCGGCGGCGGGTTTCGGGAGGTCGGCGGGCACGGCTTTTACGAATTTGCCCTTGAACGTCTCGCTTTGGAAAAGGGAGCGGAACAGCGCGAGCTTTGCGGCTTCGTCCCCGTCGGCTGCGACTGCGGAAAGTCCGGCGAGCGCGGCGTCGGGCTTGAATGCGGCGAGCGCTTCGAGGGCGCGGCGGCGGAGTCCGGCGTCGCCGCGTGCGAGCAGGGCTTCGAGTGTGGTCGCCGCTGCGGGGGTGCGGAGCGTGGCGAGGGCGTCGAACGATGCGTCGATGACCGGCTGGCTTGCGCCGTTCATCGTGGCGGTGATGAATTCCACGGCGTCGAGCTTCCACAATCCGGCGAGACGGAGCGCGTCGGCCTTTACGGCGGCGGGCGCGGATTTGATCACATCGAGCGATGCACCCGGCGGCTTCACACCGCGGCGGGCGGCGGCGATGAGCGCAGCGGCGGCGCGGGGTTCGGCGATTTGCGCGAGGAGTTTTTCGGCTTCGGCAGGACCACCGGCCTGACCGATGAGTTCGATCCACGGTCCGTCTTTCGGTGCGCCGTTTTTGGCGACGATTTTGGAAAGGAGCGGGCCGGTTTTGTCAGCGGGAAGCGCCTGGAGGGCGAAAGAAATCGCTGCTTGCTGTTTGGCTGCGCTGGCCGGGTCGGCGGCGAGTTTCTCCACGTATTCCATCACTTGCGGAGCGAGGTCATTCACGCTCAGCCAGGCGGCGTAGGCGTAGTGCGTATCGGCATCGGCAGCTGCGGTGGAATTGGTGAACTGCCCACCGGGCGCGGCCGGAAGCGCAGAAGCAGAACCTCCATTCACCGCGGCTTCGAGGACGAGCGCGGCGCTCTCGGCGGTGGGGATTCGGGAAAGGGCGCGCATGGCTTCGAGGCGCACGCGGGGGTTTGGGTCGCGGGTGAACTTGACCAACCCCGAGTAATCGATCAGCTCATAAAGCTCTCCCTTTTCTCCGGGAAGCAGCACACCCTCACGGCGAATCTCCATAGCTGCCTTTTCAAGTTTTTGACGTTTAAGAGCGGAGGTTGCCCGTTCTTTGCTTAGCTTGTCCGCAAGTTCAATGAACTGCGCATTAAGTTGCTTCTTCTCCTCTTCATTCACTGCGGCGGTGATCTTGGCTCTTACCCCATCAATCTCGGGGATTAGGGCATTATCGGCTTTTCTGAGTTCAGCAATCTCATCCATGAGTGACTTCAATTTGGCAATCTGCGCGGCGTCGTCAGTTGCTTTGGATTTTGTGGGGCTGTTGATGAAAACGCGCTTCACCAACTCGGTCCCATTGTGTCTGGCCGCAAAGGCGCGAGTCTCAGAACCCATTTTATCGGAAACTAGTAGCATTCCGCCAAAGGCACGAGTTGTCGCACGATATTGAACGATCTCTCGGGCGATTTCTGTGGTTGAGTCTGCTTCAAGATTAAAAGTCGGGATCTCGCCATCCCGGTCTCGCGCATCGTCGAGCCGATGTAGTCGCAGAACACAACGCGCTTGTTCGCTTTCCCATTTATTGTGAGAAAGCGTTCTAACTAGCAGATCGCGGCCATTCTTCCCCACCAAACTCTCCCACTTCAGCGCCTTGCCCTTTGGCGCGATGCGCCAGATGCGGCCGTTTACGTGGTCGCGGCGTGGGTCGCGGAAATCCACTTCGCCGTGGTTGATGACGGGGTTTGTCCAATCGGCCACGTAGAGCGCGCCGTCGGGGCCCATTTTCACGTCAATGGGACGGAAGGCGCTGTCCGTCGTGCGGACGAGGTCGGCCTCGGCTTTGGTCTCGTAGCCGGACTTCGCGGGGCTGAGGTCTTTCATCGAAAACCGTGCGATGCGGTGCGCGCGGAAGTCGCAGGTGATGAAGTTGCCCTGCCATTCGGCGGGGAAAAGCGGGGAGCGCACGATCTCCAGGCCGCAGAACTTCGGGTAACTGCCGGGCGAGACGCTGGGCATGATTTTCCGGGCGTTTTCGTAGGTGAAATACATCGCGCCCTGCACGAGCCACGAGATTCCCTGCCCGCCCGCGCCGTCGGTGGTGAACTGCTGGCCCCACTCGTCCCAGACGTGGCCCCACGGGTTGCACCAGCCTTTGGCGATGACCTCGGTGCGCTCGGTGCGCGGGTCGTAAGCCATGATCGCGCCGCTGTTCACGCGGACCATGCCGTAAGGCGTCTCCAGATGGCTGTGGATGTAGATGGATTGGTTAAAATAGAGCCGTCCGTCCGGTCCCCACTTCAGGGTGTGGATGGTGTGGTGCGTGTCCTCGGTGCCGAATCCGCTGAGCACCACGCGCCGCTGGTCGGCCTTGCCGTCGCCGTCGGTGTCGGTCACGTGGACGAGCTCGGTGGAAGCGCCGACGTAGGCGGCGTTGGGGGAAGTAGCCCGTTGGCGGTTGTCAGTAGGCAGCGCAGGCGCGCCACCGTTGTCTGACTGCTTACCGCCAACTGCCGACTTCCCACTGCTTACTCCAAAATCCGGCGCGACACCCGCCGCAATGAGCAGGTCCGTGGCAAAAGTTGTCGATTTATCCGCCTTGCCATCCTTGTCGGTGTCTTCGATGACGACGACCTTGTCCTCGGGATGGGCACCGGGCTTAATCTGGGGATACACTGGCGAACAGGCGACCCAGAGACGGCCGGCGGCATCCCAATTCATCCCGACGGGCTTGCCCACCAGGTTCGTATCGGCCCAAAGGGTGATTTCGTAGCCTTCCTCCATGGTGAAATTGGGCAAAGGGAGGGCATTTTGACCATTTCCTGTATTTTTAAGACTGGAATCACCGACAATTGGCGTAATGTTAGCGTTTCCAGAGCTGGAAGGGGCGACCTTACTTGCAATGTTGGTGCTTCCAGAGCTGGAAGGGGCGACCTTGCTTGCAATGTTGGTGTTTCCAGTGCTGGAAGCGGCCACCTTGGGTGTATTTTCCGTGTTTCCAGAGCTGGAAGTGGCGGCTTTTCGCTTCAGGGCGTCGATTTCAGAGTCCACAGCATCGACCAGCGGATCAAATTGCGGGATTTCGACCGCGTTGCGCCCCTGCTCGTGCTTGCGGAAGCCGAAGAGATACGTGCTGTTCGCCGGGCGGGTGCGGTGGAAGAAGAGGTCGTTCTTTTTGAGGATGGCTTCTCTCACTGGCGTCGCCTCAAAACGTCCACCGGGTCCAAACGTAACTCCAAACTTCCCGACCTCCTTTTCAGAGTCGCCGAGATCGGTCTGCGTGGTCTTTTGGGACCACCCAAGAGAATTCGTAATCGAGTGAACCAGAACCAAATTGCCGTAGTCGCTCAGGTGAATCCCGTCCTGTGTAAGCATTCCGTCGTTCGGAAAA
The DNA here is from genome assembly GCA_005791535.1 of Verrucomicrobiaceae bacterium. Lineage (GTDB taxonomy): Bacteria > Verrucomicrobiota > Verrucomicrobiia > Chthoniobacterales > Chthoniobacteraceae > SXWH01. The sequence continues at coordinate 241 of SXWH01000235.1, read as the reverse complement.
ATATCCCCTCCGACCACACGTCCGCGCGTAACCTTACCTGTCGGCAGTTTCATGAGAGGGTCCGACGGCACAACCGAGCCGAGATTCACAAAGCGCGCACTCCGCTCCGCGGCGAGTTCTTCAACGCCTTTCGAATACCCCGAGAGCAGTCCGTTGTGCTTCGTCGGGTCCACCGTTCCTGGCCGGATGGGCCGCAGGTCTTCGTGTCGAATGGGCGACATGAGGACAAAGCGCGGCTTTT
>SXWH01000234.1 GCA_005791535.1 Verrucomicrobiaceae bacterium | reverse complement strand
TTCGCAATCAACTGCACGCCGTCGGCGACGACGTGGCCGTCGGTGTCTTTGGTGTCGATGGTGATGCGGCAATTGGGTGACATTGTTTGTTACTTGTTTTTACCAACTGGTTCAGGGTTTTTGGAAAACTCGAACGCGAAGAGCTCAATGCCAAACTTCTCGCTCATTTCTTCGATCGCTACGCGAGACTTTCGATAGCAGAAGGGAAACACGTCGAATAGTTCTTTGCTGGGCTTTGGAGCGTTATCCGGCAGAGACATAATGACAGCGCCAAGCGCGCCCTCTTCCAATATTTTGTCTGCACCTTCGGGACTGCGACGGAAACTGCCGGTGGTAGTGCTCATGGGGATTGTACCACCTCCATTGATGTTGCCCACAAAGAGTGTGGAGACGCCATCGGGATTGGAGTGGTTGATGATCCACGGGTGCCCGAAGTCGCGGGTTTCCCAAACGACTTTATCATCGCCCTTCGCTTTCGGTTGGAAGTGCCAGAGTTTTAGGCTCCAGCCCGAGAGGTCGGCACTGGTGTAAAGGATGAATCCACTTGGGGAATTGGAGTCCGCCGAGCCGTCAATCGGGACAATGTAAACCTTCGGAACAGTTTGAGATTTCGCTGGTTGAAGTCGCCATATTTCAAACCCAACAATGCCCGAAGCAATCGCGCCGCACATGAGCCAGGCAATGCGGTGGTTTCTGAGAAAAGAACTGTTCATTGGCCCGGTCGGTTCCCCCTATTTCGCAATCAACTGCACGCCGTCGGCGACGACGTGGCCGTCGGTGTCTTTGGTGTCGATGGTGATGGTGAGGTTGTCGTTGGTTTTGAGGGGGAAGGTGCCGAGGTGGGCGCTGGCTTCTTTGTTTTGTTGGTTCACTTTGATGGTTTTGTCGATGCCGGGGCCGAGGATGCAGATGGGGACGTTGGTGGCGCGGTTGGGGTTGGGCGGGTAGTGGAGGTGGATTTCGTAGGTGGCGGGGGTTTTGATGGGGATGGTCCAGCGGATGGTTTTCTGGCCTTTGGCTTCGTTGCTGTCGTGGAGGTAGCCGTCGCCGATGCGTTGGGTGCCGTTGAGGGTGCCGGAGGCCCAGTTGCCGAGCTTTTCGGCGGCGGTGTCGTCGATGAGGATGCCGTCGAGTTTTAAGGAAGGGGGTTTGATGGAGGCGCCGGGGGGGCGTGTGTATTCGAGGATTTGGCCGTCTTTTTCGAGGCGGGTTTTGAGGGTGTCGTAGGGGAGTTTTTGGACGGGGATTCCGGCGTCGAGGGCGAGGATGGCGGCGGTGGTGGCGCTTTGGCCGAGGATCATGAAGACGGGTTCCATTCGGATGGAGCCGTATGCGATGTGTGTGGTGGAGCAGGCGACGGGAACGAGGAGGTTCACGGCGTCTTTTTCGCGGGGGATGAGTGCGCCGTAGTCGATGGGGTATGGTCCGCCGGGGTTCACTTGCACGTCGCCTTCATTCCGGGCGAATCCGCGGGGATCGACGTAGCGTTGGACGTTGTGGGAGTCCATGTTGTAGGAGCCCATGCCGATGCTGCGGGTGGTGGGGATTTTGCGGGTGAGGTGGTTTTCGGTGATGATGGTTTCGCCGAGCATGCGGCGGGCTTCGCGGACGTAGATTTGGTGGGGCCAGTGGCCGTTGTCGGTGAATTCGTCTTTGGGGAGGCCCCATTGGTTCATGCGGGTGCGGATGTCTTCGGGGATGCCGGGGTCGTTGGCGAGGAAGTAGAGGAGGCCTTTTTGGTAGAGTTCGTGTTCTTTGATGATTTCGCGGCGGCGTTCGTAGGTGGCGTCGGGGTAGTCGTAGTTCATGCCGATGTTGTCGAAGGAGAATGCGCCGTGGTTGTTGGTGTCGGTCTTGTGGTTGGGGATGGGGTCGAATTTGGCGATGATGTTGCCCCATTTCCATCCTGCGGCGATGTAGCGTTTGAGCAGTTCGTATTGCGCGGGGTCGTAGCCGTCGGGCCGTGCGAATGGGACGCGGTTCGCGGGGTCGTTTGTGAGGCACATGCGGAAGCAGTAGGCCTGGACGCGCTTGTCGCCGTCGCCGTCCTTGCCGGGGTCGCCGTCGTGGATGCGGGGGACGAGCCCGCTGGTTTTGTCGCCGGGGATTTTGTAGGGGCTGACGTCTTTCTCGAACTGATGGCTCTTCGAGTGGGCGGCTACGATGCCGTTGAGGGTTTCGTTGAATTGCGCTTTGGGCTCGCGGCCGACGGTGTAGGGGACGCGGGCGGCGGCCATGAGGTCGCCTTCGTAGGTGGCGTCGATGAACATCGAGCCGGTGTATTTCTGGCCGGAGAGCATGGTGATGCTCTCGATGCGCGCGTCTTTTTTGACGACGCCCTTGTCGCGGTCGAGCCACTGGTCGCGGAATACGGGGATGTTGTGTTCTTTGATGAGGCCCTCGAAGACGCGCTCGGCGACGCTGGGCTCGAATATCCACATGGTGCGGTTCTCGCCGTCCATGGCAGCGGTGCCCTGGCCTTTGTTTCCGTATTCGGACTTCTTCTGCCACTTCCACGTCTCGTCCTTTTGGTATTCGAGGTAGATGCGGTGGTAGAAATCGCGGGCGAGTCCGCCGATGACGGCTTTGTTGCCGGTGTCGGTCCAGCCGAGTCCGCCGCTGGAAAGGCCGCCGAGGTGTTTATCCGGGCCGACGAGGACGACGGTTTTGCCCATCTTTTTTGCCTGCACGGCGGCGATGACGCCTGCGGAGGTGCCGCCGTAAACGACGACGTCGTAGTGTTCGGCACGGGCGATGGTGGAGAGTGCTGCGAGGATGAGAAGTGCGTTGCGCATGGCGCGGAGGGTGGCGATTTTGCGGGTTTCTGCAAGCGGGGGCTTGCGCCGTGGGAGCGGGAGGATAGGACGCTCTCCGCAATGTCCACCACCGCCAATCAACCGCAGCAACGCGTCGCCGCGCAGCAGCAACCGCCGGGTCTTCCGGACGGTCCGCGCGTGCAGGAGCAGCTTGCGGCGCTGACGGAAGGCGGCGAGGTGCGTCCGCTGCTGGAGTTTCTCCGTGCGCTGCTGAATGCGCGGGCGCTGGCGGTCTTCCCCACGAGCGATCGGCCCGGTGCGGCGAGTGTGGCGATTACGACGCGCGGTATTCTGGCGACTTCGCTGGAGCCATTAGCAGAACGGCTCGGCAAAGCAAAGGCGGCGGTCATTGAGAATGCGGAATCGCTCGGTGCAGGCGGCTGCACGATCGCCGTGCCCGTTCAACGCGACAGCCATCCGCTGTGGGTGCTCATCGCGCAATTCGTGCTGCCCGACCCGCGGGAGGCTCAGGCTTATCTGCTGATTCTCCAAAGCGTCGCCGGCTACCTGCTTTACCGCGAACAGCGAATCGCGTCCGGCGACATCCACTGGGTGCTGGAGCGAACAAGCGGTCTGCTCGATGTCTTCCGCCGCGCAGGAAGCGACGAGGATTACGAAAAAGCCTGCCGAATCGCAGTGGACGCGCTGCGCGACTACCTCGGCTGCTCGCGGGTCATTTACGCGAATGGAAAACACATCGCGGCCATCAGCGGTGTGCAGAAGGTCGATGCGAAAAGCCCCTCGCACCAGCGTGCGGAAGCGGCGGTCCGCGAGGCCGTGCTGGAGGGCGCGCGCATTGAGTTTCCCGACAACAAAACGGCGGTAGCCCACGAGCTTCTCGCAGCGGAGTCCGGCGCGACGAAAATCATCACACTGCCGTTTGGAAAACGCGCGTGTGTTTTCGAATGGAACAGTGATCCGGACCACCGAACTCCCGCGTTGCTTGAGGCGATGCTTCCGTTTGTGCAGCCGCTTTTCGAGCTACTGGAGCGTGCAAAGCCGAATCCCGCGTTGTTTTTCATCCGTCGCACCTGGCGGACCGCCACCCGCAACAAACAGCGCGCCATCCTCGCAGCACTCACGGTCTTTGCGGCGGTACTGATTCTGCCGGTGCATTACTCGATCAAATGCGACTGCCGGCTTGTGCCGAAAACGAAGCGAGTCATCGCCGCACCGTTCGACGGTCTGCTTGGTCGCACCACGCTCCAGCCCGGCGACCGGGTGAAGGAGGGCGATCCGCTCGTGAACCTCGACAGTCGCGAACTGAAGCTGAAAGAGGCGGAATTGGTCGCATCACGCGATCAGGCCCTGAAGAAGCGCGACCGCGCGATGAGCAATCCCGACGGCGTGGATTTCTCGGCCGCGCAGGTGGCGGCGTTTGAAGCCGCAGGAGTCGCCGAGGAACTTTCGCTCGTGCAGCAGAAGCTGGCCATGCTCGCCATCCGCGCACCGATCTCCGGAATCATCGTTGCGGGCGACCTCCGCCGCTCGGAGGGACAGCCCGTTCGGCAGGGTTTTGTGCTTTTTGAAATCGCACCGCTCGAGGAGATGCAGGTGGAAATCGACGTGCCGGACTACGAGTTCAGCCGCGTGCGGCAGTCGATGCCCGTTACTTTCCGAATGGAAGCCTACAGCGGATGGAACGGCGAATCCCAAATCGCACGCCTCTACCCGCAGAGCGAGCAGCGCGACGGCAGGAACGTTTTCGTAGCCGAGGCCGCCGTGACAGGCGCGTCCCCCGACCTCCGCCCGGGAATGCGCGGACGCGCATCCATCCAGGGCGATCGCAAGCCAGTCGCGTGGATCATCAGCCACCGCCTGCTCGAGTGGTTGCAAACGGCTATCTGGTGGTAATCCCCTGCTCCGGTAGCAAATAGCACATCGCAACAGGGATGGGCCGCCAATTTTCGACCCGAAAAGTGCAATTCTTGACTCGCATTCCTCGCGTTTCCATCTATACGTCCACGTCCTTTTTGCTGAGAAAACTGCGTGAAACCGGTTCACGCGGCCCAATTCCGGCTAAGAGGAACTGAAAACGACACCTACCTTCAATTGAATCCGAATCCGAACACCGCCGCCCCCGCATCTGATGTACCGCTGACGCCGTCTGTCTGGAAAAAACTCATCGCCGAGTATCAAAAACCGTCGCTTCCGAAGGCCATCTGGCAAATCGTGAACACTCTCGTGCCCTACGCAGCGACTTGGGCGCTCATCTACTGGAGCCTTTCGGTTTCCTACTGGCTCACGGCCGGATTCATCGTGCTGCTCGGTCTCCTGACAGTGCGAACGTTCATCATTTTCCACGACTGCTGCCACGGTTCGTTCTTTGAATCGCAACGTGCCTGCCAGATCGTGGGCTACATCACCGGAATGCTGACGTTCACCCCTTACGGCCAGTGGCGCTGGGAGCACAATGTGCATCACGCGAGCTCCGGACATCTGGACAAACGCGGAACCGGGGACGTCTGGATGATGACCATCCGCGAATACCTCGAAGCCTCCCGCTGGAAGCGCTTCGCCTACCGCCTCGCGCGCAACCCCTTCATCCTGTTCTGCATCGGACCGCTCTACCTCTTCCTAATCTGGCAGCGTTTCCCAAATTCCAACGTGTCGGAAAAGGACCGCCGTTCCGCGCACTGGATGAATCTCGGCATCGCCCTGATGACCGTGGGCATGAGTTTTATCTTCGGCTTCTGGACATATCTGCTTCTCGTCGTCTGCGTAATGTTCGTGGCAGGCGGAGCGGGCGTGTGGATGTTCTACGTTCAGCATCAGTATGAGGGCGTCTATTGGGAACGCGCCGATGAGTGGGACTACACAGCCGCCGCGCTTCAAGGCAGCTCGTTCTACAAACTGCCGCGCATCCTTCAGTGGTTCACCGGCAATATTGGCTTCCACCACATCCACCACCTCAGCCCGCGCATCGCGAACTACAATCTGGAGCGCTGCCACAACGAGATTTCGATTTTCCAGCAGGTGAAACCCATCACGCTGCTCGGAAGCCTCAAGTCGCTCGGCTATCGCTTCTGGGATGAAGACCGCCAGGAGATGGTCGGCTACAAGGGCCTGCGCGAATTCATCCGCCGCCAGCAAGCACAACCGACGGCCTGATCATTCAGCCGCGCAGCTCGCCCACTGTTGTAGCTGCAGAAATTCGGGCATGCAGCGCCGCGTCCCCTGCGGGATGCGGCAGCGAAATGGAAAATGCGTCTGCATCTTTCCCAAACGTAATCTCGTCCCAACGAAGCGATGAGATTTGCGTATCGAACTTCGCCACAGCACGGCCACGGAAAAAGGCGCGCGTCGTTTCGGGCGGATGGAATAGCGCGTGGTGAATCGCCTCCTCACTCACCACACGACGCATCAGGCCCGTGCGCACGAGTTCGTAATAAAGACCAGTCTCGCGGCAGACATTGTGATACTCCAAGTCAAGTGACTGGAGCCACGAATCGCTCCAAGTGAGTCCCTCGGCTTCGCGGAATGTATCAAGAAGAAAACGTTTCGCGGCCCAGTCGCAACGGTCACGCGTTGACATCGGGTCCGCTGCCAGATCGGCGAGCACACGCTCCCATTCCGCGAGGATCCACTGCGTGTCAGCGCAAGGCTCGCAGTGAGCCTTCGCTGCGGCCAGCCACTCGTGCTGGATTTCCAGCGCGCTCAAACGCCCGCCGCCGGCCCGCGCAACGTTCCACTTCCACGTTTCATCCCGACTGATGTGCTTCACCGCCGCGATCGGGTCCGCGAGTGCGATGCGCGGCGCCCGGTCTTTCTCGATCAAATCAAGCGCAAGAGCCGTCGTCCCGATTTTCATCGCCGTCGCCCATTCACTCATGTTTGCGTCGCCGATAATCACATGGAACCGCCGGTAGCGCCCCGCATCGGCGTGCGGTTCATCGCGGGTATTCACGAGAGGACGCCGGTTCATCGTGTCGATGCTCGTGAGCACCTCGAAAAAATCGCTCCGCTGCGCGAGCTGGAAAACACCGCCGCTGCTTTCCTGTTCCTCACCCTCAATCCCAACCTTTCCCGCACCTGCGAAAATCTGCCGCGTGACGAGGAATGAAACCGTGTCGCGCACGATCCGCTCCCACGGCACTTCGCGGCGCATGGTGAAGTTATCGTGGCACCCGTAGCTGTGGCCGCGAAAATCCGTGTTGTTCTTGTAAATGCGGCACACTTGTGGCGGCGGGAGATGGGTATTCCGGCGGCGGACGCACTCCTCCAGCACGCGCTCGCCGGCCTTGTCCTGCGCGACCATTTCCGCGAGCGTGGAGCACTCGGGCGTCGAGTACTCGGGATGCGCATGGTCATTATAGAAACGGGCGCCATTGCTTAGAACGAGATCGCTTTTGATCTCCGCAAATGACAGGTCGCGCAGCCGGTCGATTTCGAAAAACGCTGCTTCGTCCGTGTCCTGGCGAAGTTCATCGGCGCGAAATCCGCGGGCGTCCTGATGCGGGTCTTCATTCACGTAGTCCCACTTCATGTGCGCCCCATGCTCGGTGTAACTGCGCACAATTGCGATGCTTTCATGCACCACGTCTACATCCGGCGCGGGATCGACAGTGATGCCGTACTCCGTTTCGATTCCAAAGATTCGCTTCATGGGGAAACGGTCACTTTAAATCACCGTCGGAGGCGCTTTACCGGCCGATTCGCCGCCTGTACGGACGGGCGCAAGTTTCACCACATTCTCCGCATCGTGATCGATGAGATGCAGCCAGTCTTCGGTGATGTCGCTCGGAGGGAAGATGTCGTTTTCCCGGTACTCCGCCTCGAGGGAAAACAGGAGATCGTCCTCGCTAATACCCTCGTCCTTACCTCCCGCCAGCGCGCGCCGGATGGCGAGCCCCTTTGCCCGCTCCACAATGCTCGCGATGATCGCACCGCTCACCAAATCTCCACGGTAAAGCACCTCGCGGCGTCCGCTGCGGAGCGTGATATTCAGGAAGCGGTTTTCGTCACGATGCGCAAACTGCGCCTCGATCACCGTATCCGCCAGATAGTCTGCAGCGCCCTGAGGCCCGCCCTTCGCGGCCAGCAATGCGGGGGCATACGGAAGGTCCGCTGTGAGATAGAGTCCGTAGATTTCCCGCGCGCCTTCTTTCGTCGGGCGAGCCACCTTGATTTTCCGGTCTATCCGACCCGGACGCAGAATCGCCGGATCAATCAAATCGGCGCGATTGCTGGCGATGATGATGACGGCATCGTGCAACGACTCGAGCCCGTCCATTTCCGTGCAAAACATAGGCACCAGCGTGCTGAGAATACTGCTGTGCCGGCCACCGCGACGCGTTCCGAGGATGCTCTCGGCCTCGTCGATAAAAATGAACGGCAGGAATCCCTCGCGCCGCTTCTCGCGCGCCGTGGCGAAAATCTCGCGCACCATCCGCTCGCTCTCGCCGACCCACATGTTCAGGATCTCGGGCCCTTTGATGTGCATGAAAAATTCGCGCATTTCCTCCCCGGTTTTCGCGCGGAGCTGCTGCGTAAGATTCCACGCTGTCGCCTTGCCGATGAGCGTCTTTCCGCAGCCCGGCGGACCGTAGAGCAGGAAGCCCTTCGGCGTCGCGTGGTGAAAACGTTCGTAAATCTCCGGGTGCAGCAGCGGGCCTTCGATTGCCTCGCGAATCGCGCTGATCGCCTCGCGCTGTCCGCCCACTTTCTCCCACGGAAGCTCCGGAACCGTATCGAGGTAATAGTCGTTCTGCTTCGTGCGCGCCATGGCTTCGAGCGCTACGCGAAAACCGGCATCCACCCGGACTTCGTCGCCAGCCTTCAGCTTCTCTTTCGCGAGAAGTTCGCTGCGATACACGACTGTGTTTGATTCACCGACGCCCGAGCCAACGCGAAGCCGGTCACCGCCAAGAAGTTCGCTGATTTTCACCACCGGACCCGCACGATCGTAGCCGAGCTCGCCGACGACCACAAACGCCTCGTTCACCAAGACCCGCGTTCCACGGCGAAGTGCGCGGAGATCGATGCGCGGATCGACATTACAGAAATACTCCTGACCGCCGACCATGATTTGCGCAAGCAGCACGGCCCTGCCGTTTTCGAAGCGGGGAAAGGCCGTCAGAAACGTGCCAATGCGGTTCGCGGGCGCGGTCACTTTTGCAACGACCGCCTCCAGTTTCTCGATTGTTTCCCGCGCCTCGTCCATGATGTCCTCGCGCTCGCTCAACTCCGCGCAGAGGTCCAACAACTGTTCGCGCGCCGGATGTCCGGGTTCGAGCTGCCCGACGATTCGAGAGATCTTCCCCACGAGCCCCTGCGGCTCTGCGAATTCCCCTTCTCCAGACATTTGCGGCGTGAAGTTTTCGTCCATCGGATTCTCAGACATTACACCACGTCCCATGCCCTGCCAACACGCGCCTTGCACAATCGCTCACTCCACGTGCGCACCGCAGGCTCCAGTTCCTCGAAATGATTTTTTCCCGCCGCTTGCACTACGCCCCGCGATATGGTCGCTAAGGACGCAATCCTGCAGCGGTCTCACTTCACGCATCCATGTCCTGGTTTAATATCGAGTTCGGCGATTTCGCGAAAACATTCCTTTCGGTCATTTTCGAAGGCGTGCCTTTCCTGCTGCTTGGCGCGCTCATTTCCGGACTGGTCGATGTCCACATATCGAGCGAACGCATCACACGCATGCTTCCAAAACAGCCCGCAGCCGCGATTGCGGTCGCAGGCCTGCTGGGTCTGTTCATTCCGATCTGCGAATGTGGCAGCGTCATCATCATCCGGCGGTTTTTGAAGAAAGGCCTGCCGCTCTCCGTGGCGACGGCCTACATGCTCGCGGCTCCCATTGTGAGTCCGATCGTCGGCTACACGACATGGGTGGCTTTCACCGGCCAGCAGCCGGAAGTCATGACCGCAAGCCGGCTTATCATGGGTTATCTGGTGGCAGTCTCGGCGGCGCTCGTAATCCACAATCTCCCGCAGTCCAGAATCGCGCAGGAAGGCATTGCGACGTCCTCCCGACGCCGCACCGGCCTCAGCATCGCGGGAGCGCCCGATGGATCGGAGCCGCCGGACTTCGCTACCATGGCAGCGTCCGCGTCCCCCTTGCGAAAGCTCCTGCTCGCCATCCAGTCGGCAACGGCCGATTTTCTCGATGTCGCGTTCTACTTTGTCATCGGCGTCGCGATCACGAGCGTGTTCTCCGCGGGCGTACACCGCGAAGCGCTCGCGCCGATTGCCGAGGCTCCCGTGACATCCATTGTAGTGTTGATGATCGTCGCCGCGCTGCTGGCACTGTGCAGCACGACGGATGCATTCGTGGCCGCCGTCCAATTCTCGCAGTTTTCGCCCGCTGCGAACCTCGCGTTCCTGCTTTTCGGCCCCGTATTTGATTTAAAACTCTTCTGGCTCTACGGCCTCATTTTCAAACGGAAGTTCGTCGTCGTGCTCGCACTCGGCCTCTTTATTTTAATCGCCATCCTCTCGATGCTCTGGGGCTCGATGGACCTGATCAAAAAGGGCGGCAGCGGCACCGGAAGCATCGTTTGCAACCCTGCCATTCGCGTAGTATAAACTCTGCCATGCAACAGCTCTTCAACCGCTGGCTTCCGGCCGCCACACTGGGCACATGGAGCGCCGTGCTGTTTTACTACCACTTCGCGGATCGCATGCAGAACATGCTCGCGGAGCAGTTCCAGCGATACGCCTTCGTCTCCGCGATCGTTCTCGCGCTGATGTCGCTCACCTTCATTTTCTTCAAAGCCGACGCGTCCTGCTGCTCCACAGCGGAGTGCGGCCACGGCCTCAGCCGGCTATCCGCGGGACGCTTGCTTACTTTTCTCATCCTGCTCGCACCCATCACCGTCTCCGCGCTCTACACGCCCACGACGGGATTCAGCGACACGTTCAAAAAGAACCGCGGCTTCCTGACATCCGCCGAAAGCCTGCCCGATCGGCAGATGCCGAAGCTGGCAATCCGCCCGCCCGAACTGCCACTCCCCGGTCAGGGCGATGCCGAGGGAACTTCCCAGCGTCCGCCCGGTACGGAGCCTGGAAAACTCCAGGAACAGCCCACTGATTTCCTTACAAGAACGCCCGAAGGCTACATCGTCGCGGAGGTTCTCGACCTTCTTTACGCCGCGCAGGACAAGACTCTGCAAGCCGACTTCGAGGGCAAAAAAGTGGTGCTCATCGGGCAGTTCCTTCCTGATCCGAAAAGCGTCGAGACCGTCCGATTCAAAGCCGTCCGCATGTTCATGAATTGCTGCGCCGCCGATGCGCAGCCGGTTGCAACGCTTGTCGAAGTGGACAAGATGCCAGACGTGAAGGAAATGGAATGGGTGAAAATCATCGGCGTTCCGACATTCCCCGTGGAAAAAGGACGCCGGATTTCCGTACTGCGCGGACTCTCCGTCGAGAAGACCACCGCACCCGAGGAGGAGTTCGTAAAATGAGCCTGCTCGGCGCATTCAAACGCGCACTGGGCATGGGACCGGTGGTTCATCCGGTCGATCGCAGCATGGCGAAGCGCTGGGTAAAACAACGCCTGCTTGCTGTTTATCCCGAGCTCCGCGGCGACCCCGCGGCACTCGAAGCAGCGTATCGCTCACTCAGTCTCGACCCGCAACCGGGCGGTCCCGGAGACGCGGAGATCGTTTTCGAAATCCAAGTCCATCGCGAACCCGACCGCGACTGAGTCTTTTTATTGTGCGGATTTCGTGAGCGGTATGTCGGCTTTGTAGCTGCCGAATACACTCAGCACGAGCACGCCTGACTGCTCGCCATCCTTCTGAGCGCTCACCGAGAACGGCGTCGCGCTCTCTGCCGCGTCCGTCTTGACGAGAGGAACCTTCACGAGAGGCTCCTTGCCAGCGGAGATGAGCGAAAGCTCAACCACTCCGGCGGGACTCTTTGCCGCGGTGAGATAGTAAACCTCCACCTTTTTGTGCTCGTCGCCGACTTCGACCGTGCGCAGCTTTGCCGCCGAAGGCGCGCTTCCGCCAATCGCCGGAACCACTTTGTGCATCCAGAGCTGACCGAATGTCACCGGCTTGTCCGAAATGGTCGCCAGCGATTCTGCAGAGAGCTTTTTGTCCGGCATAGCAATCAATCCGGCTTCGCCGCCCTTGAGGCCCGCTGCCTTTTCCACATCCACGTCGGTCGCGACCGGGACATCGGCGGGCGAGCCGTAATCCGATAGAATGCGGCGGGCGATTTTTCCGAGCTGTTCGGAGTCGATGGATTCGATTTCCGCAGCGACCACGGTCGCCACGGAGACTGCGAGGATTGCGATAAGTGTCTTCATCGATCCACAGGACGCGGACCGGGGCGTCGGCGTTACGGCAAATCTGCGTCAATCGTACCGCAGCGATTCGATTGGATCGAGATTCGCCGCCTTGTAAGCTGGATAACTTCCGAACACGACGCCCACGACCGAACAAACGACAAGGCCGAACACGGCCCAGTCCGCCGGGAACGCGGGCGGCACCTTGAGCAGATACACCGCCACGGCATTGGCACCCGCGAATCCAAGAACAACACCAATGATGCCGCCGAGCTCGCACAGAACCACGGCCTCAATGATGAACTGCGACATGATGCTGCGCTTCTTCGCGCCAATTGCACGGCGGATACCGATTTCGCGCGTTCGCTCC
>SXWH01000233.1 GCA_005791535.1 Verrucomicrobiaceae bacterium | reverse complement strand
TGCGAAGTGGTCATCAATTCCGCGAGGTCTTTTTTCAACGCAGCGAGGTCGAGCTTCTTGAACTCCTCCGCGTAGTTGAATTCGCCGCCAAGCGGATTTCCCTTCACGTTGTTCTGGTGAAGGATTTTGAGGTTGAGCTGATTCGGCCACCAGTCGCTGTTCGTCATCGCTCCGGCTGCGGTGTGGCGCGAGGGCGGTGCCTGCTGTCCGGTGATGGGGCATTTTGCTTCCTCCGCGTGGAGCGTCGCGGTGGAAAACCCGAGAATCGTAGCGAGAGCCAGCCTCTTCACGAGCGGGATGATGAGCGTGTGGATTCCGCCGTTCATGACAGGGCGGGTCTGTTGTGTAGGTGTGTTTTTCATATGGTCTTGTTTGTTTTGTCCGCGTGCGGACGACCGTATGACCCGATGGCGGCGATAATATCCGATTGGTAAATCCGGCAGTACTCATTTACACCGCCAATCGATGAATTTCCGTGATCTCGAATACCTCGTAGCCGTTGCCGACCTCGGGCACTTTGGGCAGGCGGCGGCGCATTGCCATGTGAGCCAGAGCGCGCTGAGTCTCCAGTTGCAGAAACTGGAAGCCGAGCTCGGTGTGCAGCTCATCGAACGAACCAGCCGACGCGTGGTCGTGTCGGCATCGGGTCGTGTGCTGGTGGAAAGGGCGCGGGCCATTTTGCAGTCGCGTCAGGAATTGCTCGATGACGCCGCCCTCGAACTGGGCCGCATGCCTGCGACCGTGACGCTCGGGATGATCCCCACAATCGCGCCTTACCAACTGGGACCGTTGCTGGGGTCGATGAAGGCGGCTTATCCGGCAACGACCCTGAGGATCGTCGAAGACATCACGCGGAACCTCGTTGCCGCGACTGCACGCGGCGAACTCGATGCTGCAATCATCGCGACATCGACGAACGATTCCCTCATCGCGGAGACCGAACTGGGTCACGATGAACTCCTCCTCGTGCTTGCTCGGAAGCATCCACTGGCAAAGGAGCGGACCGTTTTGCCGAAACAACTCGAGGACGAAACGATGCTGTTGCTGAAGGACGGACACTGTCTGAGCGAGCAGGCAGCCGGCTACTGCAATTTAAACAGCGTTGGCGCGTCACGCGTTTCGATCGCTGCGAGCATCGAGACGCTGAAAGCCATGGTTTGCGCTGGAATGGGAATCACGCTGATGCCGCGCATGGCAGTCGAAGCCGCTCCGAAGGATAAGGCGCTCGTGTATCTTCCGCTGAAGCCCGCGCCGACGCGGAGCATTCGTGTCATCACCCGGAAGACGTCGAGACTCGGACCGCTGCTCGCTGCCGCGTTGAAGGGTGCGCTTCGGAAATGATCGGTGCGCCGGGACATCGATTCGTGCAATTGCGTCGGCAGGGTGAAATTTATGAAACGTCCGGCTTTCCGCGGACGAAAGAAGCGGTCAGGGTGATTCTGTGACAATTTCTGAAACAGCGGAGAAAACGAAGGGTGCTGCGTCGATCGCCGGAAGCTATGCGCAGAGGGCCGGGGTGTTTGATGAACTGCTGGGTCGGGGCGGCGTGCCCCGCGAACACTGGAAGACGCTGCTTTCGGAACTGGACGCGCTGGGTGGCGCGGAGTTGAGCCACCGCTCCGAGTCGGCGAACCGCATCATTCTCGAGCAGGGAATCACTTACAACGTGTACGGCGACCCGCGAGGCCGCGAACGGCCCTGGCAACTTGACCCGATTCCATTCGTCCTCGATGGTGCCGAGTGGGCAAAGCTCGGAAAGGCGCTCACGCAGAGGGCGGTGTTGATTAATCGTGTGCTGGCGGACTGCTATGGACCACAGGATTTGCTCCGCTCGGGCTGGCTTCCGCCGGCGCTGCTTTTTGCGCAGCCGGAGTTCTTGCGTCCTGCCCACGGAATCCGGCCGCCGGGCGGTATTCATCTTCATTTTTACGCCGCGGATGTTGCCCGTTCGCCGGACGGGCAATGGTGGGTGCTCAACGATCGAACGCAGATTCCCACGGGTTCGGGATATGCGCTGGCGAACCGGCTGGTTTCGTCACGGGTGTTGCCGGAGGCTTTTCGAAACTGCGGGGTGCAGCGCGTGGCGGGATATTTCCGCCAGGTGCAATCGACGCTCGCTTCGCTGTGTTCGCGACGGACCGACGAGCCGCGTGTCGTGATGCTCACGCCGGGGCCTTACAACGAGACGTATTTCGAGCAGGCGTATCTCGCGCGCTATCTCGGCTACTCGCTCGTGGAAGGGCAGGATCTCACGGTGCGCGATGAGCGCGTGTATTTGAAAACCCTGAGCGGTCTTGAGCCGGTGGATGTCATCCTGCGACGTCTCGATGACGACTTTTGCGATCCGCTGGAGCTGCGGAGTGATTCGACGCTCGGTATTCCGGGCCTTGTGGAGGCGGTGCGCGCGGGAAATGTCGCGGTGGCGAATGCGCTCGGAACCGGCCTGCTGGAGAGTCCTGCATTCATGCCGTTCCTGCCGGGCTTATCGCGGCATGTTCTCGGCGAGGAACTGCTGATGCCAAGCGTTGCGACGTGGTGGTGTGGCCAGAAACCAGCGGAGGCTTACGTGCGCGAACACTCCGGCGAATTGGAGCTGCGACCGGCGTTCCGCAGGCATCGTGGGTTTGCCGGCGCTGCGTGGGATGCGAAGGATTTGGAGAGGCAGATTCGCTTTGCTCCGCATTTGTGGACGGCGCAGGAGCGTGTCGCGTTGAGCACTTCGCCATGCTGGGATGGCGCGCACCTTTCACCGCATCCGACCGCGCTCCGCGTGTATCTCGTCGCGACGCCCGATGGCGGATACACGGTGATGCCCGGCGGACTCGCGCGCCTGGGTGCGGAAAGCAGCGCGCAATTCGTGACGATGCAGGGCGGCGGCGCGAGCAAGGATACGTGGGTGCTGAGCGACGGGCCGGTCGAGGAGACGACGCTCATTCACCCGGCGGGCGGCGTTGTGGAGTTGCGTCGCGTGGGGAACAATCTGCCAAGCCGTCTTGCGGACAACTATTTCTGGCTCGGGCGGTACGCGGAGCGTGCGGATGCGACCGGGCGGCTGCTTCGTAGTGCGCTGCTCCGATTCAATCCCGAGAGCGCTGGCAGCGAGGCGCCGTTGATCGCGCCGCTTCTGGAGACACTGAGCGCCCAGGGGCAGTTCCCGGATGGCTGCGGCGGAACTGCGGATGAACTGGAAGCTGCGCTGCTTGCGGCGGTCTATGATCCTTCAAACCCGGGAAGCCTCCGCGGCCTCGCGGACAAGGCGGAGCAGCTCGCGATGCTCGTTCGCGACCGCACCTCGAACGATGTCTGGCGCGCGCTGAGCGGATTCAACGAGTGTGTTTCCGCTTCGCCTGATGGAACCGAGCCGCTCGCGACGGATGCGATTGCGGGCATTAACAGACTGCTGCTTCAGGTCGCTTCATTCTACGGCCTCTCGCGGGAGAACATGACCCGTGCGCAAGGCTGGCGGTTTCTCGATATGGGAATGCGCATCGAGCGCGCGCTCTATCTCGCGACGTTCCTCAGTCACGCGCTGCGCGCGGAAATGGCCGACAATCCGAGCGTGCTGGAGGCTGTGTTGGAGGTTGCCGACTCGACCATTACCTACCGGTCGCGATATTCGCTGCTTCCGAATCTCGCGGCGGTTTACGATCTCGTGCTGCTCGACGACACCAATCCGCGGTCACTGCTTTTTCAACTGCTCCAGCTCGAGAAGCACTTCGCGCGACTTCCACGGGAGAAACAAAGTGCGCTCCCCACGGAGGCGCAGCGTCTCCTTGTCGGTTCGGTCGCAAGCGTGCGTCTGCTCGACCCGCGGGAGCTCTCCGAACGCAATGCCGGATGGCACGCGGGGCAGACCGGCGTCGTCCTTCGCGACATATTGCAAAACCTCCCACGACTTTCGGATGCGATCGCGGCGAGCTATTTCGCGCACTCGTCCATTTCACGCGCCTGATGAACTACACGATTACCCATCGGACCATTTACGACTACCCGGCCGCGGTCAGTGCTTCGTTTCACGCGGCGCGATTCGAGCCGCAGACGTTTGAAGGGCAAAAGTGCACCGATTTCGAACTGCGCGTATGGCCGCCGCCGGCAGTGCAGAAGGTGCGGACCGACTACTTCGGAAACCGGGTTTCATTTTTCAGCATTCAGGAAATGCACCGGCGTCTGGAGGTTTCGGCCCGCAGCCGGGTGGCGGTGAAAGCCGCGACTCCGCCGGCACTGGCGCTTTCCGAGCCATGGGAGAAGGTTCGCGAGCGATTCCGCGACCCGGTTTCGCCTGCGGATGTGCAGCCCTACGAGTTCTGCCTCGATTCACCGCTCATCATGGCGACCCCGCAACTGGCGGATTATGCGAAGGCGAGTTTCCCGGCCGGGGTGCCCGCGCTCGTCGGGGTGCGCGATCTGGCGCGGCGAATCTTTCGGGAATTCAAATATGATCCGCGCGCGACGACCGTTGCCACGCCGATTGACGAGGTGTTCCGGAAGCGGGCCGGTGTTTGTCAGGATTTTGCGCACATCGCGATCGCTTCGCTTCGTTCGCTGGGCATCCCGGCGCGATACGTCAGCGGCTACCTTCGGACGGTGCCGCCACCGGGCAAGGAACGGCTCGTGGGCGCGGATGCTTCCCATGCGTGGTTTGCGGCGTATTGTCCGCAGCAGGGCTGGCTGGAGTTCGACCCGACGAACGATTTGCTGGTCGGCGAGGATCACATCCGGGTCGCAGTGGGTCGGGATTTCAGCGACGTCAGTCCGTTGAGCGGGATTCTCACAGGGGGCGGCGAGCACGAGGTGAATGTCTCTGTCGATGTAAGGCCGGAGGGTTGATACGCGCTTGCGCTTTGCGCGCTCCGCCGTGCAGTGTCTCGGGACGAATGAAACTGTCGGTTTTCCACCGGACAACTTATGAATACGCCAGCCCGGTGAAGGAGAGCTTCAACGAAGCCCGACTCCGCCCTGTGAGCAACGAGCACCAGACTTGCGAGAGTTTCGATTTGAAGGTCGTTCCCGCGGCGAGGATTTCGCAATACGCGGATTTTCACGCGAATGTCCTGCATTACTTCGAATTGCCGGAGCCGCACCGGACGCTCGTTGTGGAGAGTTCTTCCGTTGTCACAACGAGGCCGATTTTAATCGATATCAATGCGACGCCGGCATCGATGGAATTGCGTCCGCAATGCCAGCGCATGGAACGGTGCTTCGATTTCTTGCAGGAATGCACCTACATCGAGAAGAGCCCGGAGGCATGGAGGCTGGCGTTGGATATCACAGCAGACGTTTCCGACATGTGGCAGGCCGGAATCGCGATCATGCGATACGTCCACGCGAATTTCGCTTACGTGCCGAACTCTACGTCCGTCCACACGCACATGCGTGATGTGCTGAGGGAGCGGATGGGAGTTTGTCAGGATCTTGCGCACGTCATGATCGGGCTTTGCAGGGCGATCGGCATTCCGGCGTTGTACGTCAGCGGCTATTTGTACAATGGTCCGCGCGATCAACTGCTCGGTTCGCAGGCCAGCCATGCGTGGTGCGAGGTTTTTCTGCCGGGCACCGGCTGGCGCGGGCTCGATCCTACGAACAATCAGATCACCGACGAGCGATACATCAAGTTGGCGGTCGGCAGCGACTATGCGGATGTTCCGCCGGTGCGGGGGCACTACAAAGGAACGACGGAGCGCACCATGACCGTGGAGGTTATCGTCGAGGCGTGTTAAGCCGTCTCCAGCGCGGCGCCGAAGATCGCGGAGAAAAGTGTATCGAGTTCTGAGGAAGGCGAGCCGGCTTTGGGATTGGGACGCAGTCGGTGAAGCAATGCCATGGGCGCAACTCGCTCCAGATCGGAAAGCTCGACATTGCAGCGGCCCTTGCAAATCGCACGGGCTTTGGCCGCGGTGAGGAGGTGAAACGCGCTGTCGGATTCGGCGCCGGTCTCAATGTGTTGCTTTACCAGGTCGGGAGCATGTTTCGACTCCGGCCGGGTCGCACAGACGAGTCGGGCGGCGATGCGCACGTGAGTTTCGCTGATGTGGAGATTTACGAGAGCTTTTTTGAGAAACTCAATCTCGCTGCGCGGAAGAAATCGTTCCGGGTCGGAAATGATTTCCCCTTCCAAAACGACCGAAGCGCCCTCGATTCCAAAGGCGGATTGCTGAGCCGAAGGCGTCCGTCCGGCTGCATCGTGCCATGGATGCGCCGGTTGAACGGTGATTCCATAACGACGGATTCCCGCGGGAAGCGCATCGTTCTCGACGCCATAGAGTGTCGCGCCTCCGCCCGCCAGAATCGCGATCACGATCTGGCGGATGAACAGCGCACGTTGGGGCGTGTATGCAGCGAATGCCCGTTCGAGCAGCGTCAGCTTTGACGGCAAGCTGCGGACCATTGCGATGAACTCGGGGGCGCTCTGGACTCCGTCCGCATCGCCGGGAATTGCGTTGCTGGCGGCCGCTTCCGTCTCGGCTGTCGCCCGGTCGCTGTAATCGAAAACGAGGACGTTCTCACCAACGACGATTTCGTCGTGATGGTCGAGTGTCTTTCGATTGATGAGCCTGCCGTTGATTTTTGTGCCGTTGCTGCTGCCAAGGTCCCGGATTTCCCATTCTCCGTCGGTGCACGAGATCTCGGCGTGTCTCCTCGATGCGGGGCTCTCAGGATCGAGGACGATGTTGCTGGAGGACTCTCGCCCAATCGAATTGATGCCCGGTTTAAGGGAAAACACCCGGCCTACGTGATGGCCGAGAATTACGCGGAGATGCGGCATGATGGAGAAGTATTACGACTCATGCTCCGAGAGCAAATTTTGCGCACACTCTCCTGAAAAATTTGGCTTTTTAAAGGGAGTCCTCGGCTTCCTTCCGAATGGTCGGTGATTTAATCTCTTTAATCCACTTCCTCGCCTCCGTGATGTCCCGGCCGGAGAGGTGTTTAACGAACCCGAGGAGAATCTGGTCGAGGTTCTCGTTTTCGCGATTCTCCAGTAGCCATTGAGCGAACGCCTTCGGGTCTTTTCCCGCCCAGATTTGCGCGATGACGGAAACGCCGGCGCGGTTGCCTTTGTCGTCCTTCGGGCGTGAGAGCGCCCACTTCATTGCCTCGGGCGATTTCCCTTTCGCCGCCCATTGGCTGGCAAATCGCGAGACGACGTTATCGGTGATGAGTTTCCGGTTGGTGACGCCGTCGAGAAAGCGGATGGCGTCCTCCATTCCGACGCCATCCACGCGTTGGAGCACCATCGCGAGTGCGGCGGATTTTGCGCTTTGTTCCGTTTCCTCGTCAGGAAGCGAATTGAACCAGTCGGTGAGTCCGGGAATGAAGCCGCGCACCACGATGGCGTCGCGAAGGCCGAGCAGCGCATCCTGAAACTCGCGGGTTCCGGGCTTCGCGTGATCGAGAAAATACTTCGTCGCGGCTTTGACGTCGCGCGATGCCCACCCGACCACGAGCGGGCGCAGCATCATCACATCGGCAGCGACGGGATCGGGACGTTCGTCGAACCATTTCGCCGCTTCCTCGGGCGCAGCCATTGCCCAGCCTTCGAGCGCCTTTCTCGCGAGTGTGGGATTCCGTGCCGGGTCTTTCACGGTGAGTGCGGCCGCGTCCTTCACTGCGGCCTCGCGAGCGATTCGGCCGTATTGCTCCCAGAAAAGGTCGCGCTCCGGAAGACGAAGCGTTGAAAGCCCCATTGCGTCCATCCTCTGAAATGCACGGGAGCCGGCCGCGAGCTGTTCCTTCGGGGTGGTGGTGATCAATTCGAGGAGCCGCGCGGTGCGCGCGACATCGTCCTCGGTGAGCAGACAGCGGAAGAATTCACTTTCCCAGACATCGTCAATCTTCGGAAGACCTTCAGCGGAGCGCACGGCTGCGGCACCTTCCGGCAAAGGGATGCGGTAGTTTGGAGCCGCGAGCGGTGCCGGTTCCTGCGAGAAACACGAAAGCCGGAGTGCCAGGATGGAGGCGAAAAGCAGTTTCATTCGGCGAAAGAAAGCATCGTGTGGGGTGCGGAGCGAGCAGGATGTTGAAGCGCGGGCACGCCCCCTTTTCACCCGACGCTCACCCCGGCGGCACGCAAATCCGCGAGCAGCGCATCGTGCCGGTCGTGGTGGTAGTGATGCGCTTGAAAGCCCGCGGCCCGCGCGGCTTCGATATTGGCCGCAAGGTCATCGATGAAAAACGTGGTCGCCGGCTCAATGCCGCATTTTTCGCACGCGATTTCGTAGATGCGCGGGTGAGGCTTCGATGCGTGAACCTCGTGCGAGTAAACGGCGGTGGTTACGCAGCGGAATACTTCGAAGTCCCGAAATAGGCCTTCCACGTGCATGTCATTCGTGTTGCTCAGGAGGTGAATGGGGAAGCGCCCGTGCAGCGACCGGATGAGCACGTGCATCGGCTCGTTTGCCCAGAATATATCCTGCCACGCCGCGATGAACTGCTCTCTGGTTCCGCGATACTTCAGCAATGCGAACGCCTGCGAAAGGAACTCATCGCGCGACATCCGTCCATCCTCGTAGATGAGCTTGATGGCGTCGATGCGGGCAAGCGCCGCGGTTTCATCCGGCACATCGCTGAGCGAAGCGACGGCGCGGAGAGCGCGGGAGAAATCGAAGCGGACGATGACGTTTCCAATGTCGAAAAGAAATGCGTGAATCATGACTGGAGAATGTAGCGGGCGACGGAGCGTGCGGAATCGGGACGTCCGATCTTCGCGGCGGAAGAAGCCCACTTGTTCCACAGTGCGAAATCGTTCGCGGATAGTGATGCAATGGTTTCCAGAATTGTGCCGCGATCGGGTGTGAACGCACCGCATTCGTTTTCGATCACCAGTTGAGCGTTGCCCGCTTCCTGGCCTGGAACGATCTGCGTGATGAGCATCGGCGTGTGCGCGGCGAGCGATTCCTGCGTGGCTGCGCCACCGGCTTTTCCGATAAGCACGTGGTGGGACATCAGCAGCTCTGGCATGTTGTTTACCCATCCGAGAATGTTGAGTTCGCGACCGCATCGCGCCGCCACTTCAGAAAGTTCCCGTCCAAGTGCCGCATCGCGTCCGACCGTAACGGTGAGCGCAATGCCGGGCACTTCGAGGAGGTCGCGCACGATCGCCGCGGTTCCGCCCTTGGCGTGATTCACCATGAACAAAACGCGCATCGGTTCGCCGTTTCCGGGCTGCTTTCTCGCCGGCCGCGAGTCCGCAAACACCGAGCCGACTGGGAAGCCGAGAGCCTCGACTCGCGCATTCGGGCGGCGCCGCCTTACGACCGCAGCCGTCGCATCGTTCGCGACAACGTAGGAACCGGTGCCTTTTGTGTACCAAACGGAGTTGATCGAGATGCTGTCGGTGATGATTGTCGTTTCGCGAAAAGGAGCTCCGTTCGGATACAGGCGGTCGAGGATGTGCCCGTAAGCAGGATACACCGAAACCACCGCATCGGGCTTCGATTCCGAAATTACTTCGCGGAGCCGCTTTTCCGCAGGCCAGAGCGACCGCATCGTTGCCCACGCAAGCGGACGAAATTCCATCGCACGGTAGATCGCAGCCCACAGAAGCGGCGCCCGATCGATGCATTGCAGGTAAAGCCTCCGCGCTGTCTCCTGCTTGTGTCCATAGGCCTCCAGGAGGATATCGCGCACGTCGGCCTCGCCACCGAGCGAGCGGATTCCGCCCGCGAGGGCACGGGCGGCGGCGTTGTGGCCTTCGCCATAGCCTGCGGTGAGAATCAGAGTTCGGGACATTTCGGTGCGCGCGGATACCCGACCGTCGGCACATTGCCAACTGTGCATTTTTTCCTCCCGTCCGGATACCGGTCGGTGACACTGTCGGCAGATGTTCAAAATCCTGCTTCTTCTGCTGCTTGCGACGATTTCCGCACGCTCGCAGGATTATGACGTGCTGGTCTACGGAGCGACTCCGGCAGGCATCGCTGCGGCGATCGCGGCTGGTCAGGAAGGCGCGACGGTTCTGCTTGTTGAGCCGTCGGCGCGCATCGGCGGGATGCTGGCAAACGGACTGTCGCACGTGGATTTGCGAACGCTGGAGGGAATGTCCGGATTCTACCGGCGATTCACGCAGCGTGTCGTGCAGCACTACGGCGGCGATGCAAAAGGGACCTTTCACGGGACGTTTGCAGAGCCAAAAGTGAATCTCGCTGTTCTCGAAACCATGCTCGCGGAGAAGAAGAACATCACCGTTTGGAAACAGCGCGCGCTGGAAGGTGTGCGCATCAGCGGTGAGGGGACGAATTCGGGCGAGCGCTCCCTCGAAATCGCGTTGCTCGCTGATCAAGAGAACAAGCGGTTCCCGGTTTCGGCGCGCTATTTTATCGATGCGACTTACGAGGGTGACCTGATCGCCGCGGCGCGAATCCCGTATCGCCTTGGGCGGGAGGGCGCGGCGGAATATGGCGAGTCGCTCGCTCCGGCACGCGCGGATGTGCAGTTGCAGGGCTACAATTTCCGCCTGTGCCTCACTAAAGAGCCTGCGAATCGCGTCGCCATACCGCGACCTGAGGGATGGAAGCGCACGGACTACGAAGCCGTCATTCCTCTATTGGAATCCGGGAAGTTGAAGAGCGTCTTTACGAGCGCGGGTGGCGGTATTTTCAAGGCTCACGAGCCGCCGCTTCCGGGCGGGAAGTATGATGTGAACGACGTCTCCGGCGGCCTCGTCCGACTGTCGCTACCGGGCGAAAATGCCGAGTGGCCGGAAGGCGTGGGTGGAGCGTTTGTCCGCGACGGTGATGACTTCGATGTCGCGTCGCTTGTGCCTTTTTCCCGCACTGGTTTGCGTCAGGCTCGCGCCCGCGTTTTCGATGAGCACGTACGATGGAATGTCGGTCTGCTCTACTTTTTGCAGCATGATCCTGCGGTTCCGGCGAAGTTTCGCGACGAGGCGCGCGAGTGGGGATTGCCGGCGGATGAATTCACGGACAACGGCCATCTTCCGCATCAACTCTACGTTCGCGAGGCGCGTCGCATGCGGGGTATATATGTCTTTTCCGAGAAGGACAGTGCCCATGCGCCGGGCGATGCGCGGGGGGTGTTACATCGCGACAGCGTTGCGATGGGCGACTACGGCCCGAATTGCCACGGCACCGCTCACGAAGGACCGCGGACCGGGGGAAAGCACAGGGGCGAGTTCTATAAGCCTTCGCCGCCGTACCAGATTCCCTTCGGAGTGATCCTCCCGCCTGAGAAATACGCGGTCGATAATCTTCTCGCGCCCGGACCGGTGAGTTCGACACATGTCGGTTTTTGCACGTTGCGATTCGAGCCCATCTGGGCGGCGCTTGGTGAGGCAGCGGGAACGGCGGCCCGCATCGCGATTGCGCGGAAATGCAGCGTTCACCGTGTTCCTGTTGCGCTGGTGCAGGAGCGGCTTCATGCGGCGGGTGCGGCGACAATTTATATGAGCGACGTTTTGCCCGGACATCCGGACTTTGCGCTTGTGCAGTGGTGGGGAACGGCGGGCGGATTCCACGGTCTCGCGCCCAAGCCGGATACGGATGGCGCGCGCGGAGCGCATTTGTTCGGGCAGTATTTCGAGGCATTTCCCAATCACGCGGCCGACCTCGAAAAGGTTCTCGATTCCACGACTGCGGAACGCTGGCGGGCTCTTGCGCTGGAGTTGGGATGTCCGGCGGAGAAGCTTCCCGCCGTTGCGCCGGAAACGACCCGCGGCACGTGGCTTCGGGCGGTTGGCGCGACTTTGAGGCCAGCGGGCCGTTGACGTGGGGCAATTCACGCTCTAAACCGCGCGCCCTCAAACTTTCCAAAAACACGAACCATGGCCTTTCTCAACGACAACTACCTCAAGCTCAAAGCCGGATATCTTTTCCCCGAAATCGCCCGCCGCGTGACGGCGTTTAATACCGCGAATCCCGAGGCTGCGAAGCGGCTTATTCGTTGCGGAATCGGTGATGTCACCGAGCCGCTTCCCGAAGCCGTTCGCGCTGCGATGCACAAGGCCGTGGATGACATGGGTGACCGTTCGACTTTCAAAGGCTACGGTCCGGAGCAGGGCTACGAGTGGCTGCGGAAGGCGATCGCGGAAAATGACTACCGCGCTCACGGGCTCGATATCGCCGACGACGAGATCGTTGTGAGCGACGGCTCGAAGTGCGATACGGGCAGCATCCTCGATATCCTCGGCGCGAAGAACATCATCGCGGTCACCGATCCGGTTTATCCCGTTTATGTGGATACCAACGTGATGTGCGGAAATACCGGTGAGGCCGACGAGCGCGGCGCTTATGCCGGTCTTGTTTATTTGAAAGGCGATGAGCAGAACGGCTTCATTCCCGCGCCTCCGACGCAGCATGTGGACGTGATTTACCTCTGCTCGCCAAACAACCCGACCGGTGCCGCTGCGACGCGTGCGCAGCTCGAAGCTTGGGTCGCCTACGCGAAGGCGCACGACGCCGTGATTTTGTTCGATGCGGCTTACGAGGCCTACATCACGGAGCCGGGCATTCCGCATTCGATTTACGAGATTCCCGGTGCGCGGGAGTGCGCGATTGAGTTCCGTTCTTTCTCGAAAAATGGCGGCTTCACCGGCGTGCGTTGCGCATTTGTGGTGATGCCGAAGACGCTCATGGCGAAGACGGCGGGCGGCGAGAAGAAGCCGCTGCATCCGCTCTGGCTGCGCCGCCAGACAACGAAGTTCAACGGCGTTTCCTACATCGTCCAGCGCGGTGCCGAGGCGCTTTATTCGACTGAAGGCAAGGCTCAGGTAAAGGCGCTCATCGAGCACTATCTCGGAAACGCGAAGATCCTTCGCGAAGCCGCGAACCAGGCTGGCTGGCCCACATGGGGCGGCGTCAATGCGCCCTACATCTGGGTGAAATGCCCCGGCGGACTTGGCTCATGGGAGATGTTCGACAAGATGCTGAATGAGGCAAATGTCGTCATCACACCCGGTGCCGGATTTGGAGCCGCGGGCGAAGGCTACTTCCGCATCAGCGCGTTCAACTCCCGCGCCAACGTGGAGGAAGTCGCACGCCGCATTCTCGCGCTGAAGGTGTAGTTCAGCGGGCGGGCGAGTTTTGTGCCGTGTGTTCCGCCGCTCCGAGAGGATAGCGTGTGCGCCCTACGACTCCTCCGTCGCGAGTTTCTCGAGGCGCGCAGCGTTCCACTTGTCGACATACCAGAGGAGCACGTATGCGGATACGAGTGAGAGAAAAGTTCCGAGAATCGGAACAAGCATCCCGAAGAGGGTGAGATTCACGGCGGAGAAAATGAACCATACGCCGATGCCGAGGCCCATGCTGCCCCAGGGCACACGGAGCGAAAGGTGGATGATGATGCGCTGCAGGAGCGCGATGTAAACGGCCCAAAATGGAATGAGAACCAGAAGCCCGAAAAGCATCGCTAAGATCTCCCATTCGCGGAAACGGTGGTAACCGGTCGTTCGTGTAAACGGCGCGCAGATCAAAAGGGCTACGCCGAACCACGTCACCCATTTGGCCGAATTCAGCGTGTGTTTCGCCATGAGCGCCTTTGAACGTATAATTCGTTGGGGCTCGAACCCAGCAAGCACCACGAGCGAGCCGAGCATTTTGCTCCGGACTTCGGTGGCGACGATTTGGGATGCGGCATAGGCGATTTCCAGGAAACGGCCAGCGAGGCCGATTCCGATAATCCAGATTCCCATCGCGACGAGACTGTCGCTTCCGTCGAAGTCCGGAACGTGAGCGAGGATCACGAGAACTACCACGGCGATATACGTGCGTGCCTTCCAGCGTTGGAGGCGGTTTCCGCCAAATAGAAAATGGAAATCCTTCCAGCCGATTGCCAGAATCGCCGTAGAAGCCGGTCTCGGTGCGTAATGGCGATCCTCCCGCGTGGATGCAAAGTAACTCAGGAGACCGCCGCCCGACTCGCTGGAGGCATTTCCGAAGCTCTCGAAGCACAGTCGCGCGACGACAAATGCTGCGAGGCCGAGGATGATGCTGTTTCGAAAATGTGCCGTGAGAAGGACGCCGTCGAATCCGATGGATATGATTTCCAAGAGCCTGTTTGTGACATTGAGTGCGCGCCATTGATTGTTGAACGCGGTGCCAGCAAGCGGTTCGGGCATGATGTTTGCCACAAACATAAGACCGAGCAGCGCCGCCGTAACGGGCACTGCCGTGATCGTGCGCGATGCAAGCACCGAGGCCACGAGCGCGAGATTTCCAGCGAGAAAGAGGAACGCTCCCAACGCAAGGTAACCCGCGGCCACTTGCTCCAGCGTCGCGCCGCCTAGCGTCACAGCCATCATGGCGAATGGAAACTGCACGGCGAGCAGGAGGATTCCCTCGAGAATGCGCGTGCCTGATTTCGCCAGTAGAAGCCCAGTGGGACTGACGCCTGCCATCCGCAGCAGGCCGATGGTGCCTTCCTCCTTTTCCTCCGTAATTGCGGACGAAAAGTAGCTCGTCGCCGCGAGCAGGATGAAGAGAAAGTTCAGCAGCAGAACACCGCTCAGAAACTCGAGTCCCGGTGCGTTGGACCTGCCGTCCGAGACGATGAAAATGACGAACAGCACGAGCGCTGCGAAGATTCCGCGGACGGCGGAGAGCATCCGCGACCGGAAGTGTTCGCGGAGTGAGCGGATGACGATGGCTGCGAATGCTCGCATGGGCAGGGGAGGCTAGAGGACTTTGCCGGTAAGAATCAGCGTGGCTGCGATGAAGTAAATGACCAGACCCGTCACGTCCACGAGCGTCGCAACGAACGGAGCGGACGACGTTGCCGGATCGAGCCCGAGCCGCTTGAGCAGCAGCGGAAGCATCGCACCCGCGAGCGTGCCCCAGAGCACTACGCCGAGCACAGCAATGCCAAAGGTCGCGCCGATGGCCACGTAGTGAATTCCGTAAGGATCGCCGCCCCACGCCGCCTGGATATTCTGCCAACCGACCACGCGGCCGAAGCCCAGCAGCGCGAGAATGCCGCCGAGGAGCACGCCGGAGATGAGTTCCTTGCGCATAATCCGCAGCCAGTCGCGCGGCGTGATTTCGCCAAGCGACATTGCGCGGATGATGAGCGTGCTGGCTTGCGAGCCCGCATTGCCGCCAGCGGAAATGATGAGCGGCATAAAAATCGAAAGCACCACGGCCTTCTCCAGACTACCCTGAAAGCTCCCGATCACCGTGGCGGTGAGCATTCCGCCGATAAACAGCACGATGAGCCACAGCACGCGCTTCTTCACGAGTTCCCAAATCGGCGCGTCCATGTACGGGTCTTCCAGCGCCTGCGTGCCGCCGAGCTTCTGGATGTCCTCGGTCGTCTCGGCCTCCTGAACGTCGAGCATGTCGTCGATGGTCACGATGCCGAGCAGCCGCCCTTCGCCATTGGTCACGGGAAGTGTGTTGCGGTCGTATTTTTTGAAAACCTCGATGGCCTCCTCCGCGAGGTCCGTGGCCTTGAGCGCGACGTAGCTGGAGTCATGAATGTCGCGGACCAGTGTGTCCACCGGCGGCAGCAGCACTTCGCGGATGCGCACGTCGTCGATGAGTCGCCCGCGTTCGTCCGTCACGTAAATCACATTCAGCGTCTCCGAATCCCGGCCAAACTTCCTGATGTGTTCGAGCACCTGCTGGATGCTCCAGTCGTCGCGTACTGAGACGAAGTCCGGCGTCATCAGCCGTCCCACGCTGCCCTCGGGGTAATTGAGAAGCTGCTGCGCCACCTTGCGTTCATCGGGCGTGAGCAGCGCGAGAAGCTGCGCCACCGCGTTGCCGGGTAGTTCCTCCAGCAGCGCCGTGCGGTCGTCGGGCGACATTTCATTCAGCACCGCCGCCGCCTGCTCGCTGCTCATGGATTTCAGAAGCTCCTCCTGCGCCTCCGGCTCGCAGTATTCGAAGACATCCGCCGCCTGCGCCGAGGGCAGGATGCGGAAAACCACCGCCCGCTCATCCTCCGGAAGTTCCAGAATCAGCTCCGCCGCATCCACGGCAGGGAAATCCGCGAGCGTCTCGCGCAGACCCGCAAAATCGCGGCGCGCGATCATCTCCCGAATCTCCGGTCCCAGAAGTGTCCCAAGCATTGCCGGATGCGAATGCAGGATGCCCGCTCGCTACGCAATTCCCAAAAACTCCTAATCGCTGAAAATACGCCGAAACGCATTCGGTTGACGACTGTTGGTGGGTTGCTCGGTGTCAACGGACAGGTGGACGACGTTCTGTTTCGAAGATTGGTGCTCGAATGACGGAATGCCCGTCTGGATTCGGCTATTGCAGGAAAAAGTTACAGAGTCGCGAATGCAGTTGATTCATCTGATCGTGGGCATGTCGTGCGGATGCGCGCGATGTACAACGATTCTGTCACAGCAATGTTACTGGCAGGAAGGAACAGCTTGCGTAATATGGTGGTCCGTCAATGGCCAACTCACTCAGTTCAGGACTGCGGGTCCCACCGCGTCCCAAGCACTCACAATTCTCGTACGCAGCAGCGCCTGCACCTGTCGCAACCGCTCGCCGGGGCGTGAAGCTTTGCGCACCTGGGCCGTGGGGGGACATTGAGTATCATTACGTTTACCTTGAGGCTTCGAACGAACGGGTCGCGGAGTTCAAGATGCCGGCCACGGTGCCGCGGTGGAGCTTCCCGGGATACTCGAAGGCCGGGCTGGCGGACTTTTTCCAAAGGACGGGAATCGCGCCGGGGGTTATCGAGCGCTGGCTGGGTGCGTGCTGGCTGGAGCAGGGCGGTGTGGCGCACGTTTTGGTGCCGGTGGGGGATTTGGAGGCGCTGACGGTGGAGCAGCGCGGGGCGATTTATGCGGTGCTGGCAGAGTGGGAGTGTAATGCGTTTCATCGCGACCCGGTGTTCATCACGGGCGGGGATGTGCGGGCGTTTTTGGAGGGCGCGGACATCGCGCAGGAGGACCGTGCGTGGTTTGAGAGGATGTGTTACCGGCGCGGCCCGGTGTTGTGCTTTGCGGACATCCCGGCGCTGCTGGGGTGGGCGCGGAGTGATTCGGATGCGCGGCGGCTTTTCAAGCTGTGCTCGCGGACGCGGACGCTGGTGGCGCGGATGCGGCTGGGACCGCAGACGGATTATGCTGCGCTGGAGGATTATTGGACGAAGGGCGGCCGCCGGAAGGATGTGCTGACGATGTTGCGCAGCGTAGCGGGCGCACCGGGCGCGGAGCATCTGGATATGATCCACTTGTTGCCGCCGTTGCCGCGGAAGTGGCTGTTCAGCTACCCGCCGCTGGAGCTGGCGATTCATGGGCGGATGCCGGATTGCCATTGGAGTTCGCTGAATTTCTTCAACTACGAGCCGCTGGATTACTACCTGGATACGCGGCTGGCGGCGTCGCATGTGTTGGAGCGATTCGAGCCGGTGGATGCGCCGTACCGCTACGGGGATGTGCTGTTTTTCCTGGAAGGGCCGGAGGCGCGGGCGTTCCACAGTTGTGTGTTCATCGCGGACGATATCGTGTTTTCGAAGAACGGCGAAAACGCGGCGTCGCCTTGGGTTTTCGCGCACCTCGGTGATTTGCGCGAGGTGTATCTGAGCCGGGCCGGCGGGCGGATTCAGGCGTACCGCCCGAAGTAGGGAGGCTAGCTGTTGGTCTCGCGCTGTTCGCGCTCAAGGCGCTCGCTGAGCCACTGTTTGATCATGCTCTGGTAGTTGAGATACCGTGAGCGGGCGATGCGTTTGATGCGCGCGAGCATGCGGGGATCAAAGCGGAGGGTGATGGTGGTGCTGTCGCGGTTGTCGGCTTTCAGCAGCGACTGATTCATCAGCCGTGTATCGATGCGCGCGGCGGACCAGAACTCGGCTTCGTCGTCCTCGGATTCAAATTTCGGGACTTCGGCCCATGTGTTGATGACTTTCATGGTGCGTTTAGCTGAGCTCCTGGTTCTTGCGCTCGTAGAATGCGGACTCCTCGGGCGTCATGTCGCGCGAGAGGATGCAGCGGATGCGCTTTCCGTCGCTCCAAAAAACCGTGAAGACGCCGCGGCCATCGAGCGAGCGGCCGAGGTTGAAGTAGCGCGCGTGGCCGACGCCGGCGATCTCCACATCGGGGAGCAGGCGCAGGCTGAACGGGTCCTCGAAGGATTCCTCGATTTCCCGCGGCGTGACCTTCTGGAGGTCGAATGATGCGTCGAGCCAGTCGAACTCCATTTACCGCGGGCGTTGGATGATTTCGACTTCGTAGCCCTCGGGTGCATCGACAAAGGCGATGATGCTGCCGGTGCTGGTTTCAGTCGGGCCGTCCGAGAGCGGGTGGCCCTTCGAAGCCGCGTGCTTTGCGAATTCGCCGATGTCGTCCACGGAGAAAGCGAGGTGCGTGAGATCGGGCCCGACAATGACGGGGCCGCTGGCGGGATACTCGCAAATCTCGATGAGTTCCTCGCTCTCCGGAGCTTTCAGGAAGACGAGCTTCGAGCCGCGCGGCGAGACTTTGCGATCCACCTCCTCAAGGCCGAGGACGTCGCGATAGAATGCGATCGTCTTTTCGAGATCCACGACACGATAGCGGGTATGAAGAAGCTTTTTGACCATTGGAAAATGTCCGCTCCTGCGGACGCGGGGAGTTTATTGCCGTGATGCCGGAAAGCCGCAACCCCAATCGTTTTCAAATCGACGCAGCCCCGCCCGATACGACCTCGGGCCACGAACGGTAGGGGTGTTTCGCGAGATTGGAGTTGAAGTAGCGCAGGTCGGCAGTGACTTCCACGCCGAGCCACGGCGGGCGTTCAAAAGGTTCGTCTTCAGCGGCGAGTTCGACTTCCGCGACCACAAGACCGGCATTTTCGCCGAGGAACTCGTCCACGTCCCACCAATGCTCCCCGTGCTTGATGCGATGGCGTCGCTTTTCGAGCAGCGGAGGTTCGCAAAGCGTCAGCAGCGATCTGGCATCTGCGGCGGGAATTTCATATTCATACTCGGCTCGTGTCGCGCCGGAGGTGATTCCCTTGATGGTGATCCAGCCGCTTTCGCCTGCGAGCCTGATACGAACGGTGCGCGAAGGCTCACGGCTGAGATAGCCCTGGCAAATGAGGACGCCGTCGCCATTACGCCAGCCTTCGCCGCGTGTGAGGAATTTCCGTTCGATTTCGAGACCCATGAAGGCTGTGAGTATCAGCCGGCTTTAGGGAAGTCACGGCGGGGCGGGTTACATTCTTGTGGACGAAACGGGGCGATTGACTTCGAATCAAACAGAGGTAGGGAAGGAAGTCGCGAGAGTCGCCGCCGTTTTGGTCGGCCTTGTTATTATGATCACCCGTTCCATCGCACTGATGCTTGCGGGTCTGCTGTTGCTGGCAGGCCGCGTGGCAGCCGCCCCTCGAATCTCCGAATTCATGGCCGACAACCGCTCCATTCTTGCGGATGAAGACGGTGAGTTTTCGGACTGGATCGAGATATACAATCCGGATCCCACAACAGTGAATCTCGCCGGTTACGCGCTCACGGACGACCCGCTGATTCTTCAGAAATGGGTGTTCCCGGCGGTCAACATCCCGTCGGGCGGATACCTCGTCGTTTTCGCGTCGGGAAAGAACCGCGTGAATCCCGCCGCGCAATTGCACACAAACTTCTCGCTCGAAACGAACGGTGAGTATCTTGCGCTAATCGCGCCGGATGGAACCACAAAGGTGGGCGAGTTTGCGCCGACGTATCCGTTGCAGGAGCAGGACCGCTCGTATGGTCTGGCGCTGCCGTTGACTACGACGACCTACCTCACTCAAGGCGCGGCCTGCCGCTGGAGGGTTCCTTCCGCCGAGATGCCCGGTTGGAACGGGCTGGGTTTCGTGGACACCTCGTGGGCCGCGGGAGTAACCGGTGTGGGTTATGAACGAAGCCCGACGGATACCGTAAATTTCACCGCGCTGATCGGAAGCGGCAGCAACGTCAACACCGCGATGTATAACGTCCAGACGACCTGTTACATCCGCATTCCTTTCAATGTGCCGAACGCCTCGGCGGTTTTCGGGCTCACGCTGCGCATGAAGTACGACGACGGCTTCATCGCTTACATCAACGGCGTGCAGGTGAAGTCCGCGAATGCTTATTCTGACCCGACGTACGACGCCTACGCGACCGGCGCGAACCCCGACGCGAACGCGGTTGTGTTCCAGTCGTACGACATCTCGAAGTTCCGGTCTGCGCTCGTAAACGGCACGAACGTCCTCGCAATCCAAGGACTCAACGCAGCGTTCAACAGCTCCGATTTCATCATTGTGCCGCAGTTGGAGGGCGTGATTCCGAATGCGGGCGGAACCATCGCCACGGGGTATTTCCCGACACCCACACCGGGAACGGTGAACGGATTGCGCGTGGATGGTTTTGTAAAAGACACCCGCTTCTCGGTGGACCGCGGCTTTTTCTCTGCACCGTTTCCGCTGACGATTTCCACGAACACACCGGGTGCGGTGATTCGCTATACAACGAACGGCAGCGCTCCGACTGCTACGACGGGCACTATTTACTCGGGGCCGATTACCGTTTCCTCGACCACGGTCATACGCGCCGCCGCATTCATCACCGGCTGGCAGCCTTCAAATGTCGATACGCAGACCTACATCTTCGCCTCGTCCGTGAGAAATCAGTCCCAGACCCAGGCTGGTTTTCCGACCGATTGGGGCCGAGTATTTGATTTCAACACCGGGCAGCTCGGCAGCACGCTCGTGCCGGCCGATTATCAAATGGACCCGGCCATCACGGCTGCGCCGGCTTACACCAATGCGATTGTGCCTGCGCTGGAGAATACGCTCCCGGTGCTTTCGATAACTGGCGATACGCAGGCGATTTTTGGAACCAATGGCATTTATTCCGACGGTCGATTGACCGCCGGACTGGAAGTTCCCGCTTCGGTCGAGTTTTTCGGTCCGGGCTCAGGTGCCGGTTTCCGCGTGAATTGCGGTCTTCGCATCCATGGTGGCGACGCATTGATCGAGCATCCGAAGAAGCCGTTCCGGCTCTATTTCCGGGATGAGTATGGAATGGATACGCTCGATTTCCCGTTCTTCCCGAACTCGCCGGTGCGGAAGTTTAAACGCCTGCAATTGCGCGGCGGCGGCCACGATGGCTGGGCGGTGCCGTTTGGCGGAACTTCGAATGATCTCGCGTTTCATGCCACGTATGTGCGCGACCAATTCCTGCGGCAGACGGAACTCGATCAAGGCCGACTCTCGCCGAGCGGCCGCTATGTGCACGTGTATATCAACGGCCTGTACTGGGGGTTCTACGTGGTCCACGAAGTGCCGGGTGATGACTACTTCAAGAGCCATCTTGGTGGCGTGGATGCGGAGGATTGGGATGTCGTGGAGCAACCGTCGGTGTCCGTCTTCGATGTGGTCGATGGCAACGGCGATGCCATGACTGCGCTGCTCGCGCTGTGCACTCCTGCGACGAATCCGGCGAATGCATCCGTTTACGCGCAGATCAAAACGTATCTCAATGTGGATGATTTCATCGACCACATGATCGTTCAAATATGGGGTTGCCAGAACGACTGGATGGGGCCGGTGTTCCGGCAGGGCGCCAACTACTCGCGCTTTTTTAACAAAAACTGGAATGCCGGGCGGCTGAGTCGCGGTGCCACGCCGACGGGTTTCCTTTTCAGTGTGTGGGACGCGGAGATTTCGATGGGTGCCCAGCTCGTATTCAGCAATGTAGGCGGACGCATCGTGGACTTTGATCATTCTCGTGTCGGCGAGACCGGCTTTGGCGGTACGCCTGGGCCACCGGCGCAGATTTACAATGCGCTGCGCTCAAACGCGGAATTCCGCCTACGATTCGGCGACCGGCTCCAGAAACATTTCTTCAACGATGGGGCTCTCACCCCTGCTGCCGCCGGTGCCCGACTCGCTGCGATGAGAAACCTGCTCGTCGGCCCGATTGTGGCCGAGTCTGCGCGGTGGGGCGATGTGAACGGCGTGGACTTTACCCGTGACGATCATTGGGTGCCCGAGATGAACTGGCTGCGGGATACATTCATGACCCAGCGTTCGGGAATCGTTCTCGCGCAGTTCCGGAGCATCGGACTGTATCCCTCGATCGATGCGCCGTCGTTCAATCAATTCGGTGGTTCGGTGGGATCGACATTCCCACTCGTTATGACCAATCCGAATGGGAGCGGACAGATTTACTACACGACGGACGGCAGCGACCCGCGAAATGGTGCGATCCCATCGGCGAATGCGCGGCTCTACACGGGCCCCGTCTTGTTGACCCAGACTGGCGAGGTAAAGGCGCGCGTGCTCAATGCGGGAACGTGGTCGGCGGTCACGGAGGCGACGTTCATCGTGGGTGTGCCTGCGACGGCGGCGAATCTGCTCGTCAGTGAGATTCATTATGAACCGGCGGAGCCGACAGCTGCGGAGATTGCGGCGGGCTTCACGCAGGCGTCGGACTTTGAGTACATCGAACTTTTCAATCCTACTTCGCAGGTGCTCGAGTTGACAGGGCTCGAATTTATCGCGGGCGTGGTCTTTGAGTTTTCTGACGGCAGCGTCAAGACGCTTATTCCCGGCGGGCGCGTGCTGGTGGTGAAGAACGCGGCCGCGTTCGCATTTCGATTTGGCGCGGGACTGCCGGTGACAGGCACATTCCAAAATGGAACGACGCTTGCGAACGGCGGTGAGCGACTGGCCGTGATCGATGATTTTGGAAATTCGATTTTCGATTTCACTTACGACAGCAAATCTCCGTGGCCGGATCCGCCCGCGGGTTCGGGAATGGGAATCGTGCTTGTGCGGCCTGAATTGCTGCCGAATCCAGCACTGGCAAGCAATTGGCGGCTCAGTCGAATCAGCGGTGGCTCTCCGGCTTCCGACGACCGGCCATCGTTCGCCGCGTGGCTCGCGGGAAATGATGCGGGAGATGATGAGCTTGGAGATCCCGATGGAGATGGCCTCTCGAATCTCCTCGAGTACGCGCTTGCGGGAAACCCAAACGAGCCTTCGCAGACTGCGTCACTGAACGCGACGCGGCGCACGTTCAGCGTCGGCGGCGTACCGGCGGAGTATCTTACTGTGACGCTTCGCCGGCAGTACGGCGCGGAGGACGTGGCGACGTTTGTGGAATTCAGCGCCGACCTTGCGACTTGGACTGCGAACGGCGTTTTGGAGGATGTGGATGTGCAGGCCGACGGTAGCAGCGTCGAGACGTGGCGCGCGCCGGCACCCGTTGGCGTCGCGGGGCAGTTTGCGCGGATCCGCGTGGAAAAATAACGCGAAGCTGCGATGCGGAGCGGGGGATTCTTGAAAATCCCCTTGTCGCGACGGACGCGCCGCATAGTGTCGCCCGCCCGCTTCGGCGGATCACCACTTTTACGCAACACGTTTTAAAATGAGCACATTCACCTGGATTGAATCACCCGCATGGCAACTCGACTTTTTCGGCATTCCGCACCGGATTCCGTGGCCGCAGGGTGCGCCGGTGCCGGACGGGCAGCACGCGCAGTTTGACATGGAAGCATTGCTTGCCGGCGTCGAGGCGTGTGTGAACGCGGAGCCCGGGCTCATCGGACCGTGGCGCGGTTTTCTCGCGGCGTCGAAGCACTTCAACGGAATGACCGAGGCACTGGAAGATCACGAATACATCAAGGCTGGCGAGTTGCTGGCCGCGATCGAAAAGGATCACGCAGGCTCGCCGTATTCGCTTTTTCATCAGGCTTACGTGGCGCGGCAGACGGGCGATGATCAGGAAGCTGTTCGGCTTTACGCGGAAGCTGCACAAAAAGCGCCGGGCATCCCGTTCATCTGGGATAATCTCGGCACGATGCTCGCCGAGAACGGGAACCGCGAGCAGGCTGTCCAGGCGTTCATTAATGCACTCCAGACCAACCCGCAGGATCAAGTGGCGCTGGAATCGCTCGTGCAGTTGAAAGCCGCGGTGAAAATGCTTCGCGATCCGAAGGATCCGAAGAGTGCAGTGGTCGTGCCGATTGAGCAGTTCAAGGAAATGGCGGCGAAGCAGCTCGAATCGATCGAGAAGCATCCCGACCAATTGATCGCGTTTGGCGAGCAGGTGCTCCGCGACGGGCTTGCGCAGGAAATCGGCATTTCCGCGCTGGAAAAGGCAAACGCGGCGCAGCCCGATCAGCCGCGTATTCTCGTCGCGCTCGGCGCGGGTTACCGGATGCTCGGGAAGTTTGATGAGAGCAAGGCTGCTTTCACACGTTACACCGAGCTTCAGCCGCAGGACCCGTGGGGCTATTTCAACCTCGCGCAAACGATGAATGCCGCAGGCGATGAAGCTGGGGAAAAGGCGGCGCTTGCAAAGACCCTCGAGGTTGACCCGAACATCCAGCAGGCAATCGGGATTCACTTTGAACTAAAGGGGGAGAACGATATCGAGAAGGAGAAGAAGCTCGTTGCATTTGCGGATGAGCGGAATGCCTGGATGCCGCTTCTCATCGCGAGCAGCATGGCGCGGGACCGTGGCGATGTCGCAACGGCGGTTGAGTATGTCGCCCGGGCCCATGAGCGGAACTCGAAGGCGGAGGAAGTCATGCTCCAGTACGCGGCAATGCTTGGCGACGCGAAGGATGCGGGCACTCTGGAGTTGGTCATCCAGCCTGCAGTCACGAGCGGACGCTACAGCAAGCGGCTCGATTGGAATTACGCCCAGTCGCTGCGTCAGGTGGAGAAAACCTCGCAGGCAATCGAAGTTCTCCGTCGCGCACAAATGGGCGAGGCACCTGCGGATTTCAAAGCGGCTGCGGAAAGTGCGATTGAACACTGGACCGGGCTCCGCGCGCAGAGCGCGACGCCTGTGGAAGTGCACGGAAGCGGCCAGCTTCTGCGTCCGCTCGTGCTGACGCTCGACGACGGCGACGGCGGAATGTTGCTGAACCCGCGCCAGCCGCTTCCCGCGCAGCACAAGTTCCCGTGGCGCGCGCAGGGCACGGAGGCTCGCGTGAAGCTTCAGCAGGGTCAGACGGGCGTTGGCGGCGAGCCTACTCCGATGGGAACTTTCATCGTTCGCAATGTGACGCCCGCCACCGAGGGGCCGACGACTGTTGAGTGCCGGGTGGAAGTGACGCCTGACGGAAGGCTCACGTTCACCGCCGGCCAGAACGGACGGAAGCTTCC
The DNA here is from genome assembly GCA_005791535.1 of Verrucomicrobiaceae bacterium. GTDB lineage: Bacteria > Verrucomicrobiota > Verrucomicrobiia > Chthoniobacterales > Chthoniobacteraceae > SXWH01. The sequence continues at coordinate 10,331 of SXWH01000233.1, read as the reverse complement.
GGTCGATTGGGAGGCATAAGCAGCGCCAATTACAGGCCTTCAGGCAGCGCAATCCTGCGGACGATTTCCGACGCGGCGACGAAACCAAAAACACCCGTAATGTGTGTGGCGGCTCCGAAGCCGCTCGCGCAGTCCATTCTCAGGCTCGCGTCGTCTTCGGCCACCGGTTTGCACGTGCCGTCCGCGTGCGGATAAACAGGCTTCTCCGGGCTGTAAACGCAAGGAATGCCCATCGCCGTGGCGTGTGCGCGAATCCCGTGTTCCCAGCCATATTCACGTCGAAGGCGTCTGCGGACCTGGCGGAGAAGCTCATCCTGTCCCGCGAAGCCGAGATCTACTGCCTTGATTAAAGTCGGGTCGCGTCTTCCTCCTGCCGCACCGCAAACGAGCACCCGCCGCTGCATTTCGCGACACGTGTGAATGATATGGGCTTTTGTGGACATTCGGTCCACTGCATCGACGACAAAATCAAACGCGGGCGCGAGCAACTCGGAGGCGTTCGATTTGGTGTAAAACTCCGGCACTTCGTGGACGGTGCATTCATCCGAAATGAGCCGTACGCGCTCCGCTAAAACGCGGACTTTCGGCCGGCCCACGGTATCCGCGAGGGCTGGAAGCTGGCGGTTCGTATTTGTAATGCAAACGTCATCTGCATCGACCAGTGTGATAGCGCCGATTCCCGAGCGTGCGAGGGCTTCCACGATCCATGAACCAACGCCGCCGATTCCGATGACACAGACGTGCGAGGCCCGCAGTCGCGGCAGAGCGTCGGCACCGTATAGGCGCCCGATTCCGCTGAATCGCTGCTCGTACAAATCAGGCATTTTCTACTTGGCCGCGATACTCGCCTCGAGAGCCTCGCGCGTGATGATGTAGCGCGCACCGCACCGTGGGCAACTCATGCGAATCAGCGGTTCATCCCCAAACAACGCCTCGGGTTCCTTTATGAAATGCGGAGCCAGCACGCGCATCATTTTCTTATCATCGCAGCCGCAGTCCCATTTGTAGTAGCGGCGTTCCAGCAGGCTGAGCGTCTGCGTCTGGTCGATCGTTCGGATGGATTCCTCGGTCAGTGAATCGAACCACACCATGTCGATATCGGGATGCGCAGTGACCATGACGAAATCCTCGTCGGAATGCCGGAACAGTCGCGCGGGAAGCTGTTCGCTTTGCGCGTAGTATTTTTCCACGGCGTGGAAAACGTCGGTATCCGCGAGGTCCACCACGCTGCGCCGGGGGAATCCCTGCCCGCGAACGATGTCGCAGCTTAAAAGATTGCGACCGTCGTCCTTCACTTGGTCGGTGAAAATCTGCCCGGAAACCGCTCCGCGATTATTGTCGCCGGTCACAAAGAGGTTCAGTTTCAATGCAGCGAAGTGAATCGTCCAGGCGGTGGTTTCATTCCATGGACGCGACGCACAATGCAGTGTCAGCGCCGAAAGCGCGTCCTTGAAAAGCGAATCATGCTCGCGGCTGTGTGTGTAGCCATGCTGGCCCTGGTGGAGATAGTAGTCCACATAAAGGTCGCTAAAAAGGGCGCGCGCGACGAGGGCGTTTCGTTCTCTTACAAAGTAGGTGCGGACTTCCAGTCCCTGCGGTTGCTCACCGGATGGCTCGTTCATTGGGCTCACTGAACACGCTTGCACGGGAATCGGCAAGCAGGAGACGGAAAATGGCGTGCCGGACGAACATTTCCTTGCCCTTGTGGGGGCGCGAAATTATTACGCACACACACTATTTTCTGATCATGCTCGAAGTATCCGCCGAAGCCATCGCCGCCGCTCAATCGCAACTCGAATCTCATTTGAAAGAGATCATCGCGTGGCATTTTTCTCCGGAGACCGGTTGTCCGTTCTGGCTCGATTGGGCGAAGAAGAACTTCGATCCACGGAAGGAGATTCAGTCGTTCTCCGATATGACAAAGTTTCCGCATTTTGAAGACGAGTGGCTGCGCGATCTTCAACCCGAAGTGTGGGTCCCGGCTGCGTTCAAGGGCCAGCCTTTCAATATCTTCGAGACTGGCGGCACCACGGGAATGCCCAAGCAGCGGATCGGCTGGAATGATTACAAGGTCGATTACAGTGAGTTCTCCGACAAGATTTCCGACGAGCATTTTCCGCGCGGCGGGGCATGGCTGATGATGGGACCAACCGGACCGCGCCGCCTGCGGCTTGCGATTGAGCACCTTGCCCACGTGCGCGGTTCATCCTGCTATTTCATCGATCTGGATCCGCGCTTCGTAAAGAAGCTCATATCGAACAAGCAGTTCGACGTCGCCAAGCAATACATGGCGCATGTCGTCGATCAGGCTGCGATCATTCTGAAGCACCGCAAAGTCAGCGGCCTTTTCACGACGCCCAAGCTGCTTGAGGCCCTCGCCGAAAAGGTGGACATCTACGAGGCCGGCATCCGCGGCGTGTTCTGTGGCGGAACTACGATGCTGCCGCAATACGTGCGATTCATCGTTGAGGAAGTGCTGGAAGGACGCATCGGGTTCTATCCGACCTACGGAAACACGCTCATGGGCCTCGCCGCCAGCGTGCCGCTTCGCCCGGAGGATAATTTTTCGATCACCTACTACGCCCCGCAGCCGCGTGCCGTATTGCGCGTGGTGGACCCGAAGGAGACGTCGAAAACCGTCGAATACGATACGTGGGGCCGCGTGGAACTGACGACGCTGACCAAGGAGTTCTTCATGCCGCGCTTCCTCGAGCGGGATGAGGCACTGCGCCGCAAACCCCGCGCTCCGTATGCGTGGGATGGTGTCGCCGAGGTCCGGCCATTTGGCGCGATGGAGAAAACTATCGTCGAGGGCGTCTATTAAGCGCAGGGTGGGGGAAACGCTCCAATTTCATGCTTAAAAACTATCTCCTCGTCTTCGGAATCATCATCGTCGCAGCCGGCTTTCAGGGTTTTCTGAAAGGCAGCAAAGCGTCGCTCATTGCAGCGTCGATCCTTGGCGGAATGGTGATTGCCGGTTCCTTGCTGCTTTTGTCCAGTACCAAGCTGGCACTCGTGCTCGCGCTGGTGGGTTCGCTTGGGATCGCGGGAAAATTTCTACCGGGCTTCCTCAAAGCGCCGGATAAGGGGAAAGCGCTGTGGCCGGCTGGAGTGCTTGGAGTGCTATCCGTCGTGGCGCTCGTCATGGTGGTGCGCGCGTTGACTGGGATTTAATTCGCTGCGGCGTCGGTTGCCCAGCTTCTGAGCTATATCGGCACGACTCAGGGTCGTGATGAACACGGTCGAAATCGATTGAAGGCGCGAGCGTAGTCGCGGCTGGTGGAACTCGCCTTAATCGTGCTGGCCAGCCTATCTGCCCGGCCCACTATTAATCACGCGCACACGCTGGCGGCCTTGGGATGAGCCATTGTTGCCGCCGTTATTCGATGGCGGTGTAAATGACCCCGGCGGACGGGGAATCGAGGAGCCACCATTCCCGAAACTCGGTGCTCCAGGAGGGCGGGGGATAGAGGTATTCGTTACCTGCGGCGCCGCAGTCGGTCCACTCGGCGCACGGTTGAATCCCTGCGGAGGTTGCGCTCCCGGTTGCGGAATCTGTCCGGGTAGTGTCGGCGGGCGGTTTCCACCGGCTGGTGGAGCGACCGGAGTTCCGGCCACGGCGGATTTGATGGCATTCTCATTGAAGCCAACTTCGCCAACGTCGCTCCCTTTCTTCAGCTTCACCTTGCTCTTGCCGAATGTGTCGGACCAGATCACCTGCTGCACGGCGAGGCCGTCCTCCCCGGGAGTATTACCCCAGAGCCGAATGGGCGTCTGCTCTTCTCCCACACGCACGATGGTCACATACTCTTTTCCATCCGCGCGACCCAGACCGGTAACGTAGAGATTTTGAAAAGGATTGATGACCTCCTCCTTCTTTTCCGGTTCGACTTTTGTCGCGAGCACAAAGGGCGAGGTCGTGCGTGTCTCCTCGTAGCGTTCCCGTGTGAACGCCTGCGGGATAATGCCATCCGTCGCAGCGAATGCGGATGTGGTCAGGGCGATAAATGCAGCGATTCTCATGGCTTTGCTTCCGGACTATACCACTTTGAAACCGTGAGTGCAGCGCGAAGTTGCGTCTTATCCGTCGGGTCGACTTTCAATTCGCCTTCCACGGAAATGAACTGGCCGGGCGCTTGAAGTTCCTGAAGAAAGTCGAACATCTGCGTCCATGCTGCCTTGGCCTCGAGTTTGATGCTCAGCATGGTGTAAAGCTGCTGGCGCAGCGGGACGCCGGGCTGCGGAGCTTCGAGTGTCACGGTGTATTTCTTCGCGACGTTCTGGACTGCGTCGATCAATTGCCGGTTGGCGACGTCCGAATCGCCCATTGATGGCAGTGAATTGTTCAGCCATTGGTCGCGTTGGGCCCACAGGTCACGCTGGGATTCCTGAAGCTGAAGACCGGCAATCTTCCCTTCCACTTCCGCCCGTGTGGTCGAAAGCTTGCGGTAGTTGTCCATCAGGAACTTCACGGCGAACAAATTGATGACGAGGAAAAGGACGCCGCCGACGATCCATGAGAGAACCTTTTCGCGTTGGGACATTTCGGTCATTTCGGCCTCCCTACGATGGTGAATGTGACTTTGCCTGTATTGCCGATAGGCACGTAGGGCGGGTTTGGTGGCGGCATATTGAAAGCCTGCAAATCCTCGTCCTTCTTGAGCTTCTGCGTAAACGAGAAATGGCTGTCTGTCGTCGCTTCGCCCTTCAGTGTCCATTCCGTCGGGCGGAAGTTGAACGTGGTGAACTCCACATCAGGCGTGATGCCCTGACGATTCCGCGCGAGAAGGTGCAGCACCTCCGCGGTATATCGCGGCGGGTCTATGACCGGGGCGAGCGCATCCCAGCGGGCGCTTTGTTTTTTGATTCCGTCGTATTTCGGAGCGAGTTCGGCGTACTGGATTTGCAGCTTCTGGATGCGGCGCTTTTGCAAGGCGAGGAAGATAAATGCACCCGCGACGAGTAGCAGATACACTACAGCAAACGCGAGCAGGCGCTGTTTGAGCTTTTCGCCACGAACGCGGCTGTTTGCCTCGTGGAGCCAGCCGTTTGGAAGAAGGTCGATGCCTGACGAAAAGTCCGTTGGATCCTGAATCGGCTCGACCTGACGCGAGAAGTGATTCCCGAGCGCTCCCACGAGTTCGAGATTTCCCGGAGCGGTGAGGATTCGAGAAAAATTCGTCGGCGCACCTTCGAGTTCGGCCGCGATCAGCATGGCGGGGAGTTCAGCCATGATTTCATCGGTTGTTGTTCCCGCGATGGATTGCGCCCAGCCGAGTTTCCCTTTCTCAAAAATCGCGATTACGGTCTGGCCTTGCTCCGGCCATGTGGCGAGGACGGTTTCATCCGGAGGACATGCCGCCGCGACGCGGAGGGCATTTAGCGAGATGCTCTCCGGCACACGTCCATTCTGGCGGAGTGGAGCGCAGATTTCCTCAAGCTGGGAATGTTGAGCAGTCACGCTCAATACCGTGCTCTCGGTTTCGCCGGTATCCAGAACCTCGAATCCGTTGCTGATTTCGTCCACGGGGAACGGGAGCGTCTTTTCGAGCTGCAACTGCAGCATGTCGCCGAGTTCGCTGCGGTCTGTGGAAGGCAGGCGGTGGCGCTCAAGCAGCACCGACTGGCACGGAAGCGCGAGGTCAATCCGCGCATTCGAAGGCACGAGGGCTACTGCTTCGTCGAGCGTTGCGATTGATTGGTCTGCTTCGCCCAGGCGAAGTCGCCAGCCTATGGCGTCGGGAGTGATGAGCGCTTTCTCTGCGCCGTTCTTTTTCATTCTTTCCAGCGTAAAATTGTTGGGTTCTGTCCACCTTTACGGGCCACGGCTTCGATTTGTCGATGGACTTTTCCGCTCCAGCCCCGCGAAATGATGTTGTAGGTGTTGTCTTTGAGGCCGATGAGGCCGCCGAGCGCGGAAAACTGGGTCTTGTTCAAACCGAGGAATCCCTGGATTTGATCGAGCTTTGTGATTGGCGGGTCATCGAGAGTCCCGTCGATTTGATCCGCTCCGCGCCGCCATTCGATGAAGCGCTGGATGCCCGCATCTCCGAGGCCGGGAAGCAGTCGCATGATGTGGAAATCCGCCGCAGTGACATCAATCGGCCCGGCGGAATCGATGGTGAGATCGTCCTTCCACCCGCCCTGACTGGTGAGTGCTTCGACTCCCCAGACAAGTTCCAATTCATCCACCGACTCGAACTGTCCCCGATTTGCTGCGTGATAGGACTTGTTATCCTCCTCGCCGTTCACGCGCTTGAGGTTGTCGGCATCGAGATAATCGAGAATGCAGTCCACTATCCGCTCGCGTTCATTAAACTCGATTCCACGGCTCTCCAGCCAGCGTTTGAAAAGCTCGATCTTCCGCGGGTCGTCTTCGCGGAGCAGGATGTTGAGGTTCAGTTTCCCGCCTTCGCTCGTCATCTGAATGCTGAATCCCGGGTCATCTCCCGTGTGCATGGCGAGCGCCGGGGTTTCCTTGGTCGTGAGCGGGTGAAGCGCGAGCGCCATTCCGCTGTTCGCCATCGCCCTTGCGTCGGTGTCGTTGTAGCTTTGGCCTGCTGCGACGAGCGTCTGCCGGACAAATGTCGCGTAAACCAGTACCGCGCTGGTGAGCACAATCATCGCCCAAAGGACGAGCAGCAATGCGGCGCCGCGGCGGAGATTGTTGTTGGTAAAAGGGCGGATCATTGCTGTTGCGTGGCGATGGCTGCCGGGATGGAGATTACCGCATCGACGGGTTCCTCATCCGCGGCGCGGGTGATGGTCATTCGCATAAAGCTCGGTCTCGCGCCCGGGTCGGTCCAACCTGCGACTTCTGTATTCAGCCGTGGGTCAAAAAAGCGCAGCTTCAGCGCGTAGGCATCGGGAATCAGAGGAATCCAGTCCGGTTTTGAAGTGCCCGTCGATGCTACCAGTCCGAGTTCCGTCTCCTGCGAGACCTGCTCGCGTTCGACGCCGATCTCGTATTTCGACGAGTCCCGCTGCACCGGCTTGATGCGCAGCCGCACGATGTATTCGCCTTTTGCAGCCGTGGTCATCAGGCCCGGCCCACCTTTCGAACGCCATTCGACGGAGTCCACATCGCGCCCGCCGACTTTGACGGCCTTCGACACAAGGGTGGACGTTCCGCGCCCCGGAAAGCTGAAAAATTCCTCCTGCACGACTTCTGTCAGCCGTTCCATGGCCAGTCGGTTGTTGATGTCCTCGGACGAAAGCGAGATGGCTTTCAGGTTCGAACGCACGAATTGAAAAACCGCGACCGAAATCATCGACAGCACAAGCACCGCGAGGATGACTTCGAGAATCGTCATCGCGGTTTCCTTCGTTCTGGCAAAAAGCGGTCGCATCAGCGTTGGCGCGGATAGATGTAGAAAATCAGGTCCTTTGTGACGACATCGCCGCCGGACTTCCATTTCAGCTCCAATGTAACCTGATAGAGGCCGAAAAGTTCCTGCTCCTTTTCATTCTTCAGTTCGAGCGGCGTCCGAATCGTCGATAATTCCATCCCGGCCCAGGGCCCTTTATCCCACTTTTCAGATGATTTATCCGAGAGCGGAATGGCGTTGGAGAGAATCTCCGTCATGCGATTTGTGAGCAGACGGCGCGCGTGGCCTTCCTCGCGGCGGAATTTTTCCGCACGCAGGCAGTTTTCCACGCACTTGCCGAGTGTGAGCACGCCGAGCGCGAAGATAACGACGGCGAGCATCGCTTCAAAAAGCATGAAGCCGGAGCGGGATGAATGTCTGCGGATCATCTCGGTTTTTCGTCGATGAGCTCGCCCTTTCCGGTGAGCGGGTGGAACTGCGCTGTCCAGATTCCGGCTGGTCCTTCGTATGCGATGGTTACCGGTTCGCACGCTCCGCTGCGCCAGAACGGCCATTCTCCGGGGACTTCCTTGGCCGCCAGTAGTGCGGCAGGGCGGTTGATCGTGAATGATTCGTCTTCGCCGACGGTCAGCGTGTCACCGCCCTCGGCTGCGCCGCTCTCCTTTTCCTCAGCGGTGAGGCTGTCAGGCTGGAGCAGAATCGCACCTTTATCCCAAACGAGGACCCAGGTGCGCTGCTGCGAGATAGCGTTCGATTGCGCCTTGTAAACCATCGCTTCGAATCGCTCGTAGCTTTCCCTCAACGCGCGTTCGGCGCGAAGCCCCTGCATGCTTGGAATCGCGATCAGCATGATGATCACCACAATCGCCACTGCGAGCATGAGCTCCAGCAGGGTGAAGGCGTTCGTGGTTTGACGGTGTGGTTTCAAAGACTGAAAAAATGCGCGTGTCCGCCGGAAATTGCGAGCACTGCCTTTATGACAGTTTCGAATCGAAAACGCTCAATCTCCGTGGATTCCACAGGATTCAGGTTTTTTCTGTTCGTCCGGCGCATCTCCGTGCTGTCATCTTCGTGCAATGAAAAGCGCGATTACTGTCTGTCTGGTTCCCGAAGCGAAGTTCGGCCCGTTTGTATTTCACGACGGTCTGGCGGATGGTTGCGCCCGTGCGGCTCGATTTGGATTTGATGCGGTGGAAATCTTCCCGCCGGCCGCAAACGCAATCGACATTGCGGAACTTCAATCGCTGCTCGACCACCACGGCTTGAAAGTCGCCGCGATCGGCACAGGAGCCGGCTGGGTTCTCCATAAATACTCGCTGACGTCGCCCGATGCTGAAAACCGGCGGAAGGCGCGCGAATTTATCAGCGCCATCATCGATCTGGCGGGTGGATTTGGGGCTCCGGCCATTCTCGGCTCCATGCAGGGACGCTACGATGCACCGGTCGCCCGTGAGCAGGCGCTCGGCTGGCTCGCCGAAGCGCTCGACGAGCTTGGCGAGCAGGCTGCGCAGCACCATGTTCCATTTCTTTACGAACCGCTGAATCGCTATGAGACGAACCTCTTCAATCGCCAGCGCGATGCCGCAAACTTCCTCCGCTCGCTACGGACTCGGAACGTAAAGCTCCTCTGTGATCTTTTCCATATGGCCATTGAGGAAGCCGACCTCGCCGCCACGCTCGAAGTCTGCGGACCGCTTGTCGGGCATGTTCATTTTGCCGACTCAAACCGGCGCGCGATCGGAATGGGGCACACGCAAGTCGCGCCCATCATCGAATCCCTTCGTGCAATCGGTTACACTGGCTACCTTTCGGCCGAAATCCTCCCGCTTCCCGATGCCGATACGGCTGCGATTCAGACGATGGAGAGCGTGCGGGCGCTGAGTTGAGTTTCAGTAGCCGCCCTGATGGAGGTGCCGTTTTGGTTGTGCCGGCGGTCGGGACGTGGCAGGCAGTCGGGCGATATGCCTTCACCTATCAGCCATCCGCGAGACCCGCTGCACGGGATTACGCTTGAGACGATTGTGACCGAACTTTCGGAGCAGTTTGGGTGGAAGGAAATGGCGGCGCGGATTCCGGTGCGGTGCTTTCAGTTTAACCCGAGCGTGAAGTCGAGCCTCACGTTTTTGAGGAAGACGCCGTGGGCGCGGGCGAAGGTGGAGGCGTGGTTCATCGGGGAGCAAATGCGGCGCGCAGACGAGGCGGCGGCAAAGGAGAAGGATGCGGGGGAGTGAGTGGTTGGCGGTGCGGCGGCGAGGGTGGCGGCAGGGAAATCGGGAGCCGGGTGTGTTGTTCCGCAGATTGCGCAGATTTTCGCAGATGGTATCGGAGGGATGTTACACAATGCGTTGTGGGTTTCGGGAGCCCGTCCTTCAATCAATCTGCGGAAATCGGCGAAATCTGCGGACACCAATCGAATCGTTTGCGCTAAAGGGTGGGGTCTTATGAAGAATCCCGTATCATTTGTCCGAGTGGCGTCTCTGGTGGAGGCGGTGTCGTATTTGGTGCTTCTGGGTGTGGCGATGCCGCTGAAGTATTATGCAGGGATGCCGATGGCGGTGCGGATTGTGGGTTCGCTGCACGGTTTGTTGTTCGTGATTTTGTGCGTGGCGCTGCTCGGGGCGATGGTGAAGGCGAAGTGGAGCGTGGGCCGGGCGGCTGCGGTGTTTGTGGCTTCGTTCATTCCGCTCGTCCCGTTCTGGCTGGACCGCCGGATGCGTGGGTGGGAGGCGGAATACGGAGCGGGGAAGTGAATATTTTTTCGACAAATGTCGTCTCGAATGGCGGACGTGCCGCTATTTCACAGACAGCAGGCGGGAAACCAGCCCTGCGCTGGTGAACAGCCGGCACTCCAAATAACAAAAACACACAAACAATGAAAAACATCCTCACAAGCATCATCGCAGTCGCAGCACTTTCGTTCGCGGTCAACGCCGCCGACGACGCCAAGCCCAAGAAGGGCGAAGGCAAGAAGCCCGATCCGGAAGCGATGTTCAAGAAGCTCGA
>SXWH01000232.1 GCA_005791535.1 Verrucomicrobiaceae bacterium | reverse complement strand
TGTGCGGTCCGCACTTCTGCTCGATGAAAATCACCGAAGACGTCCGGAAATACGCCGCCGAGCAAGCTATCAGCGAAGAAGAAGCCCTTGCGAAAGGCATGGCGGAAAAGAGTAAGGAGTTCGTCGAGAAAGGCGCGGAGGTTTACGCGAAGGCATAGGCCCTCCGTCCAGTTGGGCCATTAGACCACGCCAGTCATGGAGTATCTTCTTGTCGGTTTGGGAATCGGCATCGTGTTAGGCGCTCTCATCGGCTGGCTTATCGGTGCGCGCAAGTCCACGGCGGCACCTGTCTCCAACCTTCAACCGCTCGTGGATGAACTCCGTGCCCGCGACACCCAAGCAAACGCCGAACTCGAGCGATTACGCACGGAACTGACCGACGCCAAATCGGAGACGGCAGGCGCTTCCGCGGAGCGCGACGCGGCCAAACAATTCATCGCCCAGCAGGAGGAGCGGCACGAGAAATCCCTTCGCGATGCCAAAGCTGCGCAGGAAAAGGCGCTCGCCGATTTGCGTGAAGCATTCAAGGCCTTGAGCGCGGATGCCCTCAAGCAGACCGCGCCCGAGTTCCTGCGCCTGGCCGAGCAAAGCTTTGGGAAACTACAGGAATCCGCGAAGGGCGATTTGAAGGAACGCCAGCAGGCCATCGCTACGCTCGTCGAGCCGCTCAAGCAACACCTCGAAACGTATCAAAATCGTCTGCAGCAAGCCGAGCACGCGCAGTCTGAAACGCTTGGCGAGGTTAAGAAGCAGCTCGAGACCCTTGCCCAGCAAAGCCAGACTCTTTCCACTGAAACCTTTCAACTCCGCAAAGTGCTAAGCTCCAACCAGGCGCGCGGACGCTGGGGTGAGGAAACTCTCCGCCGCGTGGTCGAATCGGCGGGCATGAGTGCACATTGCGATTTTACCGAACAAGCACAGAGCGACGACAAGAAGCCCGACCTGATCGTTCGCCTGCCGGGAGATCGGATAATTATTGTCGATTCCAAGGTTCCCGATCTCGATTTCCTCAGTGCTATCGATGCTGCCGATACGACGAAGCGCGCCGACTCCCTCGCCCAGCACGCATCCAAGCTCAAGGGAACAATCAGGGCGCTGGCCGATCGCGATTATCCCGGTCAATTCCCCAATGCTCTCGATTACGTCGTGCTCTTTCTCCCGGCGGAATCCCTTTTCAGCGCTGCACTCGAAGGCGACCACGAGTTAATGATGTGGGCGCAAACAAAGCGCATACTTATCGCCACTCCCATCTCGCTTATCGCCATCTTGCGATCCGTGAGCTTGAGCTGGCAGCAACACGCGCAGACAGAGAACGCGCGGGCCATCGCTGTTGCCGCACAGGAACTGTTCACTCGCGTGGTCAAGTTCACCGAGCACTTCGAGAAGATTCGAGGCGGACTGGAACGGGCGAACGCCGCTTTCAATGACGCGGTTGGCAGCTACGAACGGATGGTGCGCCCAAGCGGCGAGCGGCTATTGAAACTCGGAGGCGCTGACGGCGGGAAGGAAATCGCCGAGGTAAAGCCATTGGAAACATCGCTCCGCTCGCTCGGCACAGGTAGCTGACTCAGGGTGTCCGGGAAGGCAGTCTTGATGTTTTGAGTTCTCCGCATTTGCAGGAGCCGGCGATATGCCGAACTTGGGTTCCCCCTTTGGTATTGATTCACTCGAATGCTGCAACCTCCCAGCGCCCGGAATGAGATAGAGATCGCGCACACTGCCCGCGAGATTCGCTTCCGCTTCGCCCCCGCTCCGCTACACCGTCCGCCATGAAACGCCCTGCCGTCCAATCTGTCAGTCCACGACGAGTGCTCATCTTCGTGGATGAATCCAACATCACCAGTTCGGCGAAGGCTTCGAATCGGAAGCTCGACTGGATCAAGTTGCGCGAGTTTCTCGTCGGGGAACGGGCGCTTTTGGAGATGGTGGTTTATGCGGGGCTGCCGCCGGCGATGAGCGAGTGGCAGGCGGAGCGCGACCGGAAGAACAAGTTCCTGCACTGGCTGCGTTCGCACGGGTTCCTCGTGGTGACGAAGGAGGGCGCGCCTGCGGATGATTCGCACTACAAGGCGAATGTGGATGTGCTTATGGCCATCGATGGCGTGGAGCTGTCCACCGCGATGTCGCCGGACGTGGTGGTGCTCGTCACGGGCGATGCCGATTTCGCGCACCTCGCGGTGCAATTGCGCCGGCGCGGCATCCGCGTGGAGGCCGCTTCGCTATCGCAGACGCTCGGTGCCGGGCTGAAGACTGCGGTGAACGAAACCATCGACCTCGCGCCTTTGATGAAGACGTTTGAGCCGCTGGAGTAGGCGGCGGTCATCGCGCATCCGGTTGTGAATTCGGGGAACGGACGAATCAATCCACGCCAAGCATCGGCCAAAGCGCGGAGAGCCTCGGAAGATGGATTTGCGACGATCCCCGCAATACCACAAGCCATGAAGACGTCCCGCTTCCTAAAAGTCGCCCTGTTCGGAGTCCTCGCCGCATCCGGTACGATGGCCCGCGCGGCAATCGTCGATTTCTTCGATGCGTCGCAATCGTTCTCACTCTACCAGTCCGGCCCCACGTCGGACACGGCCCTCACGGAAGGCTACTTGTTCACTTACACGCGCGATAAATTCTGGTCCGCATCGCCCGGCGGCCCGCCAACAGGCCGGTTTCTGAGTCTGGACTGGCCCGTGGGATTGCAGGCGCAGGCGGTGACGGCGGGCCCCAGTCCGGGACCGGCACAGTTTACGATCCGGCGGCTGGACGGTACGGTCTTCGATATGCCGGAGTTCACATTCAAGCTCCTCGCCAACACGGCCGGCGCAGGCGGGACTGTGGAGATCATGCCAAAGCTCAACGGCGAGGACGCCTTCGGAGACCCGGTGACTTTCGACGCCACGGGCATCGCGGGAAACTTCTTCACCTACAACACGACGACGCCGGCCTTTCTCGGCAACACATCCACGCTCGTCGGGTTCGACACCTACCAGATCAGTCTCTACGTCGATTTTGCCCTCACCGATGTGAAGCTCAATGGCAACGTGCCCGAGCCTTGCTCAGCGGCACTGGTCATGGGCGGATTAGCCACTCTGCTCGGCACACGGCGACGGAGATCCTGCGGCCAAGCGGCCTGACGCGCTTTTCCGTCGACGGCGCGATGGAATTACATCGTGCTCCGTGTCTCCGCACGTAGGATGCGGGCCGCTTTATGCAACACGTCCTGATCATCCACGAAGTCGCCGACTACACCGCCTGGAAAAAAGTATTCGATGCAGCGGCCGGCATTCGCAAGGGCGCAGGCGAACGTTCCTATCAGGTTTTGAAATACGAGACGGACGCAAACAAGATCGTCCACTTCTCGGCGTGGACTTCGATTGCGGATGCAAAAGCGTTCTTTGAATCGCCCCGCCTCGTGCAGATCCGTCGCGAAGCCGGGGTGAAAGCTCCGGAATTCATCTATCTGGAGCAACTCGAAGCCGGCACTTTGTAAAGTAACCGACCCGCGCCCGCTACTCCACCGGGCTCCACGAGCCTTACTTCGTCTTTCAATCGGTATCCGGTGCGTGTGGCCTTGCCTCGCAGGATCGTTTGGTGGTCTCGTTCATTTATAAAACACCACTCCGTCGCCATTGCCTGCGATGCATCTTATTTCCAATTTGAGTCTGCATACGCGGTGAACAAGGCTTCATTAACGTCTCGCCTGAATCCGGGTTGGGATCGAATCGACACTGTTCGGAGATGCGGGTTTGTTTAAGGAAAATTCAGGGTCGCTTTGGCACTCCGTGTTTACTTTCGCCCACCGTCGCAACACCCGTGTCTTTATCCCGAAGATGTCCGCCCGCCAGAACGGAATGGCCTACCACGGAACGGCGAAGGCGATTCCGAGTGCGCCGAGCACGGCAACGGCGATTTGACATCCGCCGGAGACGAAATCGCCGGCGAATTCACCGAGCTTTTCCGCGGCAGCGCCGTGGAGCCAACCGGAGATCATCCGCGAATCGACGACGTCGGAGCTCTGCGCTTTGCAATACTCCACGATCCCGGCCACAAAGTATCCGGTATGGCTACGAAATGCCCGCACGCCGAGCCATTGCAATGGGCGGTAGCGCAGCGATGCACGGATTTCGTTTTCGACGAGTGCGATCTGGTTTTCGAGTCCGGCCACGGGAAACGGAGGCCAGCCCCCGGTGGATGAGGCGACTTTTTGAGCGAGCGGGATGAAGAGAATGGTCTTCCGAACCAACGCCGAAACAGCCCGGGTCACCACAAACCACGCGGCAATCGCGAGCGCAAAAAGGATTCCCCAAATCACCCAGGCCCATGTGGGAAGGACGATGTTTTGAAGCCGTCCAAATATCGCGGCAAAGATGAACAGGGAAATGATGGTGATGGTTCGAAAACTCATTCAGCCCGACCGTATAGGCAGCCCGATCGAGGCTTCCAATTCAAACGATGATGACGGCCGCCGGGAATGAAATCTTGCCCTCTCGCATGCGTAGCGTGGAGAAGTAGCCGCGATGAACGCCTCGAAAACGAAGAAAGCGATGTCTGCAAAGCAACGGGAGGAATTGCTCGAAGTGCTGAAGGACCGGTTTGAGAAGAACCCGCAGCGGCACAAGGGAGTCGAATGGGCGAAAGTGGAGAGCCGCCTCGAATCATCGCCGGACAAGCTGTGGTCGCTCGCCGAAATGGAGCGGACCGGCGGGGAACCGGACGTCGTGGCCTTCGATAAAAAATCGGGCGAGGTGACATTTATCGATTGCTCTGCGGAGACGCCGAAAGGCCGCACGAGCGTGTGCTTTGATCGCGAAGGATGGCTTTCCCGAAAGGAACACCGGCCCGCAAACACAGCGATGGACATGGCCGCGGAGATGGGAATCGAGCTGCTCACCGAGGCGCAGTATGTGGAACTGCAAAAGCTCGGCGAGTTCGACAGGAAAACTTCGAGCTGGGTGGCGACGCCGGATGAAATTCGCGAGCCCGGCGGCGCGCTTTACTGCGAACGGCGCTACGGCCGAATCTTCACCGGCCACAACGGTGCGCAATCGTATTACGGCGTGCGCGGTTTCCGCGGAATGCTGAAGGTGTGATGCATCTGCAAAGCCACCCATTCGCCGTAGATGCATGGTTTGACCGCGTCGTGGCGCTGTCGTTCGCGTTTCCGGAGGCGGCGCTGCGACCGATGGTTCCCGAGGGACTGGAGATCGACACGCACGAGGGTTTCGGTTTCATCACGGCCGCGATGGTGTGGACCAAAAGTCTGCGGCCCGCGGGATTTCCGAAATGCCTCGGGCAGGATTTCTTCCTCGCGGGATACCGTATCTTCACCCGCCTCCGCGATGAATCCGGCAGGCGATTGCGCGGACTGAACATCCTCCGAAGCGAGACCGACAGGCTGCGCATGGTGTGGCTGGGAAACCTGCTGACGAAATACCGATACCGCCACGTGACGGTGAGAATCGAAACCAACGCCACACTCACGCGGGTCGAGACCATCGGTGCCGACGGGAACTGCACGCTGGATGTAACGTTTGATGATTCCGAAGAAACGGTGCCGCTGCCGGAAGCTTCGGTGTTTCCAGACTGGCGGACGGCGAGAAAATTCGCGGGGCCGATGCCCTTTACCTTCAGCCCGGAAGGCGACGGCGCATTCGTAGTAATCGAGGGCACCCGCGAGAGCTGGACGCCGCGGCCCGTGGCTGTGAAAAGCTGGAAAATCGCGCTGTTCGACGAGCCCCCACTGCACTCCTTCGAGCCGCGGCTCGCAAATGCGTTCGCCGTCGAGAACATCGCTTACCGCTGGCAAAAGGGACGGCTGGTCCGTCCGGGAGGTGCAGCATGACTCCGCGGGGAAAATGGAGCGGCATGATGACTATTGTCCGGCTGAACCGGGCATTCTATGCGGCCGCGGTGATCATATTAATCGCGGTAGCTTGCCTCTCTTTCATCGTGAGCGGCTGGTGGTGGAAGCTTGCGCTCGCGGGAAGTGGAGCGGGCGCCGCATACTTTCTCTTCGGTTCCCTATTCGTCGCCCACTGGATCTACGATCGTTCCGATTTGTATCGCTGGGGCTGGATCGAGCGGGCGCTCCACGGGGCAAGTCGCCGCGATTTCATTTTTTGCCACTCGGGATTCGATGATTCATCCCGAGCACTTCGCGACAAACTCGGCAACATCGGCTGGATGGTGCTGGATCATTTCAACGAGAGGCAGATGACGGAACCTTCCATCCGGCGCGCACGGAAGCTGTTCCCGCCCACACCCGAGACACTCCCGGCGCCGCACAATGCGTGGCCCGCAAATACGGCGGGCGCAGACGTGATTCTCGGTCTGCTTGCCGTCCATGAATTCAGGACGTCGAACGAGCGTTTCGAATGGTTCCTCGAAGCGAAGCGCTGCCTTCGAAAAGGCGGACGCATCGTGATTGCCGAGCACATGCGCGACCTTGCCAACTTCCTCGCATTTGGTCCCGGCTTCCTCCACTTTCATTCCCCGAGAAGCTGGCGTGCGTCTTGGCAGCGCGCGGGGTTTCAATGCATCGACGAATTCCGGATCACGCCGTGGATTCGCGTGTTCATCCTCGAAATTTCATGAGCGATTTCCTGACACTCCTTCTGCGCGTCGCCGGAGCCGGTCTCATTCTGCTGGCCGTTCTCCACATCCCCATCGGCCGGCATCTCAAATGGCGGGAGGATGCCGCGAAGATGTCGCTGCTGAACGAGAGCATCTTTCACGTCCACACGTTCTTTATCTGCGTCCTCCTTGTAATCATGGGACTTCCGTGCCTGCTGGAACCGTCGGTTTTCACAGAGACATCGCGCGCCGGCATGTGGATGACGTGGTCCTACTCGGGTTTCTGGCTGCTTCGATTGTATTGCCAGTGGTTCGTTTACAAACCCGAGTTGTGGCGCGGCAAGCGATTCGAAACTGCGATGCACTGGTGGTTCACGTTTGTCTGGGCAGGCCTGACAACGCTCTTCGCGATGTGCGGTTTCTGGCAGGCCGGATGGCGCCCTTAGCGGAGCGGACCGCAGAGCGCCCAGGCCCAAATCACGCAGACGAAGCCGAGATTCAAGACCACCATGCCAATCGGCGAAATCAGAACATCGCGGGCGAAGCGAATCTCCAGCGCGTTCATCACGAACAGTCCCACGGTCTGAACCCCAGCACACAACGTTCGCTCGAACCCGCTCAGTATCCACAGACCCATCAGCACCTCCATCGCGCCGATAATCTTCGTAGCCGGCCCCGCAAACCGTTCCCCGAGCACACGGCTCACAATCTCCCGATGGCGTGGAATGCGATTAAGAATCTTGCTGTAAAGCCCGTGAAATACCCAGACCGACGCGATTCCTAAAGCCGCCGCATTTTGAGCGGAGTGCGATATCGAGAACCCGAACATGAGAGACCGCTCCGGGTGCTCTACTGCTTTGCCTCGGGAAGCGCGTGGAGTTTGAAGAACTTCACGATCCGTGCCGGTGCTTCCTCGGGGTAACGGTGTCCGCCTTCGTGGATGAAAGTGACCACGGGCGCTCCGATTTTGGACGGATAAAGCGTGCAGCCCTTCTCGCCATCCCACGCGGTGCCGTCGCCGCATTGATTGATCCGGCGCACATGTTCGATCATGAGCTTTTGCCATTCGAACTTCACGAGTTCGTCGTTCCCGGCGGCGATGTGAAAGACCGGCTTCGGTTTCAAATCACGCGCCACCCTGCCGGCCGCGGAGGCCGACGGAGCAAACGCGGCGAACTTCTCCCCCCGCGTCGCCCACAGGAGATAGGTGAATCCGCCGCCATTCGAATGCCCGGTGGAAAATATGCGGCGCGAATCAACTTTCAGTTCCTTCTGCAGCCGCTCAAGCATTGCGTCGACGAATTTCAAATCTCGGTCCCCCATCGCGCCGGGCCCTGACTGCCAGCCGGACTTTTTGCCTTCGGGATCGGTGAGTTGTCCGGGCGTGTTCAGCCCTTGCGGATAAACGACGATGGCCTCAGGCCAGAGCGTGTGAATGGGAAAACTCCGCTCGGCATTGCCCATCGATCCGCCATGTCCGTGAAACCCAAAGACCAGCGGCGCTGCTTCCGTGCGTGCCTTTTCGGGGATGAATACGAGCGCCTCCCGCGCGACACCATCCACTGTCCATTTCCGAACTTCACCCGATGCCGCGAATGCCGATTGGCTCGCCACGCACGCAAGAATCGCGGCGACGAAGGCCCTGCGGCTGATGTGAATTCTTCCGAATGACTGCAACGATTTCATAACTGAGGTATCTCCCATGATTTGTCCGTGAGCCAGAGCTCATCACGATAATCCTTCTCGGTGATGAAGCGCGAGGAGCCGTCCACAAAGAGGTAGTTGGAGCCGTCGTCGTAAGCCCGGAAATCAAGCAGGTCCTTCGAGTTCCCGTGCGGCGGCTCAAGGAAATCCATGTAGAAATGCCGGCTGCCGGATTTTTGCATCCCGAGCATCAACGTCTCGGCGGGCGCGGTGATATTCATGAGCCGCACCTCGCCATTCGGGTTTTTCCAAGTCCCGATGTCGTTGAATCCATTCATGATGAAACTCGTGTTGTTCTGGCGCTGGCTGACCGGGTCGACTTTCCGCTTCACGTAATTGTCGTCCTTTCCCGGCGCGGCGAGCACCTGCAAATCCTTCAAGTAGGGCTGAATCGCCTTCGGCCAGCTCACCCGCGGTTTCTGCTGCGCGGGATTTGGCAATTGGGAATCGTGCTCGCCGGCGTACAGAATCAGCGCCGCACCAATCTGCCGTAAATTGACAAGCCATGCCGTCTGGTCGCGACTGCGAATTGATTTCCGGAAGATCGGCAATGCGAACGCCGAGATGATGGCAATGATGCCGATGACCACAAGGAGTTCGAGAAGTGTGAATGCGGCGCACCGACGCCGCGCCCGTGGTTGATGGGTTGGTTGGTTCATCGGTAAATCAACCCGCACTGCGGCAATTGCTTTGCCGGCCAAAAGAAAACGGCCACGGAATCTGCATCCCGTGGCCGTTTAAAATCGAGCGGGTGATTTAACTCACTTGTCCGTCTTCAGAATCATGTCCTTGAACTGCACCACCATCGCCGGACCGGCGTGGATTTGGAGTGCGAGCAGGCCTTCCTTCGCGGCGCCGCTGTGCTCATCGGTAACGTCCACGGTCTTCTTGCCGTTGATGAAGTGTTCGAGGTGATTGCCCTTCGCGACGATCTTGTAGTCGTTCCAGTCCTCGCTCTTGATCGAAGCCTGAATCTCCTTCGAGTCGCCGACACTTCCGGCAACCTCGACCTTGTGCTTCTTGCCGTCCTCTGCGGTGACGATCTTCGTCTGCTGTCCGCGCTGTGCGAGGATCCCGCGGCCGCGCTCTTCGTAGAGAATTCCGCTGTACGTCGCGCCCGCTTCAAAATCCGCCTGGTATCCGGAAATGATCGGTCCGTTTTCGCCGGGAGCCAGCGCCTTTGAGCGGTATTGCACGCCGCTGTTTCCCTTCTCGATGCGGTATTTGAAAGTGAGTTCGAAATCCGAAACCGTGCCGCCCTTCCAGACGAGGAAGGTGTTGTGTTTCAGCTTGGTGTCGCCCTCGTTTGAGGTCTTGCCGGTAATCGCGCCGTCCTGGACGGACCAAAGCTTCTCGTTGCCTTCCCATCCGGTGAGGTCCGTGCCGTTGAAGATTTTCTGTTCTCCCGCGAAGGCGAAGCCTGCGACGAGCGTTGCGAGTGTGATGAGTTTGATTTTCATGAATGAGTATCTGGTTTGGTTGAACACCGGCTTGCCGGCATGCAGCGCACTACCTGACCCGTCCGACGCGGGCAACTTTGATATTTCGATCGCGCTTTCGAAATCTTTCACCCGCTACGCCAGCATCGCCTGCCACGCCGCGCCGTACGTGCCGGCCCGTTCGCCGAGTTGAGCGGCGAGAAGCTTCACTTGCGCGCCGCCGGGCCGCCATTCCACTTCATCGAGCGCCTGCTGCAGCGGGATAAAAAGCGCACGCCCCGCCTTCGCAATGCCTCCGCCGATGAGCACGGCCTCCGGATCGAGGATGTTCACGAGCGACGAAATCCCGCACGCCAGCGCGCGGATACTTTTCTTCCAGACTTCTGTCGCGAAACCATCGCCCGCTTCAAATGCCGCGATCAACTCGTGCGTCGATGCAAACCGGCCGTCGCTGCGTTCCGAGATATTGTGATTCCCAATCCAATCCTCCAATCCTCCCGGCGCGTTCGCAATCGTCGGGCGGCCGTAGGGATTCAGACTCATGTGCCCGATGTGCCCTGCCCGACCGATGTGCCCGCGCACGAGTCGTCCGCCGGACCAAATCGCGCCGCCGACTCCGGTTCCCAGCGTGATGAGAACCGCGTGTTGCAGTCCACGCGCCGCGCCCTGCCACACCTCGCCGAGCAGCGCGGCGTGCGCATCGTTCAGCACGTGCGCATCGCGCCCGAGCCACTCCGGCCAGTCAAATCCCTCGAGTCCGTGCATGCGGCCGGGCATGTACGAAATCGCACGTCCCTCCTCGTCCGCCAGCCCCGGCGCGGCGATCCCGATGCTCGACGCCCTTCCCGCGGCTGCCTCCAATTGCGCGACGAGCGACCGCACATTCACCGCGAACGCCGGCGGATTGCGGCCTTCGGCATCGTCCGTAGGCATCGTGAACGACGCCAACTCCACGCCATCCGGAGAAAACGCCGCGGCTTTGATCAGCGTGCCGCCGATATCAATCCCGATGGCCGGCATGACTCACAGACCGTTGCCTTCGCTCACCGTCCAGCCGCCGTCCACCGCGAGCACCTGTCCGGTGCAAAAGCGCGACGCATCGCTCAAAAACCACACCACCGCGGCATCCAGATCCTCGGGCGTTCCTACGCGCCCGCCATCAAGCGGCTGCTTCGCGCGGATGAAATCCATGATCTCCGTGTTCTCCACGGCGCGACGAGACATCGGCGTCTCCACGAGCGCCGGTGCGAGCACGTTGATGCGGATATTGTGCGGCGCGTAATACGCCGCGGTGCTTTTGCTGAAGCCGATGATCCCCGCCTTCGCCGCCGCATACGCATGCGAGGCAAAGTGCTTCGGCGACGGCGACCACGCGAGCACGCTGCTCATATTGAGAATCGTGCCGCCTTTTCCCTCCTGCATGAAATGCTTCACCGCCGCGCGGTTTGAGAGCATGAGCGTGGTGAGGTTCATCTCCATCGTCACACGCAGGCCTTCGTCGGTCATTTCGTGCAATGGCCCGTCGCCAAACTTCCGACCGCTTCCCCCGGCCACGTGATACAGCCCGTGCATTCCGCCAAACGCGGCGACCGCTTCGCCGATTGCGCGCTCCGCCGTCGTCGGGTCAGTCGCGTCTCCGGCAAATGCGAGCGCCTTTTCGCCGAGCACGATCTCCGCGGTGGTGGTCGTCTCCGGGTCCTTGCCGACCACCACGACCCGGCCTCCCGCGGCGATGACGGCCTTGGCTGCCGACAGGCCGAGGCCCGTGGTTCCGCCGATGATAACGATGGTTTTTCCCGTGAGTCTGTTTGGCATGACGCGAAGGCTCGCGAATGCGCACCGGCGCTGCAATCTGTAATTGCCTGCAATGATTCGCGGTGCATCTTCTAAGAACGTCCCGGCGCACACCGTCCCAATTTCCAACCATCACATTCAAAATGAAAATCGCCGCTGCAATTCTCGCCATGACACTCACCGCAACCGCCGCCACACCCGACGCCGCCTCGCTCGCCGTGAACCAGCTCGGTCTGGATCTCTATCGGAAGCTCCCCGCCGCCGGAAACCTGTGCATCTCCCCGTATTCGATCCAGTCCGCACTCGCGATGACTTATGCGGGAGCCTCGGGAGCGACGCGCGCGGAGATGGAGCGCGTGCTGCATTACGCGAAAGGCGACGACACCATCCACGCATCGTTCGCCGCACTCCAGAACGCGCTCGCGGCTGCGGCGGAGAAGTCCGTCAAACTCACCGGGGAATCAAAGCGCTACGGCGGGCCCAGCGAACCCATCACATTGAACATCGCGAACCGCCTCTTCGGGCAGAAGGACTACGAATTTCGCACGCCCTTCACTTCGTTGGTGAAGTCCAATTACGGCGCACCCTTCGCTCTGATGGACTTTAAAAAGAACGCTGCCGGCGCGACGCGGGAGATCAACAACTGGGTCTCCGGCCAGACCCGCAATCGCATCCGCGATTTGACTCCGCCCCGCGCGCTCGACGAGACGACGCGTCTTGTCCTCGTGAATGCCCTCTACTTCAAGGCCGCGTGGGCCGACGAATTCAGCGAGCACGCGACCAAAAAGGAACCGTTCCACGTCAACGGCGGCGCGACGGAGAACGTGCCCACCATGACCAACCAATCGCACTACCGCTACACCAAGGGCGACGGATTTGCTGCCGTCGGGCTCCCGTACATCGGCGGGGATCTTCAGTTTATCGTCATCGTTCCCGACGAAGTGAAAGGCGCCGCCGGCGTGGAGGCAAAACTCAAACCCGCCACGCTCGCCGCATGCGCGAAGGCCGAGCAGCGTGACGTAATTCTGCATCTCCCGAAGTTCAAAATCGAACCACCCACGGTCCCATTGTCCAAGGCTCTCCAGCAACTCGGGATGAAGACCGCATTCGATATTCCCGCAGGCAGCGCGGACTTCGACCGCATGGCTCCACGCAGGCCCGATGATTACCTCTTCGTGTCGGAAGTCTTCCACAAGACCTTCATTGCCCTCGACGAGAAAGGCACCGAGGCGGCCGCCGCGACTGCAGTGGCAATGGCAGCAGCCGGTGCCGCGCCGGGCGAACCACCAAAGCCGATCGAGGTCCGCGTTGACCGCCCGTTCCTCTTCGCCATCCAGCACGTCCCCTCCGGCGCGTGCCTTTTCCTCGGTCGCGTGATGGACCCCAAATGACCACGCCGAAGCGCAAGAGGCGCATCCTGTTTGTCTGCATGGGAAACATCTGCCGCTCGCCCGCTGCCGAGGGCGTGATGCGGAGTTTAGTGGAACGCGACGGGCTGAGCCACAGCGTGGAGCTCGACTCCGCGGGCACCGGCGGATGGCACGCGGGCGAGCTTCCGGATTCGCGGATGCGCCGCCACGCGTCGAAGCGTGGCTACACACTCACGAGCCGGGCGCGGCAGGTTTGCGCGGAGGATTTCGACGACTTCGACCTCATCCTCGTGATGGACGAGCAGAACCGCCGCGACCTCCGCGCTTTTGCGCGCAGCGCTGCGGATATGCAAAAGGTGCGGCTCTTTTGTGAGTTTGTGACGGGCCGTCCGGAGACCGAGGTTCCGGATCCGTATTACGGCGGCGAGGATGGATTCGAGACCGTGCTCGATCTCGTCGAGAACGGGTGCGAAGGCATCCTCCGCTCGCTGCGGTAATCGCTCCCTACTTCTCCTTCTTCGGCTTTGCCGCGGGGAGGAGGCGGATTGTTTTCAGCGACTCCGGCGTTTTGTAATGCCGCTTCAATCCGCTGTCCTTCAGCGCCGAGGCCGGCACGTGCACGATGAATTCCGCGAAGCATTTCTCCACGCGCTTCTTCTGCAACTCCAGGCCCTTCTTCGTCTCCCAAAACTCCGCCTCGATTTCCGCCAGCGCGCGCGATGCCTCGTCCGGGCCAAGGTCCTCGCGGCGGGCCATCGCCCACACGAGTTCCGGGTCCTCCGGCAGCGACACCGGGAACGGCACGAACGGCACCTTGATTTCCTCCTCGTTCGCAATCGTCGCATCCACGCGCACCTCGCTCGTCACCGTACGGTCGGGCAGCGTGATTTCCACAGCCACCTTCTTCCCCTCCTCGTCCGGCGTGATCTCCACGTTTTCCTCGCCGAACTTCGACGCCATCTCGCGCTCAAACTCCTGCATCGTGTCCGGCTCGATATTGGGCAGCGCGCCATCCTCGCAAAACTTGTCAAATGCCTGGAGGTTCTTCGCCAGCCGCACCTCCTTCGCGACCTCCTCGTAAATGGTGTTCGCCAGATGCGGATCCTTCGTCGCCTTTGGCAGCACCTTCTCCAGCAATGCGAGGAACATCGCCTCGTTCAGTCCTTTGTTTTTCATCAGACGCGCTTCGTAGTGGGGAACGGGCGGCGTGAAAAGGGAATGCTCGAAAAACTTCGCGCTCAGCGCCGGCGGGACGGTCCGCCGCGGCGCGGTGGCGGCGGCAGTTCGCGCGGGGTCTCCTCCTCCTCCACGGTTTTTCTTCCGAGGTAGATGACATGCGCAAACCGCTTCGCGTGCTCGTGCGCCTTTGCCGGGATCGCGCTGGCGAGAAAGCCCGCACGCGACAACTCGTCCGTGAACCCCTTCTCCTCGCACGCCGACCAGAACGCGACCACGCCCTCGGGCTTTAGCGCGCGTTTGATAATCCCGTATCCGCGCCGGTCGTACAGCCGCTTATTCTCCGGCTGCACGAAGGACGTCGGGCCGTTGTCCACGTCGAGCATGATCGCGTCGTAGGAGCCCGGCTTCGCGGCCTTCAGGATCTCAAACACGTCCTTCTCGATCACCTTCACCCGCGGGTCGTCCAGCAGCGCGCCGTTCACGCGGCGGAGAAACTCCCGGTTCCAGCGCACCACCTCGGGCAGCAGCTCGGCCACCTCGACCGTGGAGCCTTTCCGCACAAAATCCAACGCGCGCCGCATGCTGAAGCCGAGCCCCAGGCCGCCGATCAGCACGCGCGCGCCGTTCACGCGGCCGAGCGCCTTGCACGGCAGTTCGGCCAGCAGCAGCTCCGATGTGATCGCCGTCGTGCTCATCAACTGCCGCCCGTTCAGTTTCAGGAAATACTCCCCGTCGTGTTCGTGCAGCGAAAAGTTGGAGCCGTCGGGCGTGCGGGTCTGGCCGAGTGTGATGAATGGTTTCAAGGTCGCGCGAGCATGACATGCCGTCCGGATTCGGCACGCAGGAAATCCGCTGCCGCTAATACGCCATGTGCACCAGCAGCCCGTACACTTTGTAAAACACCCGCCACACCACCTCGCCGCCTCCGTAAAAAGCCACCGCCATCCCGATGAACGCGATGTGCGGCTGCCAGATGAAGTGCTGGTATTGCTCCGCCTTGCTCCCTTGTAAAAAGAACAGCGGGATCGACGAACCATCCAGCGGCGGCAGCGGCAGCAGATTGAAAACCATCAGCACCGTGTTCAGCATAAACATCACGAAGAGCATCATCCCAATCAGCGCCCACACATCGGTCCCCTCCTGGACCATCATCGGGACGAACTTCCCCGCCTTTGCCCCGGCCACCAGCAGCACAAACGCCACCGTGGCCAGCAGCAGATTCGCCGCAGGCCCGGCCATTGCCATCGTGGCGCTCCGCTTTGGGAAACGCAGCGCCCAGTGCGGGTCGTACGGCGCGCTCGCAAAGCCCATCATCCAGCCGTTGTACATGTAGCTCAGGATGGGCAGAATCACCATCCCGAACGGCTCGCGCATGATGTGCGGAATCGGGTCCAGCGACACCTGCCCTCCGCGATACGCCGTATCATCCCCGAGCTTTTTCGCCGCCCAAGCGTGGGCCGCCTCGTGAAGCACGGTTGAATACAACAGGACAAAATACCAAATGAGACCTCCAGTGAGCGTGGGCTGCATCCGGGGCAGATACGCGAAGTCCCCCGCGCAATGCGAGGCAAACCGCGCGCGATCCTCCACCACCCCTTCCCCGCCGACGGATAAAGCCGCGAGCCCGCCGCGCTGCGATGCCTGCTTTACCGGCTGCATCGGTACAAAAGAAATCCGCCGCGAAAGGCTGGGGAGCCGAACCAGTTGTTCCCCCCAGAATCCGGCCCAGACATCCCCAGCCCTTCGCGGCGGAGCGGTTTCTATAAAGCGGAAATCCGTTTCCGGATCAATAATCTGTTTCGTTATAATTCAAGCCACGGTCCGCGGCATTGAATCCTTCGCGCTCTCCCCGTCCCCATTCACGCCCCGTGCAAAAAAAGAAAATCGCCGCGAAAGGCTGGGGAGCCGAACCAGTTGTTCCCCCCAGAATCCGGCCCAGTCATCCCCAGCCTTTCGCGGCGCTGGATTTACTACATCGGGATGTTCCGGCGACGGCAAGAAAAAACTCGCGCCCGGCCGTAGAAAAATCACGCCTCACGCCTGCGGTTCGCGGCGTCGTTTAAAAACCACACTTCCCGCCCCGATCATTGCTACGATTCCCGCCGGCACCACCAGCGCCGAATACCCCAGCGACCGGAACGCCACCGTCCCCGCCACCGCCCCCAGCCCGTAACCGCTGATTACCGAGCCGCACAGCTTCAGCCGTCGGACGTCCACCGGGATTCCCCGCAGCCAGTGCCCGAAGAAAATCCCCAAATCCGTAAACATCCCCGAGAGGTGCGTCGTCCGCACCACCGCACCGCTGTACGTACTCACCATGGCGTTCTGCAAACCGCACGCACACGACGCCGCATACAGCCCCGCCTCGCGCCCCTTCCACAACAGCGGCACCGCCGCGAGCAGCAGCACCGCCTCCAGCCCGAGCGCCAGATAATACCGCCCGTCCAGCTTCAGCACACTATCCTCCACCAGCCACCCACTCAGCGCCGTCCCCGCCAGAAACGCCCCGATCATCGCCGCAAAATGCAACGCCCTCCCTGCATTCCCCTCACCGATTGCCGCTCCCAGCATGGTCGTCGTCCCCGTGAGATGCGTGATGGCCTGATGCTCAAACCCCAGCAACCCCACGACATTCACCATCCCGCCCACCGCAGCGAGCACAAACGCCCCCCACCACACCCAACGCGGAAGTTTCGAAATCATCCCCGCACCCTAGCTGACCGCCCCCAACCTCGCGATGCGAAAAATCCACAACCAGCAACGCCCTCCGGAAACATCCCGCCTCGCCCGGGCAAGTTCAAAGCGGCCCGCCAAACCTCGTTCCACTGCTCATAGCATTAAATCATCGGCCGCCATCGGCCCTTCAACCGCGCCAACCTGCAGTTCACCCGACCCAGATGCATGGAGTGCTACCACAGCGGCACAAAGTACCACGCCCTAAATCCGAAGTACCGCCTCCAGAGACCGCTGTACCGGGTCTTCCGGGCAAATTACCTGGTACTTCGGGCTCGGGAGGCGGTACTTCGGGCTTGGGAGGCGGTACTTCGGCCTTCGGGGGCGGTACTTCTGGCTCCCGGGGCGGTACTTTGAAATATTTCCGTGGCACTGCAGCCATCCGCCGTCGTACAGCGCCCTTCAAGTGCGGCACTTCACGTTTTCGTGGCGAAATTTGACCATTCTGACCCGATCAAGCCGCCTCCGGGACCGGGCGATGGCTCAATGCGCCAGGGGGCTCCACCCCCGGAACGAGGGCCACTGCAAGACCATGAAGCGTTCGCCGTACGGGGAGAAGGCGATGTCGTATCCATCCTCAACCGAATAGCCGCTCGCTTCGCAAATCCTGAGGATCAGATCATCCCACCGCTGCCGGATTTGCATGGCTTCAGAACGGAGCACGGTGGTTTCGTCCTTCCGGATGCAGCGCTGCGCTTCAATCACATCGGCGCGGGTGAATTTGGCGGTGCCCACGTGGAACGGCTCGGTGACCAACCAGTGCTTCCAGGCTGCTTGATGCAGACTTTCGATGGCGGCGGGGCGGTATTGAGATTCGAGTTCGGACATAGGCAATGCCACGAACTAGCAACCGATGTGCCGCGGAATGAACTAGTTACTCCCGCACCGTGGTGGGTTCGGCTTCCTCGCTCTTCCACGGAACGTATTCGGCGACGAATTTTTTGCGGAAGTCGGCGAAGGTATCCTGCTCGATGTGCGAGCGAATGCGCGTCATGAGGTGGAGATAGAAATGGAGGTTGTGAAGGGAGATGAGGCGGAGGCCGAGGATCTCGTTCGCTTTGACAAGGTGCCGCAGGTAGGCGCGGGAGAAGTGGCGGCAGGCGTAGCATTCGCAGCCTTCCTCGATGGGGCGCTCGTCCATGGCGTACTCGGCGTTCTTCAGGTTGCGGGTGCCGTGCTCGGTGAATGCGGTGCCGTTGCGGGCGATGCGGGTGGGGAGGACGCAGTCGAACATATCGACGCCCCGGGCGACCATTTCGACGAGTTGCGGCGGGGTGCCGAGGCCCATGGCGTAGCGGGCGCTGGTGGCGGGGAGGTAGGGCTCGGCGCTTTCCACGGCTTTCATCATCTCGGGCTCGGGTTCGCCGACGCTGACGCCGCCGATCGCGTATCCGTCGAAGCCGATCTGGACCAGGGCCTCGGCACTCTCGCGCCGGAGGTCCTCGTAGCTGCTGCCCTGCACGATGCCGAACTTGAGGCCGGGAGTTTCCACCTCCTTGCACATGCGTGCCCACTTTAGGGTGAGAGCGAGGGACTTTGCGGCGTAGTCCCGCTCGCAGGGGTAAGGGGGGCACTCGTCGAAGAGCATGCAAATGTCGGAGCCGAGCGTGGCCTGGATGCCCATGGCTTCGCGTGGCCCGAGGAACATGGGGGCGCCGTCGAGGTGGCTCTGGAAGTGGACGCCGTCGGGCGTGATTTTGCGAAGCTTCGCGAGGGAGAACACCTGGAAGCCGCCGCTGTCGGTGAGGATCGGGCCGTCCCACGCCATGAACTTGTGAAGGCCGCCGAGCTTCTGGATGACCTCCATACCGGGGCGGACGTAAAGGTGGTAGGTGTTGCCAAGGATGATCTGGGCGCGGAGCTCGTGCAGCTCCAGCGGGGAGACCGCCTTGACCGTGGCCTGAGTGCCGACGGGCATAAACACAGGGGTCTCGATGGTGCCGTGGCGTGTGACAAGGCGGCCGCGGCGGGCTTTCGAGGTGGCGTCGGTTTTGAGCAAGGTAAACATGTGGAGCGAGGGAAAACGAAGACGGACGGAAGATGAAGGATGAAATACGGCGGAGCGCGTTCTGGACACGGGCAACGGCGTGCGGCAGGAATGCGGCCTCATGTGGTACTTCCGATTCCTGCTCTTCCCGATCCTGGCTCTGCTGGCGATGACCTCGCACCGCGCCGAGGCTGCCTCGAAGCCGAATGTGGTGATGATTATTTCCGACGACCATGCGTGGACGGATTACGGATTTATGGGCCACCAGAT
The DNA here is from genome assembly GCA_005791535.1 of Verrucomicrobiaceae bacterium. Taxonomy (GTDB): domain Bacteria; phylum Verrucomicrobiota; class Verrucomicrobiia; order Chthoniobacterales; family Chthoniobacteraceae; genus SXWH01. The sequence goes on along the minus strand of SXWH01000232.1, from coordinate 55,833 downwards.
CGTGAAGACGCCGAATCTCGACCGGCTGGCCGCGGAGAGCCTCACGTTTAAGCGCGCCTACGTGCCGGCGTCGCTCTGCTGCCCGAGCCTTGCGAGCATCATCACTGGGAAATATCCGTATCAGCACCGGGTGACGTCGAACGACCCGCCGCTGCCCGAAGGGATGAAGCCGGCGGAGTTTGCCAAGAGCCAGGGTTTCAAGGACGGACGCGAGATTTACAACCGCTACATGGACGCGGAGAAGACCCTGCCGCGGCAACTCGTGGCCAACGGCTACCTGGCGCTCCAGACGGGCAAGTGGTGGCAGGGGGAATACACGCGCGGCGGCTTCACGCACGGGATGACCAAAGGCGGCCGGCACGGGGACGAAGGCCTGGACATCGGGCGCAAGACCATGCAGCCGATTTACGATTTCATCGGCGAAGCGAGGAAGGCCGAGAAGCCGTTTTTCGTGTGGTACGCGCCGCTTCTCCCGCACGACCCGCACACGCCGCCGCAGCGCATCCTGGATAAATACAAGGACAAGACGCCGAGCATCCACATCGCGAAGTATTGGGCGATGGTGGACTTCTTTGACGAGACAGTCGGCGAGCTGCTCGGGCATCTGGACAAGGAAGGTCTGACGAAGGACACCATCGTGGTCTATGTGACGGACAATGGGTGGATTCAGAGCCCGGATAATCCGAAATACGCGCCGCGCTCGAAGCAATCGCAATACGACGGCGGCCTGCGCACGCCGCTCATGGTGCGGTGGCCCGCGAAGGTCGCGCCATTGATGAGCGACACGGTGGTGAGTTCGCTGGACATTTACCCAACGCTGCTGAAAGCCTGCGGGGTCGAAGTGCCCGAGGGAATGCCCGGCGTGGATTTGCTCGATGCAAAGGCGGTCGAAGCGCGGAAGGCGGTCTTCGGCGACTGCTATACGCACAATTCGAAGGATCTAGCGAACCCCGCCGCGAGCCTGCGCTGGCGTTACGTCATCGAGGACAACTGGAAGCTCATCGTCCCCCACCCCGCCAACGAACCCGGACCGGTGGAGCTTTATAATTTGGAGGATGATCCGATGGAGAATTCGGACAAAGCCGCGAGCGAACCCGACCGCGTGAAAGCGATGACGGCGAAGCTCGATGCGTGGTGGAAACCGTAGCCGCGCCCGCTAGAACTCCATCGGCTCGGGGAACTGGCTGAAATACCATTCGAGGATTTCGCGCCCGCAGAAGATCCAAATCACCGCGCCCAGCGCGAGGTAGGGGCCGAACGGAATCTTGGGCGACCAGTCCTTTTTGCCAATGAGCTTCGGCACACCGCCGACCAGCGCGCCGGCCATGGAGGCCGCCATCACGGTGAAAAGAACCGCCTGCCAGCCGAGGAAAGCGCCGATGCAGGCGATGAATTTCACGTCGCCGAACCCCATTGCCGTACGGCGGAAATCGAGGCGCGTCATCGTCCCGGAGAACGTCTTGATCGAATTGAGGTCGTAGTCCTGGCCGTCGAACGTGAGCTTCTCGTAGAGGCTGCGGATCTCGCATCCGCCCGAGCTGCGGCCTTCGATCTCGAAGCGTTCGCACTGCATCACGAGCGTGTCCTTCTCGCTGGAGAAAAGTTCGTCCCACCAATAGTCCTTGCCGTCCGCGCTGAGCTTGCCGCGTTCGCCATCGACGGTCCATGTGAACACCGTCGGCTTGTCAAACGCGAGCGACTTCCGGCCAAACGCCAGCTTCCCGAGCCAAGACACCAGCCACAGCAGCGCGAAGCCAAACGCGGCCCCAATGACCGACCACATGAGCGAGCGGATGCATTCCTGAATACCAAACATCGACTCTCCGTGCATCCAAGGCAGCCCCGCGCTGAAGATGATCCCGGCAAACGTCCCGCCAATCGTGACTCCATCGGGGATGATGTAATGCTCGAAGTCGATGAACGTCGCAACCACGAGCAGGGACACGAACGTGAACATCGGGAACACGAGAACCCAATGCCCCGGAAAGATCGGCCCCGCGTGGTAGGCGAGCCTCCACCACACGGCGAGAAATAGCACCGCCGTGAGCAGTTCCACGCCGAAGTACCGGAACGGAATCGGGGCCTTGCAGTTCCGGCACTTGCCGCGTTGCACGGTCCAGGTGATGAGCGGCAGGTTGGACGTCCAGGGGATCTGGTATTTGCAAATCGGGCAGAACGACCGCTTCGGCTCGTTCACCGACATATCCAGCGGGAGCCGGTAGATGCAGACATTCAGAAAGGAACCCACGCACGCGCCGAGAAAGAACGCGAACGTGGCGAACAGGATTTCGTAGATGGTTTGGGCTGACACTGCGATGAGTCAAAGCAGCATGAGTGCCGCGGTCAATCCTCGGGCGCTGTTTGACATCGCCCCGCCATCGGGCAACCTGCGGGCGTTCATGGCTCTGCCGCTCAAATACAGTTTCAAAAATGTGATCGTCCGCTGGCGCTCGACCATCGCCACGGTCGCCGGAATGGGGCTCACGATCCTCGTTTACGTGGGCATGCAAATGATGGCCGGCGCGATTGAGGCGTCGGGCGGAAAGACCGGCGACCCTCGTAATTTCCTCATCCTCCGCCGTGGAGCGGATTCGGAATCATCGTCGCAAGTCACCCGCGAAAACCTCGCGACGTTCCAGTATGCAGAGGAAATCGCCCGCGATGCAGAAGGAAAGCCGCTAATTTCAGCGGACACGCTCGTCGTGATTTACCTGCCACGCCGCGGTGGAGAGAAGGCAGCCGGCGGTGCGAACGTGATTTTCCGCGGAGTTTCGGCGAATGCGGTCGCGCTTCGTCCGCAGGTGAAGCTGGTGGAAGGACGGATGTTTGAGGGCGGGAAGCGGGAGATGATTATCAGCCGTCGCCTCGCACAGCGGTTTGAGAACATGAGCGTGGGCTCGGTGGTGAAGATCGGGATTCGGGAGCTGAAAGTCGTCGGCCATTTCGACGCGAGCGGAAGCGCGTTCGACTCGGAGGCCTGGATGGATGCGGAGGAGGCGCGCTCGCTTTTCAATCGCGACAACTATTGCAGCGTGCTGATTCGTCCCGTCAGCGAAGCCGCAGGAAAGCAGCTCATCGCGAGACTCGAAGCGGACAAGCGCCTCGCACTGCGCGGCGTCTCCGAGACGGCCTACTATGGCGAACAGACGAAGACCGCGGGGCCGATTCGCTTTGCGGGAAAGTGGCTCGCGATCGCGATGTCGGTGGGTGCGGTGCTCGCGGCGATGAACACGATGTACGCGAGCGTGGGTTCGCGGACGCGGGAAATCGGAACGCTGCGCGTCATGGGCTTTCGCCGGAAGGCGGTGGTGGCGGCGATTCTCATCGAGGGCGCATTCCTCGCGGCCATCGGCGGGGCATTCGGTTGCGCGCTGGCGCTTCTTTTCAATGGCTACACGGCGGGCACCTTCAACTTTCAGTCATTCGGCGAAACGGTCTTCGAACTGAAGCTCACGTGGGACATCATCGCGAACGCGCTGATTTTCGCGATCATCGTCGGCATCATCGGCAGCCTGCTGCCCGCACTCCGGGCGTCGCGCCTGCCGGTAATCGCGGCATTGAAGGAAGCGTAACGAAGGCTAAGGTCACGACACATGGACGCGGGGAAGCTGCAAAGCATACACATTTCGGACAGGCAACGCCGGCGCTCGCAAGGCGCGTTCTGGTGGATCGTTCTGGGCGTCACGGCCATCACCGGCACCGCGCTTTTCATCGCGAAGCCGTGGGCGGGCGATTCGCGCGATGTCGAGAAACCCGCGCAGGCCCCGAGCGGCGAAGCACAGAAAATCGCGCCGCAGTCCCCCGCCCCGCGCGCTGTCGCGAAGGACACCGCAAAGCCGGGCGACGTAGTACTTACCGTGAGCGGATACATCGTGAATCGCGAGCGCATCGAAGTCAGCCCGCGCGTGATGAATCAGGTCGTGTGGATTGGTGTTAAAAAGGGCGACCGGGTGAAAAAGGACCAAGTCGTGGTGCAACTGGACGACTCCGAGCAAAAGGCGCGGCTCGCGGAAATCGACGGCCAGATGGCCGCAGCCGAGGTGGCGCTCGAACGCGCGAAGACGAACTACCAGCGGGTGCGGAAACTGCGCGCGACGCAGAATGAAACCGCAGAGCGCGAAGACGAAACACGGCTCGCGATTGCTGCCGCCGAAGCGCAGATCAAACAGCTTCAGGGACTGCGAGCGACGGCACAAGTGTGGCTAGACTGGACGGTGATCAAATCCCCAATCAACGGAGTCGTTCTCGAAAAACTCGCGGACCCCGGCGAATTGGTAACACCGCAGAGCTTCGGCGGCGGAAAGGGCCCGAGCACCGCGCTGCTCGCGCTTGCGGACCCCGAGGACTTGCAGGTGGAAATCGACATCAGCGAGAACGATCTCCCAAAGATCACACTAAATCAGCGCTGCCGAATCAGCCCCGAAGCCTATCTCGACAAGGTTTATCAAGGCTTCGTGGCCGAAATCGCGCCCGAGGCAAACCGCCAGAAGGGAACGCTGCAAATCAAGGTGCAGATTGAAAAACCCGACCGCTTTCTCACGCCGGAATTGAGCGCGAAGGTGGATTTTCTAAAGTAAACAGCCGCCGCTCTTGTCATCGCGCGCGGAAATGCGCTCTATCTAGCGCGATGACATTGACCTTCTCCAGCAAAGCAGAACCGGCGTCCGTTCAAATCCGCCTTTTCACCACCGAGCAGCGCAAGGAACTGCCGCCGGAAATCACCGATGCGGAGTTTTCGCTCAAGCCAGGCTCACGCGTTTACATCCACAGTGAATCCACGCTCTACGCGGGCCTTGGCGATCGGGAGAAGGTGAACGCAGATACCATCCGGCTCGCAGTAGGAGCCGCGGCGATGGCTTTGAAGAAGACCGGACGCAACCGCTTCGCCGTCCAGCTTTCGGACTGGGCACAATTCGCCGGTCCCGCTGTCGAGGGCATCGTGCTTTCCGATTACCGCTACGAGGATTTCAAGACGAAGAAGACGCACCCAATCAGCGCAGTCACGATCGTTGTCCCGGCTGCGGCCACGGCGGCAGCACGCAAGGCCGGCGAGCGCGCCGCGGCGATTGCGCGCATGACGAATCTCGCCCGGGGAATCGCGAATCGACCGGGGAATATCGTCTATCCCGAGACCCTCGCCGAGGAGGTGGAATGGCACGCAAAGAAGTTCGGCGTCAAATGCACCGTATTCGACGAAAAGAAACTAAAGTCCGGCAAGTTCGGCGGCATCCTCGCCGTCGGAAGCGGAAGCAAGCGTCCGCCACGTCTGATTATCATGGAACACTCGGGTGGACCGAAGGGCGAAGCTCCAATCGTCCTCGTCGGCAAGGCGATCACGTTTGATTCCGGCGGCATCTCGATCAAGCCCGCGGCGGACATGGAGAAGATGATTTGGGACAAGTGCGGCGGAACAGCAGTCATCGGAGCGATGTTTGCGCTGAAGGAACTCGGCGTAAAAAAGAACGTCATCGGGCTCATTCCCTCCGCGGAAAACATGCCCGGCTCGAATGCGTACCGCCCCGGCGACATCGTGACTTGTTACGACGGAAAGACGGTGGAGATCGTCAACACAGACGCCGAGGGCCGCATGCTGCTCGCTGACGCCATCGGCTTTGCACGGCGGCATTTTAAGGCGCGCGCGATCGTGGACATCGCGACCCTCACGGGCGCCTGCGGAATCGCGCTCGGCGATTCAATGGCCGGACTTTGGAGCAATGACGACGCACTCGGCAAATGCGTATCCGCCGCCTCGAAGGACGCCGGCGAGCCGACATGGCAGATGCCGTACAGCCCGGCATTCGATGACCAAATCCGCAGCGAAATGGGCCTCGTCAAAAACAGCGGAGGCCGCCTCGGCGGAGCATGCACGGCCGCGGCATTCCTGCGCACCTTTGCCGAGAAGACGCCCTGGGCCCACCTCGACATCGCCTACACCGCCTACCGCGACAAGGAGACGCAGAGCCTCGCGCGCGGCGCCACAGGATTCGGGGTTGGAACGCTCGTGAGAGTCACAGAGCAATTCTGATGGCAATGAACCTGCCGAACAAACTCACTCTCTCCCGCTTCGTAATGACGATTGCTTTCGTCATCTGCATGTCGATGGGCGAAGAGTGGGAACTCCTGCACGCTCCCGGAAGGGCCGCGGGATGGAATTTCGGCTACACATTCGCGTTCGTCCTTTTCATCGCGGCATCGATCACCGATTTCCTCGACGGCTATCTCGCACGCAAACACAAGCTCGTCACAAATTTTGGCAAGCTGATGGATCCTCTCGCCGATAAAGTGATGATGGCGGCGGGGTTCATCACGCTCATTCCGCTTCGCGCAATTCCCGCCTCGATCGCGATCATTCTCATCAGCCGCGAATTCCTGATCACCGGGCTTCGACTACTGGCCACAAGCCGCGGAGTCGTGCTGCCATCCGAGAAGCTCGGGAAGCACAAGACCCTGTGGCAGATCATCACGGTCGCCTACTTTCTGATGCTCCTCAGCATCATGGAGTTCATGCGTGCGGGAATACTTCCAGCAGACCACGGAACGTGGTGGGAACTCGCGTGGATATACGGAGGCCGTACGCTGCTGGGAATTGCGGTTGCCCTCACAATCTGGTCCGGCTGCGCCTACTTCTGGCGCCATCGGGACCTCGTCGCAGAATAGCGGACCGGCGGCTAGGCGAGCAGCCCTTTCACCACGTGACCGTGGACATCGGTGAGGCGGAAATCGCGCCCGGCGTGATGGTATGTGAGCTTCTCGTGATCAAATCCGAGCGCATGCAGAATCGTCGCCTGCATGTCATGAATGTGGACCGGATCCTCCACGACGTGGAAGCCGAGATCGTCCGTCGCCCCAATGGTGGTGCCCTTTTTGATTCCACCGCCCGCGAGCCACATCGTGAAGGCCTGCGGGTGATGATCCCGTCCGAGCGACCGACCGAGAGCCGTATTGGTCTCCACCATCGGAGTGCGGCCGAATTCGCCGCCCCAAATCACGAGCGTATCGTCGAGCAGACCGCGCTGCTTCAAATCCATGACGAGCGCCGCGCTGGCCTGGTCGGTCTTCTGGCAGTTACCGCGAACGTTGCCCGCCACGTCGCTGTGGGCGTCCCATCCTTCGTGATAAATGTTAATGAACCGGACGCCGCGCTCGATCATTCTGCGGGCAAGCAGGCATGCGCGCGCAAAGGAGGGCTTCTCCGGTTCGCATCCGTAAAGGGCGAGCGTTTCCTTGCTCTCGCTCTTGAGGTCCATGAGTTCCGGCGCACTGGTCTGCAACCGGAATGCCATTTCGTAATTCGCGATGCGTGTCGCAATTTCCGGATCACCGACCTCCCCCAAACGGCGCTCGTTCATGGCTCGAATGAGGTCGAGCGAATCGCGCTGCAGTTTGGCATCCACACCATCCGGATTCCGGACGTTCAGGATCGGATCGCCCTGCGAGCGGAGACGGGTGCCGGTATAAACAGTAGGCAGAAAACCGCTCGACCATAGAGATGATCCGCCGGAAAGGCCCGAGCCCGTGCTCATGACCACAAAGGCCGGAAGATCCTCGGCCTCGGAGCCTAGACCATAGAGGACCCACGAACCGAGACTCGGGCGGCCCGGAACAGGAAATCCCGTGTTGAAGAAAAGCTGCGCGGGCGCGTGGTTGAATTGATCCGTTTTCATCGACCGCACGATGGAAATCTCGTCGGCCACTTTCGCGAGATGCGGCAGCACCTCGCTCAACTCCGCGCCGGACTGGCCGTGCTTCGCGAACTTGAAGACCGGCCCGAGAACCGCCGCATCGGGCCTGATGAACGCATACCGTTGGCCGCCGATTACCGACGGAGGAAGCGGCTTTCCGGCCAGCTTGGTGAGTTCCGGCTTATTGTCGAACATCTCCAACTGCGACGGTGCGCCCGCCATGAACAAATGAATGACTCGCTTCGCCTTGCCGGCGAAATGGGGCTTCTTCGGCGCGAGCGGATTCGGCGGCACAATCGCCGCACCGGCCTGATTCGCCAGCAGACTCGCCAGGGCGATCTTCCCCAGGCCAATCCCGCAATCCTTGAGAAAGTGCCGGCGACTCAGAAACTCCGCGCGCAGTTGATGGATATTCATGACTTGTGCCGTAAGTATCCCGCAAAGTCGGGACTGATAGCAACTTTGTGCGCTGAAATTTGGTGTTCCCCTTTTTCCCATGCCTGTCTCTAATTCGCAGTCCGATGCGTTCGCTCGCTCACATCATTTGCTCCCTTCTCCTGCTCTGTGGGGTTTCCCACGCGCAGCGGAAGACTGCTATCTTCATGGCGGACGGATTCGACTTCCCCGTAGGAAAGCCAGACGGAGAAGGCTATTACAAAGCGCGCGGCTACACGCCAAACGGCCACCTCGGCGAGGACTGGAACGGCCGCGGCGGCGGAGACACCGACCTCGGAGCGCCGGTGTATTCGACGGCGCACGGACTCGTGCTGTTTGCAAAGAACTACTATCACGGCTGGGGAAACGTCGTGATCATACGCCACGCCTACCAGGAAGGCGGGCAGACGAAATTCGTCGATTCCCTTTACGGACATCTGGATCAAATCCACGTGCGCTACGGCCAGCACGTGAAACGCGGCCAGCAGGTCGGGACCATCGGGACAGGGGGCGGACTCTACCCGGCACATCTTCATTTTGAGATGCGAAAGGATATCCGCGTCGGTATGGCACGGCACGCATTCCCGAAGGATGACAGCGTCTATTGGAGCGGAACGGACTTTATCAACGCCCGCCGCAAACTCGCACCGAGCGCAGCAACCGTACTAGCGCCAATCGACACCTTCTCCGCAGCGACGGGTAAAGCCGAAACGATTTCGCCCGAAGGCGGCTTCGTTCTTCCCACGCCGAAGCCTTCTTCGCCATCCGCTCCGGGTAGCACAGTACCGGGCCGCTACGACGACCTGCGGAAGATGCTCGAGGAACAAAAGAAGTCGAAATGACACGGCTCGTTTTGCTCCTGCTCACCGCGTTCATCGGCACTGCGTTCGCTGCTGAGCGAAACGCGTTCTTTGCGATGGACACCATCGCGCGCGGCGGTGCGGAAAAGGTCGTACCGATGCTCAAGGAACTTGGTTACGATGGCCTCGGCGGTGCTCCGGGAGATGCCAAAATGGCCGCGGCTTTGAAGAACGCAGGGCTGCGGTTCTACAACGGGTATATCACCCTTGCATTTTCCCACGCCAAGTCCCCGCTTGACGATCCGCTGAAGCGGCGAATCGACGCCATGCAAGGCTACGAAGCCGCCCTGTGGCTGGCGATTTCGAGAGTGGAGACCGAAGCAGGTCCGGCACGCAATTCATCGGAAGATGGCGACGCGGTCGCAATTGCCGCGATTCGTGAGATTGCCGACTACGCTTCGACGCGCGGAGTAAAAATCGCGCTTTATCCACATACGGCATCGTGGCTCGAGCGCGTGGAGGATGCGGTGCGTCTCGCCAACAAACTGAACAGGGCAGACATCGGCGCGACGTTCAATCTTTGCCACTGGCTGAAGGTCGAAGGCCCGGAGCGCAATCCCGAACCCGTGCTCCGCGCAGCGTTACCGCGGCTGATGTTTGTGACAATCAACGGGGCCGACACGGGTGCCACGAAATCAATGGGATGGGACCGCTTAATCCAACCACTCGGGCGCGGCACCTACGACACCGCGGCCTTTATGAAGACGCTCGCTTCCGTCGGTTATAAAGGCCCCATCGGTTTTCAGGGCTTCGGAATTCGCGAAGAACCACACGCCGTGCTCAAGGAAACGATGGAAGCGTGGCGCAGGATGAATCCTTAAATCTCGGCGGTATCCACGAACCAGTCCACCTCGGCGGCCCCTGCAATACCGCACGAGAAAATTGTCGCCGGCGCCACCACCACATCGCAACCGGAGAGTTCCGCCAACAATTCGGAGGCGAATCCTGCAGCGACTGCCGTGAAGAATGCAGGGACTCCCATCGCCGAGCACCGGGCCGACACTCCGCGGAGAAACCGGGCACCATCGCACGGATGGCGCCAATTGAATCCGGACAGATGTGCAGCGAGCATTTCACCGCCGTCCGGCAGAAGCAGACGCTTTGCAAGCCGCGTGTCTTCCAACAACCCGCCCGCCGAGCCATCGTCGTTTTCCAGAACTACGGGCGCGATGACCGAACGTGAATCCGCACGACCTCCGAGCGGACGGAATCCGACAGACGCGAATTGCTCGCTCTGTTCGCGTCCAATCTCGCGGAGGTTTTCCCGCCCCGGTTCAGCGGCGATTTTCAAAACGGAGATCCCACCCGCCCGCGCAAACGCCGGAATATCCAACCGTCCGGTGTATGAGGACGGTAATCGGTCGGTTCCATCCATCACGACCGCGTAAGCCCTTCCTCCGGCGGGCTGCGCAACGCGTGTGTGAAGCTCCTGAAACATCCGCGCAAGGACGACACCACCTCGGGCGGACGGCATTACTTTCAAGTCGCCAAGATACGCAACGGGGTGAACGCTTCCATCCGGAAAACGAAGCGGGCGCAAAGCTGCGGCAATCGTCCCAAGCACAACGCCATCGTGTTCCGCCACGACCAAAGTGGGCGCGCCGATCGCCTCGAAGAATGTGATGTAACGGCGTCCATGCGAAATGCAGAAGCTGGCATTCGCGCCAAGCGGATACCGGAACTGCGCTTCAAATCGCGCCAATTCCGCGCCCAGCGACTCCGGCGGCGGTTCTTGGAAAACGCGTACTTTCATAGCGGACATCCGACATGAATCTCCGGGTAGAAAAAACTCCTATCTTTCGACTGCATCAAGCGCCCGAGCGCCGGGCTCCATCGGATCCCATCGGTCAGCGCCGGGATATCGAGGCTCGAGTTCAACTGCCGCACCAGCACCCGTCCGCCCTGTTTCAAAACGCGGGCCGCGCTGTCGAGCACCGCTGTCGCTGCCGCCGGCGTGAGCCAGTCGAGGATGTTTGATAGATGCACGAAATCCACAGAGCACGCAGGCAGCGCGTCCAGCACCGGCTTCATCAACCCGTGAACGAACTCCGGCTCCACAACCGGTGCAGCGTCGGATTCCAGCCAATCCCACGCAACGCCCGGCGGAAACCTTCCCGCGAGCATCTGCCACAGAAACGGATTCTGTCGCGGCACTGATGTAGCAAACGCGCTGCGCACGCGCGTGGCGAAATGCTCTGCAAAAGGCAGCTTCGGATTCCGGGTTGCGTCCCCCCCGAACAAGGCGACGAGATTCCGAAGCGACATAACCTCGGCGAACGCGGCATCAACCTGCGGTAGACTCGGCATTGCTACAGGAGTCGCGCTTTCCAAGAGGCGCTGCAAAATCTCCCACGACGGTCCGAGAGCGCGATTCAGCGCTGCAAACATTGCTTCGTAGCGTCCGGAGAAATCCGGGCCCAGAGCAGCCAGCCGTTCCAAAGGCCCCAGCACTCCGTCCGGCAAGTCCAGCGATTCGAGAGTCGTTGCGATTCGCTGCGCCCGAAGGTCTGGTGCCAGCGGCAAATGGCCAAGCCATCGCATCGATTGCTCGCCATTGCAGTCCTTCGCGAGCGCAAACTTGCATCGTGTGAGCGCGAGTTGTGCCGCGTTCATATCGACGAGGAGCAACCTCCCTATTGGCAAACGCGAAACACAAACTGCGGTGTCGCCGCCCGAAGCAATCATCACGACCGTGGCGTCCGGTCGCAACCCAGAGCAGCACGCAAGGTCGATTCGCGGATCCTCGCGCACCTGCGCGAAGGCCAGCGGCAATTGCGCAGCCTCGGATAGCCAGTTATCTACCGTCGACTCCATGGGCTCCGTTCAATGCTGCGAATGATGAATTCCCGCACGAATGAACCGTACGAGCGGATGAATGGCGCACCGCGCCGCTTCAACTCCGGAGCGGCGGCTTCATGCGCTGCCGGCAACCCGTACCACGGGATTCCCGGCCACAGATGATGTTCGAGATGATAGTTCTCGTTGCACATGAAAAACCGGACAAGGCGGCTGGTTAAAATCGTCCGCGTTCCCAGAATCTCATCGCTGGTGTGCTCAAGAAGCGTGTGCTGGCTCATGCCGCGAATATTGACCATCGTGTTGATGAAAATCATGGGCACCAACCATCCGTGAAGCAGCCATGCGGCAGGAACCGAAGCGCGGAGAATTCCGATGATGACGCCTGCAGTCGCAAGCACTTCGGCGATGATGGCGAGCCCGTCGCGTGCGTTCCCGTGTTTGAATCCGAGGATCGGAATCGCGACGATATACACGGGATATCCAGCGATGAGCCGCAGCCAGTTCATCGAAAAAATCAACCAGCTCCAGCGGGTGTAATTTGCGTAATGATCCGGGTCGCCGTCATCACCCAGATGTCTGTGATGGCGGAGATGCAGGACTCGATATGCACTGCAGTTTTGAAGAACCGGAATCGCACACAAGGCACCCGCGACGCGATTCCAGAGAGGATTCGCGCTCAGGGTTCCGTGAACAGCTTCATGGGTGAAAAGACTGATTCCGTGCAGCGATGCGCCGGCGAGAATGTAGAGCGGAATCGCATAAAACCATCCGTGGCGCGCCGCAATCCAGATAGCACCGACGGCGCCTGCGACGTAGAGCGCCACGAAAAGAATGATCCGAACCCAGTGCCGCCAATGCTGAACGGCGTGCAGTTTCCGCAGCAACTCCTGCGGCACTTCGGGTTTCGCAGCGTCCATCATGGCGACGCGATGAGGCTGCGATAAAAACCGGCGAAAATGTGGTGACCGAATTCAACGCCGGCGAAAATCCCAGCACTGTCGCGCGTCCCTGTGGAGTGAAAGAACTCCGCGGCATGCCGTTTATCGATTTCTGCATGCAGCTTGTAATGGACGAGGTCTTCCGCAGCGACCCATCCCCGCCGCACGACCGCAGCACCGATAAGCGCCGAGATGTCCGCAAACATATACTCGATCACTCCCAGACACGAAAAAGCGAACGCTGGCGATTCACTCGTGCACGCACCCAGCAGGGCGAGATTAAACGCGCGGACCGGAGATTCCTCGCTCGTCGTCGCGACTCCGGCGGCTTCCACACCGAGGGTTCCCAGAAATTCCACAAAGGTGCGGTCGTGCGCCATCGCGGGTTCAAAAACGCCGTCCTCCGCTAGCCCGTGTTCCTCGGCGAGATTATGCACGAGCATCCGCCTTGAGGATGAGTCAGGAAGCCGCGCAGTCAGTGCCGCCATCGGACGGGAAAAGAAGCGCACTGCGAAATAGAACTGCCGCTGACTCCGAACGAATTCGTCCCTTTCCATCACTCCATCGCAAAGTGAACGAAGATACGGATTCTCCGAAACCGGACTGCGAGTGAGCAGCGCCTCTGCGTACTCCAGAGCCGCGTTTGATGGCGCAGTCATGGCAAAAAGTTATCGCGTCTCGGAATAGTCGGTAGCGCTCATGAGCACCGATTTCACACCATCAGGGATGGTCAGCGAACCGCCGGCCTCCTTCTCGGATGCTTCTTTCGCCGCGATCCAATCGGGATCGGCACGAAACGCTTTGAACGACGCAGCCATCGCATCGGCATCCTTGTGCGCGAGCAGATAAACGAGCGTGTTCTCGCTTCCGGGCTGGCCGGGCTGGAGATTCCAGTAAAAGAGATTCGTCATGCCGTGCTTCGCAAACAGCTTCGTCGTGTGGTTGCGAAAGCGTGCATTGATGCGGTCGAGATTTCCCGGAGTGGTGGTGTAGGTGCGCAGTTCGAAAACGCGCGGCGATGCGCTCGAAGCCTTGATTTCCGGGGAATAATCGGTGGCGTTCATGAAGGTGCTCTCGACCTTCGCAACGAGCTTTCCATTCACCTCGCTGGCCTTCTGCGCAGCCTTCCAATCCGGGTCGGCCATGAACGCCTTCCATGAAGTCTCACGGGCCTCGCGATTCGGATAGGCCAGCACATAAACGAGCTTGTTCTCGGGATTCTCGACGGGGGTCCAGTAGCCGACATTCGTCATACCGTGTTTGGTGAAAAGCTTCGTGGTATGGTCACGAAAGCGTTTGTGAAGTTCGTCCAGCTTTCCGGGTGCCGCGTAATAAACGCGCATCTCGAAACAACGGGTGTCTTTTTCGGCGGCAATTGCGGGCATGGCGGCGGCGATGGAAAGGGCAAGAAATGTTCTGCGGTTCATGGAGGCCAGATAGAGACAGACACCCGGTCCGCAGCCAATCGAATAATCGCGATGCGCTATTTGTCCGCCGGCGCTCGCGCGGGTTCGCGCTTGAGCCGAAGCGGCATGAAATGGTGCACATTCCCGCCGCCATTGTCCGCGATGAGGATGAGACTATTCCCGCCTCCGGAAAGCGCCGGGCCGATTGTCATTCCCTCGTAGTTGTTCGCTCCGGTCAGGCGTTCGTAGAGAAGGTGCTTCTTCACCAACTTCACATCGCCTGCATCCTCCAATGATTTGATTTCGGAAACATCCGTGGCCTCCGAATAATCCACGCGGAAGATACGAATCCCGAACCCAGCGGTGAGTACGCGCTCCAGCACCAGCAGTTCGCCCTCTGGAAGGAGCACCATGTCCGTCACGCCGGTACCTTGATTGCCCACACGAATCAGCGAAGGCTCGGTGCGGTAGGCGAACTGCCCTGACGCCTTCAGCCTCGCGTCGAACCGTTGCAGCCTGACAAGGCCGCCCTCCTTGCGCCCGCTCACCGAGCCGTCGCAATCGAGCGCGTCCTCATTGGCCGTCCACATTTCGCCACGGACATCGTTCCAAGCGAGTGATTCAAGGCTCTTGTTTCTTCGCGCCTCGCGAAAGATGCGCGGGACGTCCACCCGAAAACTCGCATCCCCTTCCAGATCGAATCCCACAATCGCGCTCCGCGTTTCGGTGCTTACGAAAAAGCGCTTCTTCTCCGGCATGTAAATCAGCCCTTCAAAGTCCGACTCCTCAGTCTCCAGCTTGATTTTGCCGCCGAACTCGGCGTCGGAAATCCGGCCATTCTCAGCGTCCACTTTGAGCAGGAGCGGAATAAGATTTTTCTCGCGATTGGAAACGACGAAAAACCGATTCTCACCCACCCAGGCAATGGCGCTCAAATCGGTCGCCCCATTCCACTCGACCGCGAGTTCCGACTGACCCGGCACCGGGTCGATCTTCATATCAGCAACAGCACAACACGAAAGCGCAACGAGAGAGAGGAATGGAAGTTTCACAGCGCTTCTATTTCGCCTTCTCCGGGAGGCGGTCGAAATACTTCTGAATCGAGCCGTGATAACCGGGCGGAATGCGTTCGTTCCGGATGGCCTCGGCCACGCCTTCTTTCACGGCGCGAACGGCCTCCTGATAGTCCGCAGCCTTTTGACCGGTCTCGCCGACGCCTTCCTCCTTCCATTGCATCAACAGTTTTCCGGCACCCATTTTGGCTTTGTCCTTCTCGTCCTTCATGGCGGTTTTCGCCGTCGGGTCTTCGCCTACTGTTCCGCCGTTTCCGATACCCGGATTCTTGCCCGATTTCCCCTTCCCGTTCCCGTCTCCATCACCATCACCCTCGCCGTCACCCTCGCCGTCACCTTCACCCTGCCCCATTCCGTTCTTGGCCATCAATTCCTTGTAGAGCTTCTCGTAATCCTCCATCGTCTTGGCGCCGGCAGCCTCCGCGCCGTCGAGCTTTCCGGCATCGTTCAATTGCTTCGCCTTCGCGATGTTTTGAAGCGCTTCCTCAAGGTTGTTCGCGTCGCCGAATTTCTGAGCGAGGTTCTCTAGTTCCTCCTTGGAGAGATTCAGGGAATCCGCCGCAGCCTGCAGGGCGTCTTTCGCCGCTGCCTTGTCTTTGGCCATGCCGAGTTGCTCGAGCGCACGCTGCAAGGCCTCATTCGCGCCCTTTGCGCCGAGCTGGTCGCGCATTTGATTCGACATTTTCGCCAGCTCCCTTGCCAGCTTTTCAGCTTCGCGCTTCTTCTCGGCGCCTTCGGGCATCGCGGCGATCTGTTCCATTTTCTTTTTCGCCTCCTCGATCGCCTGCTTCAGCGATGATGCGTCGCCCTTTTTCAATTTATCGAGCATTTGCTTCATCTCCTGCGCCTGCTCGCGTTCGCCAAACTCCTGTGCCGCGCGCTCAAGGTTGTCTGCGATCTTCGGAAGGTCCGCCGTGTTCTTTTTCCACAAATCGGACACCGCCTGCGCCTCCTGATTCAACTTCTTCGCATTCTCCGCAGTCTCACGCGGCTTCATTTCCTTGAGCGTCTTGTCCAGCTTCGCAAGCGCCTGCTCCACCTGCTGCTTCATCGCGTCACCCTTTTCCTTGAGTTCCGCCGCCCGGAGTTCCGTTATCTTTTTCGACTCAATCAGCTTTTTCGCCTGCTGCACCTGCGCGTCTCGGGATTGCTGCATCCGGAGCGGGTCAAGTTGCGGCAGCCACGCGACACCCGCAGCCAGCACGGCAAGGGCGAGCGCCATGTTTCGCGCACCGGGAAACCAGCGAAACGGGACAAGTCGCGCCGGCTGTATTTTCGGAGCTGTAGCTTCCGCCTGCTCGCAAACGACAGGCGCAAATGCCGATGGATTATCGCGAATCATCGCTGCAGTGAGAAACAGGTCCTTGCAGCCCGCTTCGCGATCCACGAGGTGCGCTACATCCGATGGAGCCGGCCGTCGCGACGTCGCCAATGCAACCAGCAGCCCGGCAAGCGGCACAGCGACAATCCATTCAAAACGGAACCATTCCCTCGGCAGCAACCCGCCAAGCCGGGAACTCAAAAGAGCGACCGCAGCGATTGCAGCGAACCACAGAACCAGTTTCGAGAATAGTTTCCCCAACGCGGAAAGCCGCAGCCGCAACGCTGTGCGGGACAGTAATTGTTCGGTCGCAGGAAGTTTCACGACCGCCATCATAGAGCTGCAGCCCCGTGCTGGCAACGCCGCGCTTTCCTTCTCGCCATTTTCGGGCGGCGGGGTTGTATCAGGCTGTCACCATGTATTACCTTAACGAAGAGCCGAAACGTTCGCCGCTGCGCTGGATTGTAATTATCGCGCTCCTGCTAACTGGCGGATATTTCGCCCTCGCGAAGTGGTCACCTCGGACTCTGGAACGTGCGCGTGTCTGGCTCACAACGGACAAGGCTGCAAAAGGCGCCGCACCAGCGCTCCCGATCGAACCGGCTCCGCAGGCCTCCGAGGCCAAACCGGAACTGCCACGGCAACTAAATGCTCCGGCAACAGGAATCACTCAGCCGCCGCCAGATGCTCCCGCGACAGTGGACAAATCCGCCCAGGTCGCCGTGCTGCTTTACCATCGCGTGGAGGCGAATGCTTCACCAGCGCTCCGCATCGCGCCGGAGCTCTTCGAGGAACACATGCAGAAGCTGAAGGATGCGAACATCACCGTCATCTCGATGCAGGATTTCCTTGCCTGGAAGCGCGGCGAGAAATCGATACCGGCCCGAAGCGCACTGATCACAATCGACGACGGCTTTTCGTCCACGTTCGACGTAGCCCGGCCGATTCTCAAGAAATACGGCTATCCGTGGACGTGCTTCGTCTACACCAATTTCATCAGCCGGGGCAGCGCGCTCACATGGGAACAACTCGCGCAGCTTCGCGACGAAGGCGTGGAAATCGGGTGCCACAGCCATTCCCACGCAAACCTCCGCGACACGCAGGGAAAACCGCCCGAGGTTTACGAGGAATGGCTCAAGCAGGAAATCGCCGGGGCGAAGCAGACACTCGAACAACGCCTCGGAATCCGTTGCGCAACGTATGCGTATCCATTTGGAAGCTACTCGAACCGCGTTCTTGAGCATGTAAAAGCCGCCGGTTTCGAGGCAGCGTTCACGCTCGGCTCGATTCGGACGTCCTTTAGTGCACCATCGGATCGCATCGCGCGATTCAGCTGGCTCGACGCGCGGCCGCACGACTTCAATCCCGTCTTTTCCTGGAGTGGTCGCGTGCAGGCTGCGGACGCACCACAGGCAAATGCGGCGGTCGCCATGCCGGCCGCACCCGCGGAAGCGGCGATTCCGATCCTCACGCAGCCTCTTGATGGCGACGTCATCGCGGATCCCCAGCCGCTCCTGCGTGCCGACCTCGCTGCGCTCGGCAACGTGGATGCGAACACGGTTTCCCTGCGCCTCAGCGGAGTCGGCATGATTCCATTCTCATGGGTGCCCGATTCAAAACTGACAATCTCGGCGAAGGTTCCGAAACCGCTTGAGCCCGGTGATTACACGGTCACGGTCACCGCGCTCGCTGAACGCCGGCGCGTCGAGGCACAGTGGCGCTTCCGGGTCGACACCGGCAGCGGATACGACAACGCGCTACGTCCGTCCGACAAGCCGCGCTGATTCTCTCTTCGCTCCGCGGCACAGAAAACTTCACGCGACCGGACGGAAATGCCACAACCTGCGGCATGAAACTCAGTCCATACACCGCAGTCATTGAAAACGTCCGTCCGCTCGTGGATGGCGGCCGGTATCCCGTGAAGCGAATCACCGGCGAGCCGCTCGTGGTCGAGGCGGATGTATTCAAGGAGGGACACGATGTCCTTTCGTGCGTGCTCAAATGGCGGAAGCTCGGTGCAAAAGCATGGCACGAGATCCCGATGGACTGCGTGGATGCGTGGAACAAGGACCGCTGGCGTGCATCGTGCACGTTCAGCGCGGAGGGACCGCATGAGTTCACCATCGAAGCTTGGGGAAACATCTGGAAGTCGTGGCAGCACGAATTTGAAGCGAAGTTCAATGCAGGCGAACGCCCGCTGAAAAGCGAGACGCTGGAGGGCGCGGCATTTGTCCGAAATGCGGCGGAACTCGCGAAGGCGCGCGGCGCAAAAGCGGACGCGGAGCGGCTGGCGTGGGTCGCCCGCGAGATGGATACCGCCACCGCCGAACGAGCAAACGAGTTCGCTCACAGCGCCGACCTCTCGGCGATGATGTGGACCTACGCCGACCGTTCACTCTCCACGGAGTTTGTCAGCACTTTTGAAGACACCCCCGCGCTTTTTCCGGCGAATCACCGCGCTGCAGCTCGGTATCCATTCGTGTGGGTGGACCGCGCAGGCGCGGGCTTCTCGGCCTGGTATGAGTTTTTTCCCCGAAGCGCAGAAGGCCATGCGGATCGCGGCTCGAAGTTCCGCGACTGTCTCCAGCGTGTGGACTACGCGAAGGACATGGGCTTCGACGTCATCTATTTCCCACCAATCCACCCCATCGGCGTGACCGCGCGGAAGGGCCGAAACAACTCCGTGACCTGCCAACCCGGCGAACCCGGCGTGCCCTACGCGATCGGCAATCGTCACCAGAAATGCCCGAACGGCGGCGCTCATCGCGATGTGGCACCGGAACTTGGAACACTGGAGGATTTCCGCTGGCTCGTTGGCGAGATCAACAAACGCGGCATGGAGGTCGCGCTCGATTTCGCAGTGAATTGCTCGCCGGACCACCCGTATGTCCACGACCATCCAGAGTGGTTCTACCACCGCCCGGACGGCTCGATTAAATACGCCGAGAATCCGCCGAAAAAGTATCAGGACGTGTATCCGATGAACTACCACTGCGAGACGTGGCGCGAGATGTGGAGCGAACTCGCGGGCGTCATCGAATTCTGGTGCGAACAGGGCGTCCGCATCTTCCGCGTGGACAATCCACACACAAAGCCAGTGCATTTCTGGGAATACCTCATCAGCCGCGTGCAAACGCGCTTCCCCGATGCAATTTTCCTCAGCGAGGCATTCACCCGCTCGAAGATGATGCGCGCGCTCGCAAAAGTCGGCTTTACACACAGTTACACCTACTTCACCTGGCGCAACACGGCGCAGGGTCTGCGCGAGTATTTCAATGAACTCGCGCACAGCGAAAGCGCCGAATACATGCGCCCGAATCTCTGGCCGAACACGCCCGATATTCTGCCGAGTTATCTCCAGTTTGGCGGACGCCCCGCGTTTGAGGTGCGGGCTATTTTAACGACCACGCTTGCGCCGGTGTATGGCATCTACAGCGGATTTGAACTCTGCGAAAACGAGGGCATCGAACGTAAACATTGGGACGCCGCCGGTGATGTCCGCGGCTTCCTCGCGCTGTGCGACGGCGACTACAAACAACTAGCCCGCGAGGAATACATCGATTCCGAAAAATACCAATTCAAGGGCCGCGACTGGAATCAGCCGGGAATCCGTGCGCTGTTCCGCAAACTCAATCACATTCGGAAAGAGAACCTTGCCCTCCAGCAATTCCGAAACCTTTATTTCCAGCACAGCGACAACGACCTCATCCTCGCATACAGCAAGGTCGCCGATGGCAACCGCCTGTTGATCATTGTGAACCTCGACGCGTGGCATCCGCAGGAATCCATGATCCATGTCCCGCTTGAATCATTCGGCCTCGGCGAACATCAGGCGTTCGAAGTCGAGGACCTTTTGACCGGCGAGAAGTTCCAATGGAAAGGCCGTCGGAACTACGTCCGCCTAGCTCCCGGCGAGCGGGCCGGGCATATCTTCAGGATTCGCCCGTAAGTCGCGCCGCTTGCCTTTTCTGTTCGCGAAAGTACGCGGCGGCATATTGGTATGCGTGAAGCATCATTTTTCCCGCACTCTTCCAACCCGCAGTCCGCTCGTGAGCAGAATCGCAACCGGCCTCGCGCTCGTCACGCTCGGCGCAATGACGACCGCTGACGCAGCGCAGTTTTTATCCGCAGAACGCGAACTGCGCGCCCGTTTCGGTGAACGGTGGCAGGAATTGCCGCAGGCCGTGCGGTCGGATTTCATCCGCGAAATCGCAACCTCGCTCGAAGTCGGAGGTGCGCTGGATCTGGGGGATATCGAGTGCGGGACGCTCGACCTGCGAGGAGTCGCCGACGGTGTGCAGGTCACCGGAGGTCGTGATGGCACGGTGGTATTCGGCGGCGGACAGCACGGGATTTCGCTGCTCTTCTCGCAGCTGAACCAACGAATTGAGCCGCGAGTGGAACGTCCTTTTGCCATGCTCGACCCGTTGCGCGCCGACCGCCAGTTCGCTGCGAAGGAGTGGACATTTAAAGACGGCGCGATGTTTGGCAGCAAACTCGCGCCGATGTCCGACTACCTCGCGCTGTTTTGCAGTGGTGGCATTCGCATCAAGTCCGACGTGAAGAACTGCGCGTGGATCGCGGGCGACAACGCGTTCGGCGATCACGTGGTCACCGCAGAGGCGCGCGTGGACGATTCGCTTTTTCTTTGGTTCGGGCTGAACTGGCCATTCCGCGACTACAATGCGCACTGGACCGACGGCGGAAAGACCGACTGGGTCAAGCGCGGCACGCAGATGCACTTCGACCTAAAAGGCGGCGGCGCCGGCACACGGCTCTACCACATGGTCGAAACGAATTACGGAAACCCCGGCGTCGGCGTGTTGCTCGAAAACACGAAAGGACTCACGCTCATGCAAGGCAGCACCGAGCGCAGCAGCGCGCAGGGCCCGGGCGTTTACTGGCTCAGGAACTGCGAGGATACACTGCTCGGGCTGCGCGGGATCAATGCATTCGGAAGCAACAAAGGCGATATCCGCAACGCAGACGCAAACCGTGACATCACCATCGACGGCGGCCGCGGAAACCGACTCTACGCGATGCGCACCTGGAGCAACGCGAACGATGCCTCGCTCGTGAACAGTGACCCCGAGCTCCAGCAATGGTGCGTCGCGTCGCAGTATGGCCAGCGCGGCGTAGAGAACACACTGCGCTACGCAGTGACGCCTTACTACAACCGTCCCACCGCGGAGTTTCTAGCGAAGTTCGACGTGAAGGCACACGCGCAGGCCATCTACGATTCGCGCGCAGCGGCACTGCGGAAGGATTGGGAAAAAAAGAAGGCCGACGCCGAGAAGAAGAACCAGGCATTTACCATGCCGGAGCCGAAGCCTCACGAGAGCGTGGAGCAGCTCATCGCGAAGATCAAAACCGGCAGGCATCTCGACAGCCCCGGAGTCATTGAGATGAATGCCACGGACGAGGAGACCTTCATGCTCGGCGCACAGGATCTGACTAAGGGACCCGCTGGCAAAGTTCCACCCCCGCCCGATGTTCCACCGACCGATGCGCCGCGCACACGGAAGGTCATCGCTTTCACGCAGCAGCCGGATTTCGGAAAGTCTCTTCTCGCTGCCGGCGCTGATCCGACCGGACGCAAACCAAGTGACGACGCGTTTGCGAAAGTCCTCTACGGAATGAACCGCGCGGAATTGCAGGCGCTGCTCGATGAAGCCGACGTCGCCGACAAGGCGCTCTGGGCCATGCACGGTGGTAATGAGGAGAAGCTCAAAGCCGCGCGAGAGACCGCAGACTTCAAAACTAATCGCGCCAAAATCGCCGGCGTGATGAAACGCATCGCCGCCCGCAAGGACACGGCCAAAGCCGCCGCGGAGGCCCGCGTGAAAGAGCTCGGCACTGCCATCGACGCTGCGAAGAAGGCAAAGGACGATGCTAAAAAGAACGCCCTTGAAGCCGAGCGGGATCTCGTCGAGCGCGAATCGCGCAGCGGCAGCGTGCGACTGGAAATCCCCGCCGGCACATTCCTGCTCAAGCAACCGCTCTACCTACTCGGCGGCATCAGCGGCGTGTGGGGCACGGGCGAGAAATCCATTTTGAAGACCGATGCGCCCATTCATCTCATGAAAATGCAGGAGCGCACGACCGTCGCGCAACTCGCGTTTGAGGGCGGCAGCGTCGGACTCGCACTCACCGGCGCGGACCACCATTACAGCGACGGTGCGCCGACGAAAAAGAGCTACATCGCAGGCGAAAACTTCTACGCCCTCACATTCCGCAACCAGACACTTGCCGGCATGCTGATTGGCAACGACGACCCCGGCATCATGGGTGGCGCCGAGCACGACCAGAACAAATACGTCGATCTCAAATTCGAAAACACCGGCGACTACGGCATCTGCATGAACGGCTCGATGCTCGACAAATGGCTCGTCCTCCACAGCGAATTCCGCGGCCAGAAAAAAGCCGGCATCGCTGTGAAATTCAACAACCTCATCCACGGCATGATCGTCGGCTCGCGCTTCGAATCCATCACCGGCCCCAGCGTGGACACCTTCGGCGGCAATGTCGAAATCGGCTACCGCCCGTGGGAGGTTTGGATCGATCAATGCGAGTTCATCGAATGCGGAAGCGCCACGCAGCCGGCCGTCGAGATGGGCATCACGGAACTCAGCGCCTTCACGCACAACAAAATCTCCACGAAGAAAAAGCCCATCGCCGGCGGCTTTGCCGGAAGCCCCCAAATCTTTGAAGACTGCACCATCGACGTCACACTCGCCGATGGCGCACCTGGCGTGAAACTACGCGCCGTCCGCCTTGAAAGCGTCGTCCGTGCGAACGGTCATGTCGTCCGCAATGTCAAGGCGAACGGCCCTCTCGTCTTCATTAACGACGCCAACTCGCAAACCGAACATTTTGCCAAAACCATCGGTATGCTAACCGCGCAGGGGAAACCACACGTCACCAAATGGGACACCAACACCATGACCACGACCCTTGCGCCAAAGAACGGCTGGATTCACCCCTTCCTTTTCCACGAGACGGAAATCGGAACCGAGAAATTCCCTTATGCCCTTCTCAACGTGGACATCGACGCCGGCAAAGTGAAACAGCGCATCGACCTCACCAAGTAGCCGCGCCATTCCGTCTATTGGGAGGCTCTTACGCTCCGGTTTTAATTCACATTGAACGGAACTGCCCCTCGCCGCACTCCGAAGTCCCCTCAGAGCCTTCTATCGACTCGAAGAACTGCGTCCGGGAGCGCCGCCTCTTGACTCATCCGCAGCGGGATGAAAGCGTGGCGCATGTTTGAACGAACCGCCGGGAGGCTCGCGAATCCATGATTCCGCCGGAGAAACCAAAACGTCGTCCGCGTTATCGCGGGAAGAATCCGCGCGCGTTTCACGAGAAGTACAAGGAGCATGATCCAGCGCGCTACGCGGCGGATGTGGAGAAGGTGCTCGCGGGCGGGAAGACGCCGGCGGGGATGCACCGCCCCATCATGGTGCGGGAGATTCTGGAGGTGCTCGCTTTAAAGCCCGGGGAGACGGTGGTGGATGCCACGCTGGGGTACGGCGGGCATTCGCGGGAGCTGCTGGCGGCGGTGCAGCCGGGCGGGCGGCTGCTGGCGCTGGATCAGGATCCCATCGAGCTCCCGAAGACGGAGGAGCGGCTGCGGGCGCTGGGTTTTCCGGCGGAGTCGCTCATCGTGCGGCGGATGAATTATGCAGGGCTGCACACGCTGGTGGCCGCGGAGGCGCCGGAGGGTGTGGATGCGGTGCTGGCGGACCTCGGGCTTTCTTCGATGCAGATCGACGACCCGGCGCGGGGCTTCACTTTTAAGACGGATGCGCCGCTGGATATGCGGATGAATCCGCGCCGCGGCCTGCCGGCGGGCGAGCTGCTGGCGCGGTCTTCCGCGGAGGAGATCGGGCGCTGGCTGGCGGATTTTTCGGACGAGCCGCACGCTGCGGTGTTTGCGCAGGCGATTAAAAAGGCGGGCGCACTGCCGGGGACGCGGGCGCTGGCGGAGGTGGTGCGGCGCGCATTTCCGCGCGGGAGCCGCCGGGTGGCGGAGGAGGATGTGGAGACGAGTGTGCGGCGGGTTTTTCAGGCGATCCGGATCGCGGTGAATGATGAGTTCGGGGCGCTGGAGACTTTTCTGCGGCATTTGCCGGAGTGTCTGCGGCCCGGCGCGCGGGTGGCGGTGCTCACGTTTCACTCGGGCGAGGACCGGCGCGTGAAGCAGGCGTTCAAGCAGGGGGCGCGCGATGGTTTCTACGCGGCGGTGAGCGAGGAGGTGACGGTGGCCACGCCCGAGGAACGCCGGGCAAACCCGCGCTCGGCTCCGGCGAAGCTGCGCTGGGCGGTGCGGGGGCCTTAGTCCTCCATGCGGAGGCGGGCGATGGATTCGAGGACGACGAAGACGAGAAGCGAGAGGAGAAAGTAGGTTCCGCAGAAGCCGGCAAACTGGATGAGGGTGTCTTTCTGGCCAAAGCGGGCGAGGTCGGCGAGGGGCTTCCACGGCTGGGTGAAGACGTCCCAGCTGTTCCAGCGAAAGAAGCGGCCGACGTAAACGCCGACGGCGCCCGCGGCGAGCATGGTGATGGAGAATGCCCACGCGATGCGGTGACCGCGGATTTTTGCGAGCTTCCGCTGGACGATGCTGAGGGCCATGTAGCCCAGCGCGAGGCCCGTCCATGCGTAGGCGGTGATGAAGAAGTAATCGAACCACTTCGGCACGGGCGGCCGGGTGCGCCAGTGGGTGAGGTCGGTGACGATGTAGCCGGCGTTTGGGAAAAAGAGGACCCAGAGGACGACGCAGGCGGCGAGCCCCGCGCGACGGCGGCTGCCGCGTTCGATCAAGGTGCACAAGGCGAGGGCCAGGAGGTAGGGAATCCATGCAAGGAGGAGATTTCCGAACAAGCCGCTCCATGTGAACTCGTCCGCGTAAAAGCGGCGGACGAAAAGCAGGACGGCGCAGACGCCGGTGGCAAACACAAAGGCGAACGTGGTGCCGCGGGTGCGGTGGAGCGTGGTGGCGGGCTGGTTCATTTCAAACGGATGTGAGACGCGGTACATAGCTGTTCCGTTCAATACGGACGCTGAGCGGAATTCTTTCACGAAATCGCGCAATTTGATTCGGGACTTGGCAATCGCGGCGCGCCCGTTACGGTCGCCGGCACATGAAACGGATCGTCCTTTTATCTGTAGCCGCCATTTTTGCAGTCATCGGAAGCGCCTGTGAGCGTCATCCGGCCACCAAGCTGCCCGAGCACTATCAGCACGGGCTGCACGCGGATGCCGGCGACCATGCGAAGGACCCGCACGCGAAAGCTCCAGCCTCCGCCGAGGCTCCGAAGCACTAGCAGCAGGACATTTCGCCCGGCATGAATGACAGGCCCGGCCAGCAAAAGAGTTTTCTCCGGGCACGCATAAAAAGCTTTGGCTACGCGTGGCGCGGCATCGCTGCGCTCATCCTCACGCAGGGTAACGCGCTCGTGCATCTCGCTGCGACGCTCGGGGTGATCGTTGCGGGGTTCCATTTTCACGTGTCCGCCGGCGAATGGCTGGCGCTGGTTCTCGCGATGTCCTCCGTGTGGACCGCAGAGGGGCTGAACACGGCAATCGAAGCGCTGGCGGATCGCATCACGACGGAGCACGACCCGCTCATCGGTCGCGCGAAAGACGTCGCAGCCGGCGCGGTGTTGCTGGCGGCAATCGCTGCGGCCGTGGTGGGCGCGATCGTTTTCGGTCCGCGCCTTCTCGCGCTGTTGCGGTAGCGCATCGCACAGAGAGCCCCCGCCCGATACGAGCGGAGGCCCCGTGATTTCACCAACACGGTGAGTTATTGCGGCATGAGCACCGCGACGTTCTCGCCGTCGAGCCAGCCGTCGTCCTTCTCAAACATGTTCTTCGAGGGATTGTCCTGACGTTTCACATAGAAGCCGTTGCCGGTTTCCTTGAGGTCGGAGACGCTCATCACACTTCCATCCACTCGCAGGACCGCTGCGAGCTCGCCGTGCCAGACGCCACCGGGCTTCGAGCTGTCCTTGATGTATGTCGTCCCGCCCGGAGCAAACGCCGTCGCGAGCAGCGGGAGCCGAGGGTCCGACGAATCGCTCAGACCACGAACGTAAGCCCAGTCGCACTCGCCGGCGCGAAGGCGGTATTGATCGCCTACGCTGGCAGGGAGCTTCTTGCACCACGCGGAGTTCTTGTTGGTGAAGATGGACTTGTCGGTGCCTGCGTGGCGCGGCATGAGCAGTTCCAGCGCTTCGTTGGAGTTTCCCAGCATCGTGGCGACGGAATCCGGATCCTTGTAGAGCGGATACTGCCCGTCGTTCGCCGAGGCATACATGCGCAGACCGATGCCGATTTGCTTGGCGTTGTTCACGGAGTTTACGAACCGCCCGCGCTTGAGCGCACCCTGCAATGCGGGGAACGCGGCCGCGGCGAGGATTGCGATGATGCTGATGACTACGAGCAGTTCAATCAGCGTGAAACCGCGGTTTGCGCGGCGTTTGATGTGCGGAGTTTTCATGATTTGTGTGTGTTTGATGGCGGTCGCGTTGTGCTTCCGCGTTGGTGAAAACTTCGCGCATCCGTGTTATGGAATTGTTACCGCGGTGTTCGCTGTTGATGATTTGTGCATGATTAAAGCCGTTCTGATTTCCCTCCTCTCCAGTATCGCCGCCGCGCAGGAAGCCACCGTCGCCCCGGCGGCGGGTGTCCTCGGCAAAGGCGCCGAAACCCTTTACGGACCGCTGATTTCCGCAGCAGTGGAAGTGCGGGATGCCGAGGGAAAGGACCAACCGCTGGCCTTGCGCGGCGTATTGTTCCGCCCGCTCGGAGGCGGTGCGAAGTCGTGGGGTTGCTACGATATCGATTGCCGGGCACTCGTCGCTATGTGGCCCGAGGCGGAGCTTGATTTCCGGAAGTCGAATCTCGGGACCTATAAAGGAACCGGCACCGGAGCTGTTGTTGTGCTCTCCCCTTCCCCGTCAGTCGTGCAGCCACCGGAGGCGGCGCGAACCGTTGACTGGCTAGGCATCCGAATCGCAGGACCGCGTGTGTTTTTCTGCGCGCGGAAAAACGGTGCCGAGAATCGCGTTTCATACGAACTCAGGAACGGCGCAGTTGCCGAAGCCGGCGATGCACAACCGCGCGCGAACTGGCCGGAACCCATCGCGACACAAGGCGCGCCAAGCCGGGAGCAATCCGCATTCGTCGCGGACCGGATTCCGCTTCCCGACGAGAATCCGTGGAAATGCTGGTTGCGACCATCCGGCCTCGATTTTCTTCCCGACGGACGCCTCGCACTTTGCACACTGAGCGGCGACGTCTGGATTGCAGACGGGTTGGACGATGCACTCCATTCCGTGGTCTGGCGACGATTTGCAGGCGGACTTCGCGAGCCTCTCGGATTGCGGGTCGTGGACGGAAAAGTTATCGTAGGCTGCCGTGACCAAATCGTCCGGCTTCACGATACAAACGACGACGGCGAGGCCGACTACTACGAGTGTGTAAACGCCGGACGCCAACTCGTTCCAAATTTCCACGCCTTCGCCTACGATCTGCAAACAGACAGCGCAGGACGGTTCTATTTCGGAACCGGCGGCAATCAGCTCGGGGAAAACGAACCGTGGCACGGCCAGCTCTGGCGAGTGGAGAAGAACGGCGGCTCGCTCAAGCCCGCCGCACGCGGACTGCGCGCGCCGAACGGTCTGACCATTGGGCCGGATGATGCGATCTACGTTGCAGACAATCAGGGTCAGTGGATTCCATCATCCAGCATCAGTCGCATTCGCGAGGGCGGATTCTACGGCTTCGTGGCGGATCCAAAAGCCGCGCCGAAGGCAAAGCCACCGGCCGATTTGGACGCTCCGATGCTGTATCTACCAATGACCTGGGACAATTCGAGCGGCGGCGGCGTGTTTTGTCCGCCTGGACACTTCGGGCCGTTTGCCGGAAAAATGCTCCACACTTCGTTCGGCGCGGCGGCATTGTTTGCGATATTCGAACAACGGGTCGGCGAAGTCTCGCAGGCCGCTGCTGTGAAGTTTCCGCTCAAGCCGTTTGATAGCGGAATTATGCGCGCACGCTTCTCTTCGAAGGATGGCGCGCTCTACGTCTGCGGGCTGAAAGGCTGGCAGTCGAAAGCAGTCCGCGATGGCTGCCTCGCACGCATTCGTTACACCGGAAAGCCTGCGACTTTCCCGACCGGGTGGAAGGTATCGAAGGACACGATGATCTTGAATTTCGATACCGCACTGGATCGAAGCTCCGCTGGCGATTCCCAGAATTACTCGCTGGAGCAGTGGAACTACCAGTGGCACGCGAAATACGGTTCGCCGGATTACTCCGTTCGCGAACCAAAACGCCAGGGCCGCGATTCGGCGGAAATCAGCACGGTGCATCTCTCCGAAGACGCAAAGACGGTCACGATTTCCATTCCGGGGCTGCGCCCATCGATGCAATTCCTGCTCAGAGCGAACCTCAAATCCTCGACCGGTGAAGAGCTCCCGGTGGAAGTCGCAGGAACAATTCACACGCTCCCGTGAGGCGGCAGAAAGCTTGCAACTTCAGCATTCCGCGACAGTTTCAGATTCATGAATCCGCTCATTCGCTCCACTCTCCGCCGCCGTGAATTCCTCAGCCGCACCGCTCTGGGACTTGCTTTCCTGACCACTCCGGGAGCGTTTGCCGAGGAACTTCTCCGCACGCCGCGTCAGACGGAGGGGCCGTTTTATCCTGACCATCTCCCGCTCGATACCGACAACGATTTGCTCGTGATCAATGACTCGATTACGCCCGCCGTCGGCGAGGTCACGTATTTGAGTGGCAGAATTCTCGGCCCCGACGGTGCGCCGATTCGCGGTGCCCTCGTGGAGATTTGGCAATGCGACGCGAGCGGCGTTTATCTGCACAGCAAGAGCGGCGGCGATACCGATAAGAAGGACAAAAATTTCCAGGGCTTTGGGAGATTCATGACGGGCTCAAGCGGCGAGTATCTTTTCCGCACCATCAAGCCGGTTCCCTATCCAGGCCGGACACCGCACATCCACGTCGCCGTGAAAATGAAGGGACGCGAGCGGTGGACGACGCAGTGCTACATCAAAGGCCATCCGCAAAACGAGAGGGACGGCATTTGGAAGAGCGTCAAAGACGATGCCGCACGGGCGTCGATTACTCCGGAATTTGCACCAATCGCCGGAGCGAAAGCCGGCGAATTGGCGGCAAAGTTTGACGTTGTGATGGGCTACACGCCCGCCGCGTAAATCACGCAGCCTGCTCGGGGACGCCGGCGGCGATTTCGTTGACCAGCGCAGGAATGCTGAGTGATTCCGCCAGTCCGTCGTAATTCAAAAGAATGCGATGTCCGAGCACTTCGGGCGCGAAATGCCGGATGTCCTCGAACGCGATGTGCACGCGGCCTTCCGCCAAAGCCCGGACGCGGGCCGCGCGGATGAGCGCCTGCACGGCGCGCGGTGATGCGCCCCATTTCACGAATTTCCGCACCGTCTCACCACTCTCCGCAGCCTCCGGATGTGTCGCGAGGACCAGCCGCACAGCGAAATCGCGAAGCTGATCCGCGACCACAACTTTTTCGAGGATCGTGCGCAATTCCATAATGCGATCCGCGCCCATGATCCGAGGCACATCGCCACCACCGCCGAGCGTTGTCCGGCGCACTACTTCATTGAGCTCCGCGCGATTCAGGAACGGCACGAGGAGCTTGAACATGAAGCGATCCAACTGCGCTTCGGGCAGCAGATAGGTGCCCTCCTGTTCAAGGGGATTTTGAGTGGCGAGCACAAAAAATGGCGGTCGCAGAACATGCGTCTGCCCGCCAGCCGTCACGCTGCCCTCCTGCATGGTTTCCAGCAGCGCGGACTGCGTCTTGGGCGTGGCGCGATTGATTTCATCCGCGAGCAGAAGCTGCGTAAAAATCGGACCTCGGCGGAACTCAAACTGGTAGCGACCATCAGCTCCCGCGCTCATCACCGTCGTGCCGATGATGTCGGCGGGCATGAGGTCAGGTGTGAATTGAATGCGGCGGAAATCGAGATCGAGGGAACGGGCGAGAGCCTTGACCAGTTCCGTCTTTCCAAGTCCGGGCACGCCTTCGAGAAGCACATTGCCGCCGGCAATGATTGCCGTAAGGACACCCTCCACCACGCGTTGCTGCCCCACGATGATTCGACCTACGCTTTCTCGGAGTCGCTGGAAATCATCATGAAAACGTTTTGCTTCAGATTGGAGTGCGGAGGTATCAGACATGGGAAATGGATGTCAGGATTTCGTCGGAAGGAACACTGTAAAAGTTGTTCCTTGTGATCCAGTAATCAGGAGGATTGCGCCCTTTGAATGGCTCACGAGTCGCTTGACGATGCCGAGCCCGAGACCAGTCCCCTTCCCCGGCGGCTTTGTGGTAAATTGCTCGTTGAACGCGCGCTTGAAGACATCTTCCGGCATGCCGGGGCCGTTATCACGAACACTGATTCCCACCATGCTTGCAGATGGATCGAATTGCTCGGAAGCGATGAAGCGCGTGCCCGGCGAATCACCGAACCCGGAGGCGTCGAAATGCTCCGGGATTGTCTGCGCCACCACCTCGACGTGGTGCGGTCCGGGCATCGACTGCAAAGCGTTGATCGTCAGATTCAATAGGACCTGCAGAAGGTCCGTGCCGTGAATCGTAGCGTAAACATTTGAATCCAAATCACGGACGGTCAGTTCATTACCCTCGCAACTCGGATGCTTCACCAGAAGTTCCTGAAGGTCCGAGAGAACCTGATTCACGCCGACGATGTCCGAGGCATCAGGCTGACCCGTCCGAAGAAATCCGATATAGCGGCGCGAAATCTCAATGCACCGATTAACCTGGTTGTGAATGCGGGCAATTCCGGAGCGCATCCGGGCGAGTTCGTCGCCCTCAAGTTTCGATGCACTCTCCACCTGCCGGTGGAGCAATTCGATGAAACCGTTGATCACGGTGAGAGGACTGTTCAGGTCGTGAATGACGCTACCGTAGATCGCGCCTGCCGCCTTTGCCATTTCGGCCTGTTCTCCGCGATCGTGAAGTTCTTTCTGCAGGTCCGCAAACTGGGTTTTAATCCCCCGGAACTCGACATTCGCCCGCCGCTTTTCGAGCGCTTTCGCCGCCGCACTACGCAGCGTGGGAATATCGAACGGCTTGTTGAGATATTCGCATGCACCGAGGCGCAGTGCCTGGCGTGCGGTTTCGAGCGTCTCATACGCTGTAAGCATGATCACCTCGATCCCTTCGTCGATCTGCTTCAGTTCCCGGAGCACCTCAACGCCTGACATCCCCTGCATCAGAATATCGAGAATCGCGATATCGACCGGATGTTCGCGGGCGAGCCGCACGGCTTCGTGCCCGCTGGAAGCGAGCAATACTTCAAAGTCGCGGTGAAAAACTACTTTGAGTGACGCGCGGGGACCTTCCTCGTCATCGACTACGAGCAGTGTGGGTTTGCGATGTTCAGCCAGATGCGTGAGATTAAAATTTTTGTCCGAGCCCGATGCTTACCGCATGCGAGTCGTACTGATAGGTTCCATCCGCAGGGGAACCTTGGTTAATCTCACGGTCGGGGCCATGCGCCCAGTTGTAGGCCACGTCCCAATCCCATCCACGCCATTGGCCACCGAGGCCAGCCGTGAAAATGTGACGGTTGCTATCCGGAACACCCGGGTTGAATGACTGGTTCGGGATCGAGTTCTCCGAATAAATGTAACCGATGCTGCCGACGAGCCCGTTGTCGAATTGATAACTCGCACCAACAGAATACATCCACGAGGATTCGTAATTGAAGTTCAGTCCGACGTCGCCGCTCTTCTGCCGCAGAT
The DNA here is from genome assembly GCA_005791535.1 of Verrucomicrobiaceae bacterium. Taxonomy (GTDB): domain Bacteria; phylum Verrucomicrobiota; class Verrucomicrobiia; order Chthoniobacterales; family Chthoniobacteraceae; genus SXWH01. The sequence goes on along the minus strand of SXWH01000232.1, from coordinate 23,488 downwards.
TAAGTTCATTGAGGTTGTACCAATCGGTCCAATCGGCGTTCACTTCAAGATTCCAGCGCGGCGTTGGACGGTAGCTGTAGCCGACAACGATGTGCTGCGGGAACTTTATGCCGACCTCCGCATCCTCCCGGCGCTCGATTCCCGGAACCTTCACCGGACCGCGCGGTGTCGGAACGGAAAAGGCGTTGGTTGAAACGTGCGAATCACCCTCAAAATTAATATCAGTTTTGCTGCGATAATTAACGCCGAAGCTATGTTTTTCCGACGGTCTCCACATGATACCGGCATTCCAACCCAGCGACCAACCTTCGCCGTCAAACTCGAACATATCGTGCGGAGCAAAAACGCCCCGCTTTAATTTGGCGCGGCCATAGTTGATCGTCGCACCCGCCGCGACAGAGAGCGTCTCGCTAACCTGATATGCGGCAACCGGATTGAAGCTAAGATACATCAACTCGCCGCTTATTGACTGACGGCGAAATTGCGTATTCTCCGGCCATTCGATCCCGAGACCGTAGGGAGCGTATGAACCAAAGCCGAAGGTGAACTTCGATCCAGCCTGATGGTATGTCATGTAGGACGACGGCACGATTTGGAAACCCCGCTTGATGTCAAAACCCCGCCCACCGCCCTTTGGCGTAAACTCCGACTCCAGCGTGATCCCCATGAAGTTGAGCCGGGATTTCAGCCCGCTATCCTCGACCGAAAGCGCTTCAGTCGGTGCAACATATCCCTTTCCGGATGGCGCAAGCGCGACCGACTGGCGCGGAAGACTCGCGCCGTTGTAGAGCATCGCAATTCCAGCCGGGTTATAAAATAGACAGCGGATGGGTTATCGGCAGTCGCTACGAATGCATTCGCTCGGGACATCGCCCGCGTGTCCTGCTCGGGAACCCGCAAGCCCAGTGCAAATACGGGAGAGGGAAGCAGAGCAATCGCGGCTATCGTGACGGTTTTGAAGTGAGGTGTGGTCATGGTGCTGCAATGCCGTAGCAAAGCGCGTGCTCAATGAACAGCGAGAACAACCGAAAAATTCTGCTGGATTAAACCTGTGAAACCTGCGAAGCTCCCCGCGCCAAAGTTAGATTCAACTCGTTTAGTGACGTTGAGCGCGACAATCAGCGCTCGAAATCCGATAGTCGGGAACAGTCAGCAAGCGTCAGTCTATCGGCAGTCAAAAACATATGATTAACAACAAACTATTCGTGGGAAATCTCTCATGGACCACGACCGACGGCATCCTTCAAGATACCTTCGCACAATTCGGCACTGTAGTGGAAGCCGCCGTCATGATGGACAAATTCACGGGCAAATCCCGCGGATTTGCGTTCGTGACGATGAGCACGCCTGAAGAAGCGGAAGCTGCAGCGCGCGAAATGGACAACAAGGAACTCGATGGGCGCCCGATCCGGGTAAACATCGCGCGTCCGAAAGAAGATCGTCCTGCTGGCGGCGGCGGTGGATCCCGTGGCGGCGGTGGTGGCGGTGGCGGATACAAAGGCGGCGGCGGCGGTGGCTCCCGTGGCGGTGGCGGCGGCGGCGGTGGTGGATACCGTGGCGGTGGCGGCGGCGGTGGATACCGTGGCGGCGGCGGCGGTGGCGAGGGCTACTAAGTCCGTCTAATCTACCCGGGGAAATCCGGGCATTAGCAAACTTCTACAAAGCAGCGGGTATTCGAAAGAATACCCGCTGTTTTTTGTTTATGGAGTCAACGCGACGACAAAAAGCTAGGCCTTCTTCACAAAGCACGCCTTCAATCCAATCGCCATCCCGTCAATTTTGCAGGAAATCTCGTGGTCACCGTCCACCAGCTTAATCGGCTTGGATTTTGTCCCGCCCTTGATCATCTGGCTGGAGCCCTTCAATCTCAGGTCCTTGATGAGCGTCACACAATCGCCATCGGCGAGCACGTTCCCATATGCGTCCTTCACCACTCTCCCACCCTCTTCAGCATCTTCGGCAACCTCTGCGCGCGGCCATTCGTGTCCACACGTCACGCATTCCCATCGATTTACGTGTTCCAACACGTCGTTCATTTCGCACATCGGGCAAGTTTGGTTCGTCATCCGCAAAGACCTACCCAACCCGTTGCCAACTCGCAAACGGGCAATTCGCGAATTTTTAATGTCGGCGTCGAACGACCTTCGGCTCCGGGCGCAGCGCGATTCCTTTGTCATCAATTGCAATTCGCAGTTCCTTGAATAGTGCGCCAATTGCTTGCTTGAAGGCCTTCTTGCTACAGCCGAACCGTTCCTGAATGGCGGCAGGGCTACTATGATCACCGATGTCGAGCCGACCGCCACTGGATTTGAGTGCTTCCAGTATCTTCTCCGCCAGCGGCGCCACCTTCCCGTATCCCGCGGGTAAAAGTGAGAGATCGACTTTTCCGTCCGGTCTCACACCTCGGACGAACGCATCCATTTTTGCTCCGATTTGCAACGGAGCAGCAAGGTCGGAGTGGTAAAATAAACCCCAATGCGCCCCCTCGACGACGGCCTTGAATCCGAGCGGTGTTTCCTCGATGACAAAAACCCCAACCCGTTGATTCGGCGAATATCGCGCTGGCACGAGATTCAGCAGTCCTTCGAATCGAGTTGTCGCGACAACCCGATCGCTTTTCTTATCCACGAAAACGTAAACAACGACCGATTCCCCGATTCCCACACGGCGGGAAAGTTCGCGATTCGGCAACAGCAAATCCTTGCTCAATCCCCAGTCCAGAAACGCACCGATACGAACATGGCCTCCGACAACTTTGAGGGATGCCAATTCGCCGACTTCGACATACGGCTTCTCGGTCGTCGCGACCATTCGATCCTCGGAATCACGATAGATGAATACATCGATTAAACTATCGACGGTGTTCCCGGGCAGAACGTATCGCTTTGGCAGAAGGATTTCCCCGTAGGAACCTCCATCGAGATACAATCCATGCTCGCTCTGGCGCATCACGCGAAGCAGGTTGCGTTTTCCTATAGTTGCCATCAGCGACTAGGACTTTACCCTCTTGAAGTTAACCTCGATGACCCGCCTACCGTCAGACTTTGTCACCGTGGCCTCGAAATCCTCCACACGTGTCCGTTCACCGACCACGGGAAGGTGTCCGATGAGTTGTGTGATGTAGCCGCCCACCGTGCTGACCTCACTGCTTTCCAATTCAAGCGACAGCATATCGTTCAGTTCGTAAAGACCGAGACTTCCCTCCACGAGAAACTCATCCTGAGTTACCTTACGCAACTCCGGTTGTTCCGTGTCGAACTCATCCTGAATCTCGCCAACAATTTCCTCCAGCACGTTGTCGAGCGTCACGATGCCCACAGCGCCGCCGTATTCATCAACCACGAGTGCAATATGGCTGTGGCTTTTAAGGAAAAAGTTCAGCAGCTTCTCCAACGGCATCATTTCCGGGACTGTCTGCAATTCACGGCGAATACTCTCCAGATTCGGCGTTCCACCCTCGCGAAGCAGTTTGAGGAGATCCTTGATATGAACGAGACCGAGAGTGTCATCGAGATGGCCGCGACACAACGGGAAGCGGGTGTGCCTCGATTCCTCGGCGCGCTTCACATTCTCAGCAAACGAATCTTCCGTGTTTAGAAAAATGACACTTCCGCGCGGCGTATGGATGTCGCGCACCACCCGCTCGCGTAGGTCGAGGGCATTAATGAGCAATTCCTTGCCAAGTGGACTGACTTCGCGCGCCTTGGCGCTTTCCGCCAGAATCACACGCAATTCCTCTTCGCTGTGGGCAAGTTCGTGCTCGCTCGCAGGTTCGATGCGGAAAAGGTACTTGAGCAGCTTGTTCGCCGCACCATTGAGGAACCAAATTGCTGGTTTGAAAACCGTGTAAAACCAGCCCAGCGGAGCCGCGACAAACAGCGATGTACCTACCGATTTCCGAATCGCGAGCGACTTCGGCGCGAGTTCACCAAGAACGATATGGAGAAAGGTGATGATGCTGAAAGCGATCGCAAAACTCGAAGGATGGATCATTGATTCAGCGATACCGATTTTCAAAAACAACGGCTCCAGCATCGCGGCGAGAAACGGCTCGCCAACCCATCCGAGACCAAGACTCGTCAGCGTGATTCCAAGCTGGGTCGCGGACAAATAGGCATCAAGGTGCGTGAGTGCCTTTTTAGTCTGAATCACTCGCCGGTTCCCCTCCTGTTCAAGGGCTTCGAGCTGGCTGGACCGAACCTTCACCAGCGCAAATTCCGCGGCGACAAAGAATCCGTTCAGCAGCACGAGTGCGAGAATGCCAATCCATTGCAGCACTATCGTGCCGCCATCCGCCCATTCCCGCACGATCGCGCCGCCCGAAGCGATGATGGAAACGATATTCATCAGAAAACGAACGAGTCGCAGACCGACGGCCTGCGACTCGATGAAAGATTAAAATCTGCGAGCGATTACCAGCTCGATTTCGTCACGCCCGGAATCAGTCCGTGCGAGGCGAGTTCACGCAGCGTGATACGCGAAAGCTGGAAGCGACCGATGTAAGCGCGTTTGCGGCCGGTGGCATTGCAACGGCGGCTAAGACGGACGGGGCTCGCATTGCGAGGAAGCAGGGAGAGGCCAACGTAGTCTCCGGTTTTCTTCATTTCAGCGCGAATTGCGGCGTATTTCGCCACAGTTTTCGCTTTGCGTTTTTCGCGTTCGAGCCAGCAGGTTTTTGCCATAAATAGGTTTGTAAAAGAGCGCGGAAAATTAGGGCCTTACCTCTGGAATGCAATCTTTATTTTACGGTTTCGACCGCGTTTTTTCGAGAAACGCTCTCACAAAGACGGCCCGCGGTATCCGTCAGGGTCTATTTCAATCGAACCGTAGCCCGCAGCCAGAATTCCCTGCTCCAGTCTTGCAGCCAGGTCCGCAATTCGCGGCATTTCCTCCGGAGCGACCAGAACTTTCGCGCGTGGCGGAAGCCCTCTTTCGACGATGTGCCGAACTCGGAAAACACGGAATCCAAGCGACTTAAGGTGCTCCTCCCCACGCTCCACCATCGCCAGCGCGTCGATAGTAACAGGCGTTCCCCACGGTATGCGGGAACTCAGGCACGGCTGCGCAGGCGCATCGGCAGTCGGAAGACCGAGTTCACGGGAAAACGCCCGGATTTCGGCTTTCGTTAGTCCGGCATCGCGGAGCGGAGCGATGATTTGGAATTCCGCCGCGGCCGACCGCCCTGGGCGATCGTCGTTCATGTCGTCCGCATTTTCGCCGTATGCGATTGCCCGATATCCCCGCGAAGCAGCCAGATGGTCGAGGCGCTGAAACAATTCCGCTTTGCAAAAGTAGCACCGATTCGGCGGATTCGAAGAGTAGTCGGGGTTGTCGAGTTCAAGCGTCTTTACGACCTCGACCACGGCTCCCATCGCACGGGCGACAGCCAGCGCTTCATCCAGCGCAGCGCGGGGCAAACTTGGACTATCGGCAATCACACCAAGCGCACGGTCACCGACAATCCGGTGAGCCTCTGCGAGCAGGAACGCGCTGTCCACTCCGCCGCTGTATGCGACAACGAGTGGTGCGGAATCCCGCAGAATCCGCGTCAGCTTTTGCCGCTTGGCTCCGGTGTCCTCCATTGGAATTAAAGCATGTTCCGACGGAAGATCTCGTCCACCGGCAATTGCAAGCCGATGTAAAATTCGCCGAACTCGCCATACTGGGCGGTCACTTCATCGAAGCGCATTTCATAGACGATTCCCTTCACATCCATAGGATCGTGCGCGAGCAATGTCACGCCCCACTCCCAATCATCGAGACCAGTGCATCCGGTCACGAGTTGGAGGATTTTCCCGCTCCAACGGCGGCCGACTTTTGCGTGACCAAGCATCAGCTCGCGGCGCTTCTCAAACGCCGTTGCATACCAGTTCTGTCCGGGCAAACCGCGGCGCTTTGCCATCGGGTAAAAGCACATCACCTCCCACGGCGGGAGCACCGGATAAAGTCTGTGCTTTTCATAGTGCTTCATCCGCTCGCGCCATTCGCCCAGCGATTTTTCAAATTCCGGCGAGCCTTCGACGACGCCCTTCCCTTTCAACTCGGCGACATATTCGGGCTCCTGCGTCGTGTACTCGCTCTTCTCGGTCATCGAGTAAAAGGAATAAGCAGGGACCAAAATATCCGGACCCAAAGAAAGCGTGATCTGCTTTTCAAACGCGTTTGCAACCTGCAAATCCGCGCAAAGGAGCATGAAGCCGACATCGGACTTCGGTGAGACCATCGAGAATGTGAGCACCTGACAGCCCTCGGTGCCGCGGATTTCTTCAACCAGTTCGCTCAGATTCGTTCGAGCCCGGAACTTGTCCTCGTCGGAAAGCATCGACCAGGCGCCGTGTTCGACTTTGTAAAACAGATGAAGGACGTGCCAGCCTTCGGCAGAAACGAGTTTTGGAATTTCAGTCATTTGATTGGTCCATCACACGTAATGCGCGAGCCCGCCGTGTGCCAATCCTATTCCCGCGAATCGTCCATAGCTTGGTCGTTTCGTCCCCGGCGTATCAGCGCCTCCGGGCGAAGATGTGGAGCCACGCCGGCTTGGCGCGTCTTCTCGGATGCCAACGCTAAATCCCCCCAACCGCGCGAGCTTTGCAACGGACGCGGCGCGACCGTTGTTTCGCTCGTGGAAGTCACGTAACGAAAAAGACGCGCGCCGCTCACGGTCAGCGTTAAAGACAATGGAATCGTCAAAACCAGCAACACAGCAGCCTTGCCACCACCGGCAAACAATACCCACCCGGAAAAACACAATCCGGCAATCCCGGCGACGAACAGAAGCGCGTAAATGATCGCGAGCACACAACGTAGAGCGCCAACAGCGCGGTTCCGCTGCCCTGCTTTCGCAAAGAGCGTCAGCATGCTGAGAAAAAATACCGCGACACCTGCCGTGCCGAATGAAACTGCGAGAATCACATCGGGTTCAAAAGCGATTCCCGCGCCAGAGTTGTTTTCGACGAAATAATCAGTGCACGCCCCAAGGTGCTTGATGTAAACGCCCGCCCGTCAATGCATCGCTTGAGCATCATTTTGGACTACCTGCTATGGCCCGCAATTCTCTGCGGCGGGCTTGCCGCTATGCACTATGGAATCAGCCATGGCAAGGGGCCGACGGTTTTCAACATCACCTACCTCTGCATCGCATCGCTCTTGTTTTTCCTCGAACGCGTGCGGCCCCACGAACGGAAGTGGCAGAAATCCGACGGCCAGTTCTGGCAGGATCTCGCGCACACACTCACGACAAAGATTCTCGTTCAGGTCATCATCATCTCGTTGATCAATTTCGGAATAGTCCACCAACTCGGCGCTCGCGAAAGCGGAGGAATCTGGCCCGGTCACTGGCCGATGGCCGCGCAGGTGTTGCTCGGGCTCGTCGTGGCGGAGTTTGGCCTTTATTGGGCACACCGGATTGCTCACGAATGGATGCCGCTCTGGAGGTTCCACGCTGTTCATCACAGCCCGCAACGCCTTTGGTTCTTCAACACGGGACGTTTCCATTTCGTGGACACCATCAAAAGCATGCTTCTAGGAACACCGCTCGTCGCGCTCGCCGGAGCACCGGGAAATGTCCTGCTCTGGGGAAGCGCGATCACCGCATTCATCGGCATCCTGACACACTGCAATGTGCAGATGCGATTCGGATGGCTGAACTACATCTTTAATACCCCCGGCCTACATCGCTGGCACCATTCGATGGACCTTCGCGAAGGCAACAAAAACTACGGGGAAAACCTCATGATTTGGGACCTTATCTTCCGGACATATTTCGACGACAAGACCCGACGCCCGCCTGCGGATATCGGTATCCGCGAGGCAATGCCCACCGGATTCCTCGACCAAATCGTGGCTCCTTTTCGCTGGCGGCATTATCAGGAAAAGGAACCCGCAACACGCAAGAAAGCCGAGCAACCGTTGGATTCGTAACCACTCCGACCGACGTCGCGCTCAACACGGCAATCGACGGCATCGATCGACTTGTCTGCAACGTCTCGCTGCTCCCACTACTTACCGAGCGGCGTCGTCACATTCACGCCCTCCGGAGGCGTGAAATCAAACTTTGCGTCACTCTGCTTTGTGGACTTTGCTGCGCGATAGGTCGTCACGACGCGGTCACCCTTCGGCAGAGTCGCGTCGGTCTTACTCACGTTGCCATTCTCATCCATCATGACCTCAAGCGCGGTGATGTACTTTTTCAGCCCGCTTGATTTCGGGACAAGCGACACGCCGTATTTTGCGCCCTCCCTGCGGGCGGCGACGCGGAAATATTTCTCCACGCCATCAAAGTTCAGTCCGGCAGTGAGCGCAGCGAGGCTGTCATCGAACACCTGCCGCTGCCCGAGCGTGTAGTGCTCGGCCTCTTTGAATGCCGGATAGTAAATCCATAACTCCTCGCCATTGCACACGGCCAGGCTGGGCGAACTGCCTTTGACTTCGCGCCGGAATTTATTGGGTGCCTGAAATGAAATCGTGCCGCTGCTGACGATGGGTTTGTTTACAAGTCTAGTCGTGCGCTCCTCGGTGAATTCCGCGCTGAGCGCTGGAAATTGCGCGCGCTGGGACTGAAGTTTTGCAACGAGCGCCTTTTGCTCATCCGCGGTGAGTTCCTGCGCCGAGGCGGCGAGTGTGAGAGCGAAACTAAATGCGAGTATAGAGTGGGACATAATTAAACCATTGTTCCGGATACTTCCGGATGAGCGATGCAAAAACATCGGCGATGCGCTGGGTATTCACCGGCATCGTCTGCCGCAACGGGCCGCCTTCCATCGGCACTTCGGGCATAGCCACGGATTCGTAGGTCCAGTCGGGCTTCGCGAAGACAAACGCCGGAATCACCGCGGCCCCCGTGTAGTGAGCCAGCATCGCAGCGCCCATGCTGAAATCCGTCGAGCATTCGAACTGCCCAACTTTCAACCCGGAGTTCATGTACGGACGGTCCACGAGAATCGCCAATGCCTCGTTGCGCCTCAAAACACCGAGCATTTCGACAAACGAGAACTCCCGGGACGGCCCAACCTCCAGCGTCTTGATTCCCTGAATTCTCCGGGCCGCAGTTCTCCATGCCGAAAGCTCGTTCGACGGTTCCGGCAATGTGGCGATTGTGAGCGGAACACCGCATCGCGAAAGCCACTGCGCGCCGAGTTCCCAATGCCCGATGTGCCCGGTGACGATGATTGTTCCCCTGCCCTTCGCACGCGCCTGCTCGACGTGCTCCCAACCCGAGGACAAACCGAACATGGAATCCAGAAGGTTGTGCCGACCGGGAGCGGTGATGAAGTAGTCCGCAAGCATACGGCCAAAATTTCGAATACCGCGCCAGTATGCGGCATCGCGTTCTGCATCCGTGCCACCGATCGCGCGGCGGAGGTTTTCGAGCATCGCAATCCGGGCCTCTGGGCGATTTCTCGCACCCGCAATCGCCACGCGCTCGGCCATCCAATGCGACCACGGACGGGGGCACAGTTGTGCGACGCTGTACGCGAATTTGAACCCGCCAATCTGATAGAGACGCTCCGACATCGCGGAAGATCGCGAACGGGATGCCTACTTCTGCTCTGCGGGTTGTGGCTGAGCAACCTCGGCAGGCTTGGAAAACTCCGCCTTCAGTTTCTCTTCCATCGCCGAAATCAACGGCTTGCGGCGCTCATCCATTTCCTTCCGGATCTGTTCCTCAATGACTTTGCGTTCTTCAAAGTAGCGCTGCGCAAACTTCTTCTGCTGCTCATCATCCAGCGTAAGACCCGATTTCTTGATCACCTCGCGAATCTCTTCACGGGCCTTTTGAAAACGGTCCTCGTTCATCTTCGAGAAGCGCTCCCGCTGTTCGGTGGGCATATCGAGCCAGTTCTTGAAATTCCCCCAGAATTTCGCCCGCTGCTCCGGCGTCATCTTCTCAAATTCCTTCCTCGCCTGATCGCGCATGGCCTGCGCTTCGGGTGGCAATTGGAATGGCGATTTTCCAGGCTCGCCGGGTCCACCGGGTCCACGACGCTCGCCGCGTCCGCGCCATTCCCATCGGCGCTCTTCTCCTTCCGGTTTCGGTGGTGGTCCGCCGGGGCCGCCCGGAGGTTTTCCCGGGCCGCCGGGAGGCAACTCAAATTTCGGCGCGGAATCGGGCGCTTTAGCCGGCTCCTCCGCGAAAAGGGCGGAGAGCGGCGCGCCGGCGATAGTGCCTGCTAAAACAACGATGAAGGATCTGCTTCGAGCCATACCGCGTTATTGTCGGCAGCGACGAGTGTGTCGAGTTCGACGATGAGGTGGATATCCGATGTTTCGGCGACCGCGAGCGCCATTTCATCCAGCGAGTCCTCCGAAGGCTGCACAGGCAGACGCTCCGGCAGCATCGCGAACACGGCGAGCGCACAAGCCGCGGCGGCCGCAGGAATGAACCATTTGCGACGAAGCCAGAGCGCAAAAGCTTCGAATCCGCCGGGCTTCGCCGCTTCCTCCCTCACTTTCCGCATCACGTTAGCGGCGAAGAACGACGAAACCTCGGGCTTCCGGGCCTTACCCAGCAAGTCCCACAATTCATCGTGTTCTTCGTCCTTCATACGGGGACTAAACCACAGTCCATGGGAAAAGTTGCGCAAAAAATGAAGTTGGCCTGAAGTTTTCTGGCCATCCCGAACCCTCGCAATGTCCGCCGGACTGGCCAGTTCACCCATTTCGTGCTAACCTGCCCCCATGCCGCGAATGACATTCGAGATTTCGATTCCGCAGGCCCCCACACGGCAGCGCGTTGTCATAGCCGGAACCGACCCAGCACTCGGCAACTGGAACCCCGAACGCGGACTCCTTCTCGACCGTGGCGAAGACGGGAAATTCCGCGGGGCCTGCGACCTGCCGTATGGAATTGTGGAATTCAAGATCACCCGGGGCTCGTGGGAAACGGAGGAATCGTATGCCGACGGCGCTCCGTGCCTCAATTACTCCTACCTCGTGGCGCACGACCTTTCGCTCGCGATCGAAGTGGAGCATTGGAAAGACTGCCCGCCCGTCGATCCTGACCTACTTTACGGCCACGCAATCGATACGGAACTCGACGCCACTCAACTCGGCCAGCATCGTCGCGCGGTCGTGTGGCTTCCGCCGGGCTACATGCGCAGCAACGACTCACGCCATCCGGTGCTTTACCTTCTCGACGGGCAGGATTCGCTCGCAGCGTTGAACTCGCCTGAAAACGAGACACTCGAGGCCGATTCGTGGGTCCGGATGCTCGCGAAATCCGGCGCTATTCCCGAGCTGATTCTAGTCGCCGTTTTTCACAACGAAGACTTCGGGCGTCGCGATGAGGAACTGTCGCCGCAATGGGAAGGCCCGAAGATGGCCGACTTCCTCGTCAACGACCTCAAGCCATTCATCGACTACACCCTCTGCCGCGACCGCACGCTTCGCGATCCGGCAAACACAGGCGTCCTCGGCTTCGGTCTCGGCGGCGCGATGGCGCTCTGGATGGCCCTCCGCCACGGCGCCACATTCGGGCGATTCGCGTGCCTTTCAGCGACGTATGAGGACCTGAGCGCCGATACGCCCGATGAGTGCGAACTCGTGAAAGCAGTGGCCGCCGAGCGCGACCTCAAGCCTGCGGGAAAACGGATCTACTTCGACCACGGCACGATTGGCGGAGAGGCAAACATCCCGCTGTATCAAAACAAAGTGCTCGGGGTGCTAAAGAATCGCGGCTTCAAAGAGGGCACGCATTTTACCGTAAACGTCGCGCACGGCGCTGCGCATTCGCTCACGGCCTGGCGCGCGCGGCTCGGCGCTCCGCTGACGTTTCTTTTCGGAAAATAGCGCGGCGTTTTCACCTCGATTTCCCAATTTACCCCAAACGAGTCTGGACAGCAGCGGGCGCGTTCCATACGCAAAAGGGCTTCTATGAAAGCCAAAGTCATCGTGATGCCAAAGCAAAGCATTCTGGACCCGCAAGGGGTCGCCGTTCGTGACGCCATGCGTCACCACGGACTGCCCGGAGTAAAGTCCGCCCGCGTGGGAAAAGTGATCGAGCTCGAGCTCGACGGCACCACCGAGGCTCAGCTTCATGAAATCGCCCGCGACATGCTCAGCAACCCGGTCGTCGAGGACTACACCATCCAGATCCAATCCTGATTTTACCCGTGAAAGCTGCCATCATCCGCTTCCCCGGCTCGAACTGCGACCAGGACTGCGAACTCGTCCTTCGTGAACAGGGCTTCCAGCCCGAATACGTCTGGCACAAGGACGCCAGCGCCGCCGGCTACGACCTCATCGTCCTGCCCGGTGGATTCAGCTACGGCGACTACCTCCGCTGCGGAGCCATCGCGCGCTTTTCGCCCGTGATGAAAAGCGTCGTCGAGCAGGCTGCGAAAGGCGTCCTCGTTCTCGGCATCTGCACCGGCTTCCAGATTCTCTGCGAAAGCGGCCTCCTCCCCGGCGCGCTCGTCCGCAACCGCGACCTGCGATTCATCTGCGAGCACGTCCGGCTCCGCGTGGAAAACAACGCGAATCCATTCCTCTCCGCCGCTTCCGTCGGCAGCGTGCTGAACATCCCCATCGCCCACGGCGAGGGCAACTACGTCTGCGACGCCGCCACGCTCGCACAGCTCAAGGCCGAGAACCGCATCCTCGTCCGCTATTGCGACAAGAACGGCAACGTCACGCCCGAGGTAAACCCGAACGGCACGACCGAAAACATCGCCGGCATCTGCAACGCCGCGCGCAATGTCTTCGGCCTCATGCCGCACCCCGAGCGTGCCTGCGACCCGCTGCTCGGCAGCAACGACGGACGCCTCATTTTCCAAAGCATCCTCGCCGCGCTGAACAAGGCGAAGGCGGCCTGATTTCTTCATGCTGCCCACGCGCCTGAAGCAAATCCTCGACGTCAAGGAACGCGAGGTCGCGAAGATTCTCCCGAAGGCAGACTACCTTCGTGCTGCGGCACTGGAGCGAAATGAGTTCCGCGGTTTTGCCGCCGCGCTCGACCGCGGGCGCGATGAAAACGGCGACCCGCTCACGCTCGGCCTCATCGCCGAAGTGAAAAAGGCGAGTCCCAGCGCAGGCGTCATCTCACCCGATTTCGATCCCGTCGCCATCGCGAAGGCTTACGAAGACGCCGGTGCGCATTGCATCTCCGTCCTCACCGACGAGCAGTTCTTCCAGGGCAACCTCGGCTACCTCGCACAAATCCGCCGTGCGGTGAAACTCCCACTTTTGCGCAAGGACTTCACCATTCACGAAGCCCAAATCTGGGAAGCCAGCGTCGCCGGAGCGGATGCCGTCCTGCTCATCGTCGCAGCGCTGGAGCAACCCCGGCTGGAGGCGCTTTATAAAGAAGCCCTCGCTTGCCAGCTCGATGTTCTCGTCGAAGTCCACACCCTCGAAGAAATGGAGCGCGCCATCGACCTCGGCGCCACGCTCATCGGCATCAACAACCGCAACCTCCACACCTTCGAAGTCGATGTCGCCGCCACCGAGCAACTCAGCGAGGAAGCGCCGAAAGACATCCTGCTCGTCAGCGAAAGTGGCCTCAAAACCCGCCACGACACCCGGCGCGTCTTCGACTGCGGCTGCAACGCCATCCTCGTCGGCGAATCGCTCATGCGCGCCGGAATCGCGGGGATTCCCGGACAAGTGCGTGAGTTGATCGGCTTCGGCATCGCCTAAAAGCCCCGGCCACGTTCGCTCCAACAAACGACCGTGCTTGCGGATAAAGTCCGGCGAGTCCGGCGCTCCCAGTCTGTCAGCAGCCGGATGTCTCGGTGTTCCGCCGAGGAGCCGGCGAACCAAAGCGGATAACCGCTAGTGATTGAACATGAACTCCTTCGAGTTCAGCAAAGCCCAGAAGATATCCGTAAACACCTTCGGCTGCTCCTCGGTCACGCCCCAGTGATCCTCGAGCTTGCGGAGCTCCTGCTCGGTAGGCATCCGGTTGAATGTGCGCAGGAAGAGATCTGTCGCAATCTCGCGCGGGGTCATATTGCTCTTCATCAATTTCTGAACCACACCGCCTTGCTGGATTTTTCCTTCGACCGTGTCGCCGTTGAGCATGTGTAGCGCCTGGCTGAGCGTCGGGCCGACCTGTTCGCGGGCGCAGATGGTTTCGCGATCCGCGCGTCCGAATGTCGTGAGGAAATAATTCGTCGTCTTGCCATCGGCAATTTCCACCGAGCGAGCTCCGAGCGGCAGGCCACGGAACTTGTCTTTGGTCTCGGTGACTTGCGTGATGCAGTCGAGCATCACTTCCGCACGCATGCGGCGAATCGTTGCCTTTGCAAAATTGCGGTCGTCCAGTTCGTTGGTCTCGTTCGGGCGAGTCGTGCGCTGGTATGCCGCGCTGTTGCAGATATCGCGCACGATTTTGCGCAAGTCGTAATTGTATTCCACCAGTTTCGCCGCAAGGCCATCCATGAGTTCGGGATTGCTCGGAGGATTGGAGAGACGGGCATCGTCCACGGGTTCCACGATTCCCCGGCCCATGTATTGCGCCCAAACGAGATTCGCGATGTGGCGCGAGAAGAATGGGTTCTTTGGCGAGGCCACCCAATCAGCGAGCACCTGACGACGGTCCTTACCTGCAATGTCGCCGGTGTCTTCGCCGAGGAAACGCGGCGGAATCACCGCATTCGTCACGGGATGACGCGCATCGCCACCGCCGCTGTTGAAAATGATCCGCTCACGAGGGTCCTCGCCGTTTTTGCGTCCGACCTGCGTGAAGAAGGATACGAAACCGCGGTAATCCGCCATGTTCCAGCGGTCGAACGGATGATTGTGGCACTGCGCGCATTGGATGCGCGTTCCGAAGAACGCCTGCGCCGTATCCTCGGCGAGCTTCAACGGGTCGGTCTCCAGTTGGTAATAGTTCGCGGCCGGATTATCGAGATTCGATCCGCTCGCCGCAATCAACTGCCGCGCCATTTCATTCACGGGGACATTCTTCTCAATCTGGTCGCGGATCCAGTTGTAGTAGCTGAGCACGGCCTTGTAGCTGCCCTGGTTGTTGTTGTCGGTCCGCACCTGGAGCATCTCGCTCCACTTGAGTGCCCACAAATCGACAAACTCCTTACGCTGCAGAAGCGCATCAATCATCGCGGCGCGCTTGTTCGGCTCCTTGCTTGCGGTGAAATTTTTGACGTCCGTCGGATTCGGCAAAGTCCCCGTGATGTCGATGAACACGCGGCGGAGGAAAGTCTCATCGTCAGCGATGCCACTCGGCGTGATGCGCAGCTTGTCGAGCTTCGCATTTACGAGGGTATCGACATAGTTCCATTCATCGACCTTGGGCTTGGTGTACTGCAGCCCTTTCGGAATCACGATGACCTGCGCGCCGACCGTGAAAGTCGCGAAGCGCGCCATCACGAAGGCTTCGCCGCGCTGTCCCGTGGTGATCAATCCCTGCCCGTCGATTTTCGCAGAACCGTCATTGCTGCTCAGGAAGAGACTCATGTCGGTGATATCACGGTCTGTTCCGTCGCTGTATTTTGCGCGGACAGTCATTTGAAATTTCTGGCCGGGCGATTCGAGCAGAAGGCTTTTCGGAAGTATCTCAGCGCTGACGGGCGTTGGCACCGCAGTCTCCGCCTCCAGGTTTGCTCCGGCGTCCAGCCACCGTTTGATTCTCGAATAACTTTCGCTTTCCGCAGTGAAGAGTTTTCCGCCCGTGTGAGGTGCTTCGCCGGTGCACTTTGTGAGAAGCATCGACGCCTCGGGGAGCGCGAGATTAATGCGACGCCCGATTTGCTCGCGGGTGATGTTGTTGTAATCGCCATCCGGATTATAGCCGAACAACGAAAGGCGGAAGCCGTCCTTTCCGCGCGATGCACCATGGCAACCGCCGCTGTTGCAGCCGTTACGCATAAAGACGGGCATCACATCATTGCGGAATGAAATCGCGGGGTCTTCCTTTACCGCCTCAACCTTCACCGGAATCTCGACCGACTGGCCGTTGAACTCCACACGCATCTTCGTATCGCCATCCGCCAACGGCAGCACGAATCCGTTTTCGAACTTCGCCTTCGTCGGATCGGCAAAAGTAACTTTCGCTTCCGCGGTGACATTCCGGTTCACTCCATTTGCCTCGGTCGTTTTGCAAACGATGGACTGCCGGTCGCGCTGAAACTTCAGGTTGATATCAGCCGGGAATACTTCGAACGGTTCAGAGGCCATCGCAAATGGCACAGCCGAAAGAATCGCAAGCGGGATGATGTGGTTGACGAGTTTGGTCATAAACAGGCTCAGGTTTTACAGAGGACCGTCAGAGACGGAGTTTCTTTGATAGCAGGATGAACAAAATTTCACCGGTCGGAACACCGGATTCGGGCACCGACAATCTACTTCCAAGCCGCAAAACGCTCCGCAGCCTTTGCCGCCGTCGCGTCCCCCTCGGAGAAAACGATGCGATACTTCAGCGTGAGCGACTTTCCGCTCTTCAGCGTGTAGTCGCCGGAACCCTTCGGCTGGGTTTTGTCCATCTCCACTTCGCAAAACGGATTCGCTGCAAACAGACCATAATCCCGTGCGTGCCAGCGAGTCGGATGCCGGAGGTTCGACGGGTGGTCCATCATCGTAATCGCGTACGTCTTTTCGCCAATCGGTCCCGCCATCGTCACCCACTTCGCCTTCTTGCCCCAGGCCTTGCCGTCCACATCGCCCTCGCTGTTCACGATAGTCCCCTTCCCCGGACCTTTCGGTTGCTTCAGCCGCATGGACTCTGCGATGCGGATGGCCGCAGTGCCTTCCTTGGTGTCGCCAAGGACGACGTCCTTTTCGCCCGCGGTTAGCGTCACCTCAAAATCGACGACACGTTCGCTATCCGCCGTCGAGTGGACACGAAAAAGCTGGGTGCTGCGAAGTGGAATGGAGCCGTCCGGAGCGACCCACTTTTGCTTGGTTTCCACAAATCCCGATTCCTTTCCGCCCTGTGCTTTCACGATGCCATCGTGCTCGATTTTACCGACCGGATGCTTCGGCGTTCCTTTGTGGCTGGCCGGTTCACTCCAGAAATCCACGCCGTTCACATCACCGTGCGAAAACCAAATCGAGCGGTGATGCGGATGATCGGTCTCCTCGTCATCCGCCTTTTCCATCGGATAAGCGCGCGTCATTTTCGCGCCACCGGGCCCAATCACCGGATAGTAATAAACATGCGGAGCATCACCGTAGTGATATTCCGTGAACAGCCGGCCATCGATCGATATGGCGACGGCGCCTTGTTTTTCCGAAACGGTGACTTCCGCCCAGGCGAGCGGACTGACTGCGAGGAGTGCGAGTGCGAAGTTTTTCACGACAGCATCAATAACCAGCCCGGCTCAAGTTTGGCAGGGATTTTCGTCGGTCGCTGTTTGATTCTCCCTCGACATCCCGCATCGCTCCGCGCTTTCGTGAAACGCATGTCTCGTATCGCTCTACTTCCGGAAGCCGTCGCCTGCCAGGTGGCAGCCGGCGAAGTCGTGGAGCGGCCCGCAAGCGTGGTGAAGGAGCTCGTGGAGAATTCCCTCGATGCCGGCGCGACCCGAGTGGAAGTCCTAATCCGAAAAGGTGGAAACAGCTCAATCCGGGTCGTGGACAACGGCTGCGGGATGGATCGCGACGACGCTCTGCTCTGCCTCGAGCGTCACGCAACCAGCAAGATTCGCACGGGTGCCGACCTCATGGCCATCCACACGCTTGGCTTTCGGGGAGAAGCGCTGCCGAGCATCGCGAGCGTCTCGCGGTTCCGTCTCGCCACCCGCGAGCACGGCGCACTTGCCGGGACTGAGGTGCTCGTGAGCGGCGGGAAGCTTGAAACCGTCCGCGACTGCGGCGAAGCCGAAGGCACTCAGATCGAAGTCCGCTCGCTTTTCTACAATCTGCCCGCGAGGCGGAAGTTTCTACGGACGGAAAACACCGAGGCCAGCCATGTGGAGCATGTTCTTTACCTCCAGGCCATCGGCCATCCGCACATCGGCTTTGTTTTCCTGAGCGACGACCGGCTCGTATACCAACTTCCGCCGGGACAGTCGCTCCGCGAGCGCATCCGCGATCTTGCGGGCGTAGCGATGGTTTCCGAATTGCTCGAAGTTTCGGACGAGGAAGTCGCCGGAATCCGGGTGCGTGGATTCATCGGGCGGGCGGGAGTCAGCCGCTCGTCGCGCCAGCAGCAGATTCTTTTTCTAAACGGACGTCCGATCGAAAACTCGACAATCAATTTCGCGCTGCGGGAAGGCTACCACACCGCGCTGATGAAAGGTCAGCATCCGGTCACCTTCCTGTTTCTCGACATGGACCCCGCCGCGGTGGACGTGAACGTACACCCGGCGAAACGCGAAGTGCGCTTCCGCGACCCGGCGCACGTGCGCGAAGTCATTGTCGAAATCACCCGCCGCACGCTCGAAACCGATCGCGCCTCGTGGACGAAAACATTCACCGCACCGGAGCCCCGCCGCATCACAGTCGAAGACCATACCATTCCGCTGCCGCTCCCTGCCGAGCCGCTCGCGCTTCGCCGCGAATGGACGATGCCCTTCCCTCCCGCCGCACCCTCGCCCGCTCCACAACCATCGCAGGCCGCAGAGCCGCTACCCGAGTTTGTCGCACCGCCAAAGCCCCCCGACCCGCCGCCTCCGCCCGCGGCTGCACCGCGCCCGGCGAATGATTTCAAAATCATCGGCATCCTGGGACGGCTCTACATCATTATGGAAAACGCCAGCGGGCTTGTGCTCGTCGATCAGCACGCGGCACATGAGCGGATTCTTTTCGAGGAAATGAGCCGCCGCATGGAAAAGGACGGCGTGCCGACGCAGCGACTGCTGCTGCCGATCACGCTGCACGTTCCGCCAAAGGACGCCGACTGGCTGGAGCAACATCTCGACGTACTGAACCGCGCGGGAATCGGCCTGGAGCCTTTCGGCGGCGGGACATTTAAAATCGATGCCTTGCCGCAATTCCTGAAAGCCGATGATCCGCCGCAAATGTTGCGGGACATGATCGACGAACTTCGCGAGACCTCGCAGCAAACCAGCAAACTGCGCCTTGGTGAGGACATGATCGCAAAGACCGTCTGCCGCCACGCCGTGAAAGCAAACGATGTCCTGCGCGAGCCCGAGTGCCTGCGACTTATTCAGGATCTGCTGGCCTGCGAGCTGCCCTACTGTTGCCCGCACGGCAGACCAACAATGATTCAGCTCAGCTACGCTGAACTGGAGAAAAAGTTCGGGCGAAAGGCCTGATCGCCGCAAAAAGAAAACCCGCCCGCAACCTTTCGACTGCGGGCGGGTGAATTTTTGAGCGGCGATTGCGCCGCGTCCATACTAGGCGCTTGGCGGCGGAACCGCTGGCGCAGCCGGCTTCGCTGGAGCCGCAGGCGCGGCAGGAGCAGCCGGTGCCGCAGGCGCTCCACCGGAGGCTTTCTGCGCAGCTTCGTCGCGGTCTTTCATCGCAGCTTTGCGCGAGAGCTTTACTTTTCCACGCTCATCAACGCCGAGGACTTTGACATAGATCATGTCGCCGATTTTCACGACGTCTTCGGTGCGCTTCACGCGGAAATCCGCGAGTTCGCTGATGTGGCACATGCCGTCCTTGCCGGGCAGCACTTCCACGAAGCAGCCGAATTCCTTAATGTTCACGACCGGTCCGTAGTAGATTTCGCCGACGGTGAGTTCCTGCGTCATGCCCTTGATGATCTGCTTGGCGCGAGCCATGCCATCCGGGTTGTTCGAGTAGATGCGGACGCTGCCGTCGTCCTCGATGTTGATGTCGCATCCGGTCTCGGCGACGATCGATTTGATGTTCTTGCCACCAGGTCCGATGATGAGGCCGATCTTGTCGGGGTTGATTTTGATCGTCTCGATACGCGGTGCGTAAGGCGACATTTCCGGCTTCGGCGTGGCGATGACACTTTCCATGACGTCGAGCACACGCATCCGGAGCTCGCGAGCCTGGCGAACCGCCTCAAACATGATTTTATGGCTCAGGCCGGGAAGCTTGAGGTCGAGCTGGAATCCCGTGACACCTTCGCGGGTACCGCAGAGCTTGAAGTCCATGTCGCCAAAGTGATCCTCGCTGCCGATGATGTCGGCGAGCGTGGTGTAGCGCTTGAGATTGTCGCCTTCGAACTCGGTGACGAGTCCGACGCTGATGCCGGCGACCGGTGTCTTGATTGGCACGCCTGCATCGAGGAGCGCGAGCACGCCGCCGCAGACCGAGGCCATCGAGGTTGAGCCGTTGGATTCGCAGACTTCCGAGCTTATGCGGATGGCATACGGGAAGTCTTCCGCCGACGGGATGACTGGAGCGATGGAACGCTCGGCAAGCGCGCCGTGGCCGATTTCGCGGCGGTTCATTCCGCCCATGCGGCCTGTCTCACCGACCGAGAACGGCGGGAAATTGTAGTGCAGGATGAAGCGCTTGCTGGTCTCGCCGCCGGTGTAGCCGTCGAGTTCCTGGGCTTCCTCCGCTGGAGCGAGGGTCGCGAGGCAGAGCGCCTGCGTTTCGCCACGGGCGAAAAGCGCGGAGCCGTGCGAGCGCGGGAGCAATCCGATTTCGCCCGAGAGCGGACGGATGTCGTTGAACCCGCGTCCGTCGCAGCGCGACTGGCGATCGAGAATTGCAACGCGGAACGCCTTCTTTTGCAGGTAGTCAAAAGCCTGGCTGACTTCAAACGGCGTGGCTTCCGGGAACTTCGCCTTCACCGCTGCTGCGACTTCGTCTTTCAGAGCGCCGACCGCTTTGCCGCGGGCGACTTTGCTCTTCTGGTAAAGTGCGGCCTCGATGCGGCTGCCGGCGACTTCGTAGGCGACTTCCATCAACTCGTCTTTCACCGTGAAGAGCGGCATTTCGCGCTTCTCCTTGTTCACGAGAGCGGCGAGTTGTTTCTGCGCTGCGATGATCTTCTTCGCTTCGGCATGGCCGAATTCAAGGGCCTTGATGAAGTCCTCTTCCGGGATTTCCTGACCTTCGCCTTCGATCATGATGATGTCATTTTCCGTGCCGACGTAAACGAGGTTGAGGTCGGAGAATTCGCGGTCAGCCCAAGTTGGGTTGGCGACGAACTGGCCGTTGATGCGGCCCACGCGCACCGCGCCGACTGGTCCGTAGAACGGGATGTCACTGACCATCAGCGCGGCGGAAGCGCCGTTGATGGAAAGCATGTCGGGGTCGTTCTGACCGTCCGCGCTCATCACGGTTCCGACGATCTGCGTATCGTAGAGATAGCCTTTCGGGAACAGCGGGCGGAGCGGGCGGTCCGTCATGCGCGAGGTGAGGATTTCCTTCTCGCTCGGGCGTCCTTCGCGCTTGAAGTAGCCGCCGGGGAACTTGCCCACGGCCGCCGCTTTTTCGCGGTATTCGACGGAAAGCGGGAAAAAGTCCTGCCCTTCCTTGATTTTCGTGGCGGAAACCGCGGTGACGAGAACGATGGTCTCGCCGCAACGAACGGTTACTGCGCCGTCGGCCAGCTTCGCGAGCTTGCCGGTTTCGATGGTGATTGCTTGACCGCCGATTTCGACGGTTACGTTGTGGATACTCATTTTGTGTATGGAGAAATGCCTCCACAGTCCGTCGTCTCCACGCAAGTTCTAGCTCGTAGCCCGAAAGGCACTGCCATCATCCGCTTCCTCTGCCGCTGCTCGGGGTGTGGAGCAGCAGAGGAAGGAGGTGAAAGTTGTGCCCTTGGGGCTAAGACTAGAGACCGCGTCCGGCGAACCGTGAGGGTCTTTGATTTTTTGCTCCGCAACCCCGTCGCCCGGTTTCGGCGAGGTGTGGAGCGATGTGTTTTTACAGTCCGGGATTTAAAGCAGTCGCCCCGGTGGTTGCCCACCGGGGCGATGCCCAAAAGTGTCCTTGTTACTTACGCAGGTTCAGCGTCTCCAGAATCGTCTTGTAACGATCCGGCGCCGTGCGCTTCAGGTAATCGAGAAGGCTGCGGCGGCGCGCGACCATCTTCAAGAGGCCGCGGCGCGAGTGGTGGTCTTTCACGTGAGTCTTAAAGTGCTCCGTGAGTTGGTTGATTCGACCTGTCAGGATCGAAATTTGCACGTCCGCGCTTCCCGTATCCTTATCGTGGAGTCGCAGAGTTTTAGGTGCTTCAGTTGCCATTGGTTTTAGTTAGTTTTTGAATTGAGGGGCGACGGAAATACCCCGTTTCTCTGGAAACGCAAGCAGTTATTCGCATCAGACATGATGATGGAACGACGTCAGCCTGCTGATTGGGGCGTTGCTTGAGGCAATTACTGTTCAATGTAGCGAAAGGCCGGCGGCGCACCGTGGACGTAATGGAGCGGCGACTTCAGTCAAACCCACCGCCGAGGATGCCATCGACTACGACAACCGTAAAGAACGCAGCCAACAGAGTTCCGCCGACAAGCATTACATACCGTAGCGTTGGATTTACCCGCCGCGAAGGGAGAAGCAGCGCCATCACTTCGAATCCGTAAGCAAACGAATAGAGGAAGTTCGCGATGAGAACCGACTCGATGAAGTCGTCGATTCGCTCCCTAAAAAGCACAGAAGATTCCGGCCTTATGACCAAGACCATGACGGCCACGATAAGCGACAGCACGATTCCGTAAAGAATGCGCCCGCGCTCCCAAAAGCCCCACGCGATCGCGGGCTTTTGGGACGCTTGTCGGAAGGCGGTGAAAAATCCCGGTTTATCGATTCCCTCGCCAATCCCATCAGCTCTCGGTGGCTGATACGGATTGTCCATTTCGCTAGCTCAGCCAGTCGTAATGAAACGTCTGTCCGGCTGGCTTGTCGGTGCGCTCGTAGGTGTGGGCGCCGAAGTAGTCGCGTTGGGCTTGGAGCAGGTTGGCGGGGAGGCTGGCGGTGCGGTAGCTGTCGAAGTAGGCGAGCGCGGCGCTGAAGCCGGGGACTGCGATTCCGTTTTCGATGGCGGTGGTGACGGCGATGCGCCAGTTGCTTTGGGTGCGGTTGAGCACGTCGGCGAAGAATGGGTCGAGCATCAGGTTTTTGAGGCCGGGGTTCTTTTTGTAGGCCTCGGTGATGCGGTTGAGGAAGCGGGCGCGGATGATGCAGCCGCCGCGCCAGATGGAGGCGATGTCCTCGAAGTTGAGGTTCCATTTATAGAGCTCGCTGGCTGCGCCGAGCTGCACCATGCCTTGTGCGTAGCTGGTGATCTTGGAGGCGTAGAGGGCGTCGCGCACGGCGGCGATGATGGCGGCGCGGTCGCCGGTGAATGGCTTTGGCGCGGGTCCGCTGAGGACGCTGCTGGCGGCGACGCGCTGGTCTTTCATGGAGGAAAGGATGCGGGCCTCGACTGCGCTGCCGATGACGCTGAGGGGCACGCCCATTTCGACGGCGTGGCCGACGGTCCATTTGCCGGTGCCTTTCTGGCCGGCTTTGTCGAGGATGAGGTCAACGATGGGTTTGCCGGTCTCGGGGTCTTTTTTGGTGAAGATTTTGGAGGTGATTTCGATGAGGAAGCTGTCGAGCTCGCCGCTGTTCCACTCGGTGAAGATTTGGGCGAATTCTTCGGCGGTGGGGTTGATGGCGGCTTTGAGGATGGCGTAGGCCTCGCAGATGA